>CAILVY010000282.1 GCA_903837785.1 Candidatus Hydrogenedentota bacterium
ACCGCCAGGGGATTGTTGATCTCATGGGCGACCCCGCTGGCCATTACCCCGAGCGAAGTCAGGCGTGCCGCGGCCGCCATCTTCAGCCGCTGTTCGGCAATCGTGCGCTCATCTTGTTTGCGCTCGATGGCCGCGCCCAACGTGCTGGCCGCCGCCGACAATGCCTCGAGTTCCGCGGCCGACCACTGGCGATCCACCCAACAGTCGTCAAAACCGATGAAGCCCCACCAGGTGTCGCCGCAGAAGATCGGCACGGCTGCCATGGAAAGGACTCCCTGCGACTGCAGGAATTCGCGTTCAGGTTCCGGCACGGATGCGGTCAGGCAAACCATCGTCTGTCCCGTTTCCAGCAGGCTTATCCAACGGCCGAAACGCTCATCCTGGCACGGAATGGACTGAAGCCGCGGGTTGTCAATCTCCGCCGAGATCCCCGGTGCAGTCCATTCATAGCGCTGGCTGCTCAGCAGAAGGCCCTCCGCCGTCCGGTGGTTCCTGAAGATATACGCCCGGCTGACCTGTGCCGCCTCGCCGAAACGCGCCAGCACATCGGCCACGTGCTCTTCCCAGGATTCCGCCTTGAGGAACTCCGTCGCCGCATAGGCGACCGCATTCAGGATCGCCTCGCGCTTCACCAGCGCGTACTCGGCTTCCTTTCGGCCGGTGATATCCCGGCCGACCGCTTCCAGCCCGCCCAGCGTGCCGTCGGCTTCGTACCACGGATATGCCAGGTGGGACATCCAGCCCCATTTCCCGTCCCGGCGCCGGTACCGCACGTCGCTGACTTGCTTTTGCCCCGTGCTTAGTGCCCGTTTGGCATCCTCGAGCAGCCAGGCAAGATCCTGGGGATGGAACAACGGCCGGATGATCTCCACCGTTTTGCCCAGCGCCTGTTCCTCCGTGAGACCGGTCAATTCCAGAAACGCGGGATTCACCAGCACGTACCGGATGTCCCGATCCACGCGCACGATGGGTTCCGGCGAGTTCTGTACGAAGGTGCGGTACTTCTCCTCGCTCGCGCGCAACGCCTCTTCCGCGCGCTTCCGTTCCGTAATATCGCGCGACACGCCGAAGAACACATCACGATTGCCCCATTTCCCCCGAACCACGTGTGTCTCCACAGGAATCTCTTGTCCTGCCCGTGTCAGCATCGGGAGCACGCACTCCTGCCTGGTCCCTGCCAGCATGCCGGACAGGGTCTCAATGACCACGTTTTGGAGTTCAGGCGGGTGCAACTCGGAAAGGCGCTTCTTCGTCAATTCCTCCAGCGTGTAGCCCAACCGAACGCAGGCGGTCTGATTCGCGCTGACGATCGTTCCCTCGAGGTCAACAATGAACAGCAAATCCTGGAGCGCGTTGAACAGCGTCTCGAAGTTCCTTCGGCTTTCCTTCTCGGCTTCTTGCGCGCGCACGCGCGCCAGAATGCCCCCGATACTCCAGGCGAGCGTCTCCAAAGCCTGCTGCACGTGCGGCGGCACCGCATCCTGAGTGAAGGATGCCAGATTGAGCGAACCCACGCTGACGCCCTGATGCCGGATGGGAATCAGGGCCAGTGCGCGCATTTCCGCCGGCCACTCGTGGATATCGATGGACTTCTTCGCCTCGCGGCACGAGCCGTACCACGGTTGGCCGTTTGTCACCAGTGTCGCCTGGGAGGTGCCGGGGGCATAGGACAGCACATTCTCGATGAAGCGGGGAGGCAGATTTACGTGATGTGCCAGTTTCAATTCCCCGCTGTGCTCGTCCAGCAGGTAGATTCCGCCGCCGCCAATGCCTTCGATCTGCAGCGCGGCGCCGAGAATGATCTCGAGCGCCTCCCGCAATCCCCCGACCGCACTCAAGTGCGAAGTGGTTTCGAGCAGCAGTTGCATCAGGTCTTCGGTATGCTTGCGCTCCGTGATGTCGTCGGTATGCACCACCACGAGATCGGGCGGCGCGAACACGTAGGCCACCGCCAAGTAGCGCATCTCGCCGGTTCGCTGATAGAGGTATCGCATTTCGCGCCGGAGCGGGCGCCGGTGTTCATAGCACAGGCGCATCTCCGCTTGGATCTCGGGCATGTCGCGGTACATCTGCGTCATGCTCTTGCCGATGTAATCGGAAACGTGCCCGTGGGTGATGGCGAAGGCGGCGTCGTTATAGTCCACCAGCGCAAAATCATCCCCCTTTCGCTGCCAGGTGTACGTCGGAACGGGGATGCTCTTGTACTCCGCCCGGAAACGCTCTTCGCTGTGCTTCAGCGCTTCCTGGGCGCGCTTCGCCTCCGTGATGTCGATGCCCGTCCCCAGATGGGCCAATTGCCCGTCGAATTCTATCGTGCAGGCCGCGAAATCCATCCAGCGCTCTTCGCCGCCTTTCCGCACGATCTTCACCTGATAGTGCGGGGGCACGGGTTCCCCCTTCGTCCGGGCCTGCGCCCGATTCCGCACCTGCTCCCGGAAATCGGGGTGCATGAAGTCCAGGAAACTCATCGAGAGCAGCTCGTCCTGCGAGTAGCCGGTGACCAGGGCGGCCGCAGGATTTGCGTAGAGCGTCTGATGGCCCCGGTAAATCACCAGCGCCGCCGTCGTGCTCTCCGCCCACATGCGGAATTTCGCCTCGCTCGCGCGCAGGGTTTCTTCGGCCTTCTTCCGTTCCGTCACGTCGATTTGCGTGCCTGCGAGGCGCAACGGCTTTCCGTTCGCGTCGCGCGCTATGATTCGGCCCGTGCTCAGGAGCCAGCGCCATTCGCCGGTCGAGGTCCGGGCCCGGTATTCGGCCTCGTAACTCGCACTCCCGCCGGAGAGATGAGCCTGGATGCGGCGCAGCATTTCCGGCACGTCGTCGGGATGCAGCAGGCCCAACAGGTTCTTGAAGGTGGAGGGCTTTGTGCTGGGCTCCAATGGAAAGGTTTCGGCAATCCAGGCGCCGCGTTCCACCTCATCCGTGGCCAGGTTCCAGTCCCAGAGCCCCACACGGGACGCGTCCAGGACCAGGTCCAGACGCTGACGGGTTTCCTGCAGAGAGGCCCGAGAATGAAAGGAGGCCAGCACGCGCCCGGCGTGTTCCGCCATCAGGAGCAGTGCATGCTTGGATTCCTCCGTGAAATGATTCGCCGCGGGATGGCTGACGTTGAGCACGCCGAGCACTTTTCCGGAGGAGGTCACCGGGAAACACAACAGCGAACCGACGGTCACCTGCTGTGCGAGCGGAGGCACGAAACGAGTATCCGTGCGGACATCATCCACGAACACCGCCTCGCCGGTCTGTGCCACATGGCCTGCGATGCCTTCGCCCAGCTGGAAACGTACGGGCGCCGCCTCCGCCAGGGCCTGGCTGTCGAAGGGACTGGCTCCTGCCCGCAACTGGAGATGAGTCTCCGTAACGTCCAGCAGCATGATGGAACACTGCTCGCCGGGAATCACGGGCGCCAGCGCCGTCACCAGATTCCGGCACAGTTCGTCCAAATCGCCGGCGGCTTCAGCCAGTTCGTCGAAGCGGCGCAGCAGGGAAAGCTGAGTCACAAGATGCTCGTAACGGGTGGTCGCGTCCTGCAATGCCCGTTCAAGCGCGGCTGTCTTCCCTGTGCCCTGTCCCTTCATCTCATCGGTTCCCCTGCCTCGAAGACGGTCCCTTTACGGATTGCGGAGTGTCTCCAGAAACTGCTTCGCTTCGTCTTCGTACCCGCTCAAATGCGCTATGCCGTCCGCGATTCGCGCCTGCGTCAGGCCCAGGCGTTCCCCTGCAGTCCCGGGGAATTCCACGGGTGCGTAATCGGCCGCCAGGCCGAATTGTGCTGCCCGGGCAATATCGCTCGCCAGTTCCACAATAGCCACTTCCCGCCAATGGCACCCCTGATACACCTCCGATCGGCCCTGAAACCCCAGCGCATCACTGATATTCGCGGGCAGCGACCATTTCTTCGCCATCCACCAACTGGCGTCGGCGTGGGTCATCCCAATCATACCAGATTCCACACGCTGCATGTTCTGGCAGGTCTCCCGGGCGCACGCCACCACCCGCACGTACTCTTCCTTCAAGGCCAGAGCCAGAAAGTACTTGCCGACATCGTGCAGCAGTCCGGCCGTGAAACAGCTTCCCGCCGATTCCACGCCCGAAACCTCCGCCGCCAGCCACTGTGCCGCCTTGCCTGAACCCAGGGAATGGAGCCAGAACTCTTCCGGATCCAGTGCGAGCGGTTGATGCCGCCCCAACGCGTCGAATACCGACATCGCCAGCGCCAGCATCCGGACCGTGTCAAAACCCACGACCACCACCGCGCGGCGAACCGTGTCCACTTTGTGGCGCAGGCCGAAGAACGCCGAATTCGCCAGGCGCAAGATGCGCGCGGACATGGCCACGTCCCGCTCGACGAGCGCCGTCACGTCCTCGGCAGAGGTGTCTTCATCCTGTACGCACTCGAGCAGTTGATGCATTACTGCCGGCAGCGTCGGGAGACTTTCGATCTCCATCAGCTTCCGCGCCACCTCGCGGTCTATGGGGGGTAACGTTTCCAATGGCATTGTTTTCCTCTGCGTACCCGAGATTGCCCCCAGAACGCCGGTAGTATGAAGGGTACGGGATGGCGATTCCAAGTTTTCCCTGGCGTTGTTTTTGACGCGGCCGCCGTTTATCATTAGCGTCGCTCAACGCGGAGGAGATTCCCCATGAACGATCGCGAACGCGCCATGGCGGTGCTTAATTATCAATCCTACGACCGCCTGCCGGTCGTCCATTTCGGTTTCTGGGACCAGACCCTCGAGAAGTGGGCCGCCGAAGGCCACCTCACGGAAGAGGAAGCCAGGGAATGGAAAGACGGGAACACAATGGACGCGGTGGTCAGCCGGAAACTCGGCTTTGATTTCAACTGGTATTCCTGCGTCATGCCCAACACTCATCTCCTGCCCGCCTTCGAGCGCCGCGAACTGGAGGAACTGCCCGATGGCTCGAAGAAAGTGATGAACGACGAGGGCGTGGTGGTTCTCGAGAAACCGGGCGCCACCTCGATTCCCGCCGAGATCGAACACACGTTGAAGACCCGGAAGGACTGGGAAGAACAGTATCTGCCGCGCTTGCAGTTCTCCGAGGAACGCATCAATGCGGCCATGGTTCGGGCCAACGACAAGATGATCCGCTTCGACGAAGGCGGCCGCGAATTCCTCCAGCAAGGCGAGCGCGACTATACGCTCGGCCTCCACTGCGGCAGCCTCTTCGGCCGCGCCCGCAATATCCTGGGCGTCGTCGGCGCCAGTTACCTCTTCGCCGAGGACCCGGATCTTTTCGATGAGATTATCAACGTTTACGGCGATCTCTGCTATCAGTGCACGAAGCGCCTGCTCGAAAGCGGCGCCAGGTTCGACTTCGCGCACTTCTGGGAAGACATCTGCTTCAAGAACGGCCCCCTCATCATTCCCTCCGTCTTTGACGAGAAGGTCGGCCCGCACTATCAGCGCATCACCGGACTCTGCCAGAGCTACGGCCTCAACATATGTTCGCTCGATTGCGACGGCTGGATCGATGCCCTCATCCCCACGTGGTTCAACAACGGCGTCAATACGATGTTTCCCATCGAGGTCGGCACCTGGAATGCCAGCATCGCCCCCTGGCGCGCGCAGTTTGGAACGGGCATGCTGGGCGTGGGGGGGATGAACAAAGTCGTCTTCGCCCATGACTTCGCCGCCATCGACGCCGAAGTTGAGCGCCTCAAGCCCCTCGTGGATCTCGGCGGTTTCATCCCCTGCCCCGATCACCGCATCGCCCCCGACGGCAAGTGGGACAACGTCCGCTACTACTGCGACCGCATGCGTCAAACCTTCGGCTGAGCCCGGGAGCCCGTCCATAGTGCCCATTTCGTCCGTAAGGTCCATGGGGCCGGCGGAGAACACAAGGCAGCATTTGACGCCGGACAGGAAAGACATGCCGATGGGTCTCAAAGCAAAACTGGAAAAGATGCTTCGCGGCGATACTATCGAGGTTCCCCCGCGCTTCGAAAGTGAATTTGCCCCGGAAACGCTGGAACGCTGGCGTGCGGAGGGACATCTCGGCCAACGGACACCGGAAGCGGCTTTTGGATTGCTGCGCACGTTCGAAATTGAACTGCCGTGGCGGCGGCTCCCGGAAGAGAGTGTCCCGCTGACACATGCGGCGGCCCTCGAAGCCCTGCGCAGGGCCTATGACCCGGAACATCCCGGGCGCTTTCCCGAAGGCTGGCAAGCGGCCGCCGAGGCCGCCCGTGCGCGCGGCGAGGTGCCCTATGTCGCGCCGTGGAATGAAGGGTTCTTCCAGATTCTCGGCGTCTCGAACGGCGCGTCGCTCGATGCGTCGCTCACCGCCCTTCGTGAAGCACCCGAACTCGCCGAAGCGGCGATGTCCCACTACGCGGCGTTTATCGAATCGATGTTGGACCGCGTCCTGCCCGCGCTCGCTCCGGATTTCGTCCTGCTCTACGAACCCATCGCCTCCAATCATGGCGCGGTGATTGGCCCGGATGAATATCGTCATTTCGCAGGGCCGGCCTTGAGGCGGGTCAACGATTGCCTGGAACGTCACGGCGTTCGGTTTCGCGTCCTGTGGTCCACCGGCGCCGTCCAGGACTTCTTTCCCGTCTGGCTTGATGCGGGTGTGACGGCGTTCAATATCGAAGAAGGGCCGCAGTCAGGAATCACATACGCCGGGCTCCGAAAGGCCTATGGGAAGGGCCTCTGCCTGCTTGGAGGCATCGATTGGCGCGCAGTCGCCCAGGGCTCCGCGGCCATCGAAGCCGTACTCAACAACGAGGTCCGCCCCCTGCTCGAAGAGGGCCGGTACATTCCGCACCTCAACGACTCCGTCCGTGCCTATCTGCCCTACGCAGACTTCGCCTGTTACCGCCAACGCCTGGATGCCCTGCTCGGCGAAATCTTCCCCCAATAACCCATCCATGCACGCTTCTCCTGTTTGCCTTCCGGTCTGCCGCCAAGTACGATAGTCCACATCAGGTTGGAGGAGAATTCTGATGAGCACTTCGATACCCCGGCGCGCATTTCTCGAACTGGCGGCGGCAGGCGCGGTCGCGTTGAACGCGCGCACGGCGATGGGACAAGACGGCAGCACGAAGGAGGGTGGTCCCGTGGCGAAATGCCGATACTGGATGCACGGATTCGGCGGAACCGATCCCAAGGCAATGGCCGCGGCCTACAAACAGGCGGGCTTTGACGTGATCGTGGCGGGCGGCGAACCCACGATTGCGGCCATACGCGAGAATGGCATGGAGGCGTGGCTCTGCGGCGGCGCCTTCGGCGTGGGACAGGACGAAACCGCGGCGCAGGCCGTGGACATCAACGGCGAACACCGCATCTGGTTCGGATCGGGCTGCCCCAACAATCCGGCAATCCGGGAGCGCAGCCTGAAATCCTACACGGACATGGCCGCCACAAAAGGTATCCAGGGCATTCTGGTTGACGGGTGCCGCTTTGCATCCCCGGCCTCGGGATTGAATGCCTATTTCACATGTTTCTGCGAGACGTGCGCGGCGAAAGCCGCGAAACTCGGTTTCGACTTTTCCCGAATGAAGCAGGATGTGAAAGCACTTTACAGTCTGCTTTCGGCGAAAGGCGAATCGAGCAAACGCGCCGCTGTCTGGCTGCATGCCCCCGCCGGCATCACCGAGTTCCTTACACAGTACCCCGGCGTTCTTGAATGGCTCCGCTTCCGGCGGACCTGTGTCACGGAACACTTCCGCAGCCTCAGCGAGATTATCCATGGCGCCAAGCTGCGCATGGGCGTGTACATCTTCACCCCGTCCCTCGCGCCGCTCGTCGGACAGTCCTATGTCGACCTCGCGGAGTTCATGGATGTCTTCGCGCCCATGATTTACCGCAATTATCCGGACAAGCCCGGCGAAGCCTGTTTGAATTGGGAACTCACAAACATCCCCGAGGAAATCGGTTTCTCCGGCGCGCCGAACGAAGCGGCCGTCATGACGCTTGTGCTGAACTGGCTGGGCCTTGATGAAGCCGTGCCGCAGCGGAAGATCGAGGAGATTCGCGCGGCGCTGCCGCCGCAGGCCATCGGCCACGAAACCCAAATGGCCCGCGCGGTGATCGGCCCGGACAAGGAGCTTGCGCCCATCATCTACATTGACGACCCGCGCATGGCCGAGAGCGCCGAACAAGTGCGCACGAACGGCGCCAACGGTGTCAACTTCTTCGTGTACAAGGACGCCTGGGCCGAGATGACGCGTCCCGCCATGAAGTAGGGTGCGCGGCACACAACAACGCTCCGGTTGGACTTGTCTGTCCAATCCCTAAGGACTGAGCGCCGCGCCTTCTACTCAGAACTTGTAGCTGTAGCCGATCGCGAAAGAGTTGCCGTCGGAACTGATTTCGCTGCCGCGCCCGAGGCGGGAGAGCAGATCGCCCCGGCCGGTGTCCTTGATCGTCTTCTTGATCCCGTGCACCCACACGAAATGGGCCTCATGATGCTCGTTGAGGGCGTAGGTGCATCCGAGCGTGATGTGGTCCTCGCAAGTGACCGGAACCAGCGTGCTCAGGAAGACGTGGTCTTCGTCAATGGGCGTCGTTGCATGCGCGAAGCCCGTCATCAGCCGCCAGTGTTTGTTCACAGTCCATTCCGCGCCCGCTTTCACCGCGTACTGATCGTGCCAGTTGAACCCGCCCTTCATCAGCTTGTTCCCGTAATTGGGCACGCCCTTCCAGTTCAGGTATTTGAAATCCAGCGTAAGCTCGAGCGGCTTCCAGGGCTTGAAGCCCATGCCCGCCTGCACAATCTGCGGCGTATCCAGCGAGTACTTCAGCAGGTCCTTGTACTTGTCCATCTTCTGCGTGTAGTGGCGCGACATGTAGCTCGCGCCCACCGAGAAGCGTTCCCACGCCTTGTACACGCCCAGGCCGTAGCCGATGCCGTAGGCCTCGTCCCATTCGTTGTCGCCGCGCGTTGGCCGGAACTTCAGCGTAATGTGGTCCGTGCGGAAGCGCGAGACCGACGTGTGCAGGCTTGCGCCCACCCCGATGCCGTAGGGCAACTCATAGGCATAGGAAAGGACCAGCCGGAAATGCTGATACATGAGCTTCCGGTCGTCGTTGTTCTGGAAGAGCCGGGACACGATGTTCCGGGAATGTTCGTACTCGACCCCCGTCCCGCTCGGCACATATAACCCGCCGCCTATCCTCCCGTACTCTTCGAGACTGTAGATCATCCCGCCCGACAGCACGTTGAACATCCCGCCCGCCTCGAGCGTCCCGTCCAGACGGTTCCCAATCAGGCCGCGCGGCTTGGCCTCCACTTTCGGAAACACGTTGAAGAGCGTCAGGTCCACCCGGCTGTCCAGCCCGATCATGCTGCCCGGATTCAGATACGACCAGTAGGCGCTCCGCGGACTTGCCACCCCGCTGCCGGCCCGGCCAAGCTGCTGGGCATCGTTGCCGAAGAGAAAGACGCCTTCGTTGGCCTGTCCAATCCCCGAAATTGTCAGGAATATAAGCAGCGCCACGGGCCAGGGCCGCATGGCGCTGAAAAGGAACGCTCGGGCAACCAGGGGTAGTCTCAGGATGGCGTGTTTATTCATTTTATTCTAATTCCTGTCTCTCTCTGCTGCATAGACGGTCAAAAATACATGGAAAGGCAGATGATAGCAGAAATCCTATGGTGATTCCAACGGAAACAATAAAACCGCTCTTTCCGGGAAAAGCAGGGTGTGAACAGAAGTGAAGAGCCAACGCAACACCCCAATTCGGTCTTAGGTGCATGTGCGGCGCACGAAGGATTACCCGTCTTGGCAAGATGCGGTGCCGGAGTGTCACAACGCTGTCTAGGCAGAGTGGGCCTTCCGAGGTTTTCGGGCGTGAACGGGGAGGGACTTATCGCTGTAGTCTCGAGCGACGGCCCGAACGGACGCCCGCCGAGAGCGCTGGTCGCGCGACAGCCGGGCTGTGCTACAATCGCGGGCGTTGTCCGTGGAGTGGATCATGCTCTTCAATTCCCTGCATTTTGCCGCGTTCTTCCCGGTGGTGGCGGCCGTGTATTTCGCGCTGCCCTTCCGGTGGCGTTGGGCGTGGCTGCTTGCAGCGAGCTATTACTTCTATATGGCGTGGGAACCGGGCTATGCGCTCCTGCTTGCGGGCGTCACCCTGACGGCGTACCTCGGCGGCCGATTCATGGGAGCGAGCCCGGACCCCCGGTGGAGGCGCGCCTGCTTCTGGGGTGCTCTCGGCCTGAGCCTCGGCCTGCTTTTCTTCTTCAAGTACTACGGCTTCTTCAGCAACACGTTTCGGCCGCTCCTCGGCCCGTTCGCCCTGCCTGAACTCCGCTTTCTGCTTCCCGTGGGCATCTCCTTCTACACGTTCCAGGCCCTGAGCTACAGCATCGAAGTCTACCTGGGCCGCCAGGCCCCCGAACGCCATCTTGGCCGTTTCGCACTCTACATCGCCTTCTTCCCGACAGTGCTCTCCGGCCCTATTGAACGCCCGGGCAGCCTTCTGCCGCAGCTCGAATGCACCGCGGTGTTCGAGTATGTCCGCGTGACGGATGGCCTCAAGCGCATGGCGTGGGGGCTCTTCCAGAAAGTGGTCATCGCCGATCGGCTCGCCCAGCTGGTCGATCAGGTCTATGGCCAGCCCGAACACTATCCCGGTCCCGCCCTGTGCCTCGCCACAGTCTTCTTCGCCTTCCAGTTGTTCTGCGACTTCTCCGGCTACAGTGACATCGCCATCGGTGCCGCGCAGGTGCTCGGCATCCGCGTGCGCGAGAACTTCCGGCAGCCCTATCTGGCGGTTTCTGTGGCCGACTTCTGGCGGCGCTGGCACATCTCCCTCTCTTTCTGGCTGCGGGACTACCTATATCTCCCGCTCGGGGGCAACCGCGTCCCGGTCCCGCGCTGGTGCGCCAATATCCTGATCGTCTTCTTCCTCTGCGGACTCTGGCACGGCGCGAACTGGACCTTCGTGGTGTGGGGGTTGCTCCATGCCGCTTATCTCATGGGCGGGCGCCTCAGCACCGGCCTGCGCCTCCGCCTGCGCGGGGGGCGGGAGCCCGGGTTGCCCGGCCGGCTCGCGGGTATCGGGCTCACCTTCCTCCTGGTGAGCTTTGCCTGGATCTTCTTCCGCGCCGACAGCCTCTCGGCGGCGGGCTACATCGCCACCCACCTCGTCACGGGATGGGGCAGTGTGTTCGATGCCGGGCTTTGGGGCGACCCGCGCAGCAGCTTTGGCCTCTGGCCGCGCGACTGGTTTCTTTCGTTCGTTTTTATTGTTTTGATTCTTGTTGTGCAAGTATTAAGAGAGAAGGGACTCTCCCAAGCTTGGCTTAACGCCCGGCCCTTGCCCTTCCGCTGGGCCGTGTATTCGGCGTTGCTCTGGGGCATCTTCCTCTTCGGGGCCTTGCGCCAAACGGAGTTCCTCTATTTTCAGTTCTGATTTTGAGATGAAATTCGATGTATTTAATCATTTTGAGTTGATATGCGACTGTTTATAATTAAAAGCGTCCTGTTCGTGGCGTTAAACGTTGCTGTCGGGTGGGCGGTGCTCACCCTGCACGATGTCCGCCTCCACTATGCCCGGTGGGAGACGGATTCGGTGCTGCTCACGACCCCGAAGCACAGCGCTTTCGATGTGGCATTTCTGGGCAGTTCCCACGCCTATCAGTTCTCCCGGCTCAGGAAGAACAAAGAGGCCACCGAGCGGGAGTTGGGCATGCGGGTGGCCAATCTTGCCCTGCCGACGGGCGGCGGCATTCGGCCCGCGCGATTCCTCCTGGAGCATTTCTGCGAGCAGGGCAACCGTGCGAAGCAGGTGGTGTACTTCCTCGATCCCTTCGTGTTCTACTCGACCGGCGCCAACGATTCTCATAAGTTCATCTACTTTGAACCGCTGCGTTGCTCCTTCCTCAAGAAGCTCATCGTGAACCGCTATCCGCTTCGGAGCATCCTCACGTACATCCGGTCAAAATTCAGTTACGACTGGTTCTTTCAACAGGCCGAGCCGCTCGACGAGCAGCCCTATGTACTCGAACCCGAGGCCGTCGACCCTGCCAGAATCCAGGTGCGGATGAAATCGCTCTACGGCGATGGCCTGCGCGAGGAGAACTTCCTGCGCTACGCCGGGGAGTTCAAGAAGATTGCGGACTATTGCCGCGAGAAAGGGATGGCCTTTCACGTTATTGTGCCCCCGACCCTCCTCGGGCCGGAACCCGGCGCGGCGCGGATGTTCGCCTGGCTGGACGAACAGAAAGCGGCCGGCGGCTTCGACGTGCACGATTTCTCCGGCGCCATGCCGGACCGGAAGGACTACTACAACCTCGACCACCTGAACACGCCCGGGGTAGAACGCTTCATCCGCGATTTTGTCCGGCCCGTACTGGCACCCGCGAGACGTTGAGACGCCAGCAATCCGAACCACCAAGAACAAGAATTTGAACCACCAAGGCACCAAGAGGTTCGCCCTCATTCCGGGTGTCTTGGCGCCTTGGAGGTGAAATGGACTTCGGCGGGATAGTCTAGCGCTTCTTCTTGCGCGACGCTGGCGGCGATGCGGCGGGCGCGGGCGCTGGAGGTGTCTTGGGCCAACTCCGCATGTAGATGAAGAGGCCGATGCCGAGAATCAGCATGAAGACCGCGAAGACCTGCTGATCCGTGAGCACGCCAAATCCGAGCGAGGTGGGATTGAGGTCCCCACGGAACATCTCGACGATGAAGCGCTTGATGCCGTAGAGCATGAGATAGACCGGCATCGTGAATCCGACGAACGGATGCCATTTTGCCCGGAGGAGAATGAGTGTCAGGCAGATTAGCGTGAGCAAAATTGTGCTGTAGAGTTCCGTGGGGTGCACGGGATGCGACCAGCCGTCCGGCATGGCGGGGAGGTTCACCTGCGACGAGAACACCGGCCGGCCCGGCGGAAAGCGGACGGCCCAGGGGGCATCGGTCACGCAGCCGTAGCAACAGCCGTTGAGGAAGCAGCCTATGCGGCCGAAGGCCTGCGCAAGTGCGAGATAGGGGATGGCGGCGTCGACCACGGGCCAGAAGGGGATGCCACGCTTCTTCAAGCCGAAATACACATAAGCAAATGTGATCGGGATGGCCCCCTGAAAGACGAGGCCCCCCTGCCATACGGCGAACCACTCCCAGGGGCGGCTCCAACTGAATTCGCCCGGGAACATCAGGATGTATAGGATGCGCGTGCCCACGACCCCCAGCAAGAGCGCCATGAAACCCATTTCACCGACGAACTGAGTGTCGATGCCCGCTTTCCTGAGATCGCGCTGCGAAAAGTAGATGGCGGACAGGAAGCCTATCGCTATCATCAGTCCGTAGGAATGCAGGGTGATGGGACCCAGCTTGAGAAGGATGGGATGCATGTTTGCTCCACGCAGACTCTGGCTCCGGCGGCACCACCGTCCCCCGTGCGCCGCTCCTAAACCTCGGGTCTAGTAATGCGTCGGCCCAAAGCCTTCGCCGCCTGCCCGGCGCTTTTCATATTCCGCCTGACACTTGATACAGTACCGGGCCGAGGGAAAGACTTCAAGGCGCCGCTTCAGAATGGGCTGGTCGCACATCTCGCAGACGCCGAAGCGCCCTTCCTCTATGCGCCGCAAGGCATCGGCGATATTCCGGAGCCACTCCGACTCGCCCGACGCGATATTCAGCGCCGTTTCCAGCTCGAAGTTGTCGGTCCCCGTCTCCGCGTAGCTGGACAGGTCTCCGTTGTTGTCCCGGCCGGCCTCCTGACGCGACGCTTCCTCAATATTGCGGATGCTTCCGAGCAGGCGCGCCCGCTCGTCCAGCAGCATCTTCTCGAAACGCTGCACTTCCTTCTTTGTCATACTGCTGTCTGGCACAGGAACTTCCTTGATTGGCGCCCGATACGGGCGTGTCACCGGCGGCGCCGCTGCATGCGTGGGTTTTACCGGCGCCTTCGAGGGCGGCGCCACGCGCGTCTTAACGGCGGACTTCGGTTTCGTTGCTGATTTCGCCTTGACTTTTACCGGCGCCTTGGCGCTGCGCACCGCCCCCGGCTTGGCCTTGGGCTTTGCGGCGGCCTTTGCCTTGGCTTTCGTTCTTACATTCGCTGTCGGCATGTCGTTCGCCTCTCACATTGTATGCTCAACTCACCCCGAAGGGCAGGGTCTTTCGACAGAGGCATAAGGCGGCGCACGATAGCACAGTAGAAGCAAAATGTCAAGGCAAAGGTTTGGCTGTTTTCGCAATAATATCAGTTATGGCTGGGCGCGCAGGGCTTCAGCCACCCAGCTTTTCACGCAACGCGGCCAACTGGTCGGCCAACTGGGTGTTTGCCAGCGAACCCGATTCTCCATGGACGACCACGGCGGCCTTTCCGGGACGCGCGCCGGGCCGGCGATCGCGTTTGTCGGAACGGCGGGCACCGGAGAAGTCGGAGCGCTCGCGGTCGCCGCGGTCGCGGCTTGGGGCGGCGGCACGGCGGTCCCGGCCATCGCCCTCTTCGCGGCGTTCACGGCGGCGGGGAGCTCCCTGGTCTTCCCGGGTTTCGCCCTCGCGCCGGGGCGGCCGTCTGCGGGCGGCCTCGCCTTCGGCAGCGTCCGGAGCCGGGGCGGGAGCGCCTTCGGCAGTTTCGGGCCGGGGCCGGGGCCTGCGGGGCGGGGGCTGGTTCAGCAGCGCTTTGCGTGACAACGAGACGCGGCGGCTGTCCTTGTCCACCTTCGTCACTTTGACGCGCACAAGATCGCCAATCTGCACGACATCCCGCGGATTGCGCACAAAGCGGTTGGCCAATTCGGATAGATGGATGAGGCCGTCCTGGCGGACGCCGATATCGACAAACGCGCCATAGTCGGTCACGTGCGTGACCACGCCCTCGACTTCCACGCCCTCCTCCAGGTCCTGAATGTCATAGACGCCGTCCAGGAAATTGGGCACGCGGAATTCGGGGCGGGGATCCCGGCGGACCTTGAGCAGGTCATCGAGGATGTCGTTCACCACGAGCGGTCCGATAGTCTCCGTCGCATACTCCGCCGGATTCACCTTGGACAAAACTTCGCGGTTGCCGATCAAGCGGTTCACGGGCAGTCCCGTCTTTTCCGCAATCTTCTCCACGACGCCATAGGCTTCCGGATGGATATTCATTGCGTCGAGCGGGTTCTCCCCGCCGATGACGCGCAGAAAGCCCGCGCACTGTTCGAAGGTCTTGTCGCCGATGCCCGACACTTCGGTCAGTTGGGCGCGTGAACGAATCCCGCCGTTCTTCTTTCGAAACTCGATGAGGTTCTGCGCCGT
Organism: Candidatus Hydrogenedentota bacterium; assembly: GCA_903837785.1. Lineage (GTDB taxonomy): Bacteria > Hydrogenedentota > Hydrogenedentia > Hydrogenedentales > CAILVY01 > CAILVY01. The sequence continues at coordinate 15,221 of CAILVY010000282.1, forward strand.
CCCCATCTGGAAACCGCAAATATAGCGCAGCACTTCGGCCGGCGCCTGGTTGATGTCCGCGCCCACCCGGTTCACGCAGGATACGAAAGTCTTGCTGAAGAGGTCGCGCAGCCGCCGCGGATTGACATCATGCACAAACTGGCCCGTGATGATATTGCGGGCTTCGAGCTTCAGGAGTTCCGCCATCGGATCCTGGAGCTTCCGCGCCAGCGACACCGCGCTGCGGAATCCGGGTTCGAGATCCGGAAACTCCTGTTGCGCCGTCTTCGAGGCCGCATACAGCGCCGCACCCGGATGATTGACGAACATGAAGAAGATCCGCTTGTTAGACGCCTTCTTCAAGGTTTCGTTCACGAAGCGGGCGACTTCCCGCGCGCCCAACCCGTTGCTGATCGCGATGCCGCGCACGCCGTGTTTCTCGATCATGCCGAGCAGGACCTGGGTGGCCTCTTCGAGATTCGCTTCCGGTTCGTTCAGGTTCAGCGTGACCGACTCGAGATACGCCCCGTGTTCATCCACCACCGCAATCTTGCAGCCTGTCCGCGGGCCCGGGTCCACGCCCATCACCGGAATCGCGCCCGCCGCCGGCGCCATCAGCGCCTGCTCCACGCTCTCGCGCAGGGACTGAATGATCTCCTCATCCGCCCGCTCGCGCGCCATCTCCACCACTTCGTTCTCACCCGCCGGCCGCAGCAGGCGTTTGTATGCATCCTCGACCGCCGCGCGCAGGAAGGGTTCGAAAAGCGAACCGGGTTCTTTCACGTATTGCGCCGTCAGCCGCGACATCATCTCTTCGTCATTGATCACCAGGTCCATTCGCAGCACGCCGGTGCGCACGCCGCGGAGAATCGCCAGGAGCTTGTGGTTCGGCACCGACTTCAGCGGTTCCGAGAAATGATAGAACGCATCGAAGCGGTTCTTCTGCTCGTGTGCGTTCTTCGTGGCGGACGTCGTCAGGCGGCCTTCTTCCCGGATGTGATCGCGCAGCAGGCCGCGCGCCGCCGGATCCAGCGAGATATGCTCCGCCAGGATATTCTGTGCGCCCAGCAGCGCCTCTTCCGGCGAACTCACGGACTTCTCCGAATTCACGAACGAAACCGCGAACTCTTCCACCGGCACGCCCACCGGCATCTGCGCCCACAGGAACGCCGCCAGCGGTTCCAGGCCCTGATCCAGCGCAATCGACGCTTTGGTTCGGCGTTGCTTCTTGTAGGGCAGGTACAGATCGTCCAGAGAAACCTGATCGAAGCACGCGTCCAGCTTGGCACGGAGTTCGTCCGTCAATTTCTCCTGCTTGGCCAGATTGTCGATCGCCGCGTTCCGCCGATTCGTCAGCGCGATGAAATAGGCGTTGCGCTCCTCGATGCGTTCGAGGAGGGCTTCGCTCAGATTGCCTACCGCGTCCTTCCGGTAGCGCGCGATGAAAGGCACTGTAGCCCCGCGGTCAAAGAGTTGAACGGCGGCAGTCACCTGTTCCGGCGGCAGCGCCAGTTCCCCGGCAATTCGTTCGACGAACTTAGGCTCGATCATGTATCACTCCAGCTTAGAACTTGGGTCCCGATGCGCCACAACGCACGGGTTCCGCAGTACCGGCTTGCGCATCGCACCACGTGGCGTTCTCGCAGCACTCCCGGGCAGCCCACAACAGAAGAAACATTGTATCAGGTATCAGAAGCCCACCTCAAAGCTTAATTCGCCCGCCACGTGCCCGAATGTCAATACCAACGTCTTGCTCCCGCCATCCCATTCCTCCTGCACCGGAATTTCCGGCTTCACAGTCACCCGCTGCGGCGCACGGGGGAGCAGGATACGTGCCTTGCCTGTCGTCGCGCTCGGGCCGCGCGCCGTGAAGCGCAACACATGCTCCGATACGGATTCGTTGCGTATCCGGGCGGCGGCCGCGGCCACTTTCGCCTCCAGGCCTTTGGATGCCGGCCACGCGAGATCGTAAAGCAGCGTCCGCTCGCCGGGCGCCAGGGTGCGTTCACTCAGGCAGGGCAAATTCGGATCGAACAGATCAATGTAGTTCCCCTTGATTGTCAGCGGCTGTTCCGACACCGACTCCTCCAGCACCGACGCCACCACATAGGGACCGCGCCGCAGGCAGAAGTAGTTCTGCGTCCTCAACGGCTCGCCCAGCTTCTCCTGCATCTCAGACACGAGCTCCATCACTTTCTGCGCACCGTATTCGTAGCGCGGAAGCTGCCGCGGCTTTTCCGTGAACACGCGGACAAAACCCTTTCCCACAGGCTCCGCTTCGCTGAAGGCCGCGCGCGTGATCCCGAGGCGATCGAAAAGATCCGCGTCGGGCGTCCGCTGATTTGCGCCCTGTTCGTTCCACCACTCCCGGACGTGACAGTAGGGGTCCGACCCGTCTCCGACAAAAATCAGGCATCCGCCTTCCTTCACCCAACGCGCCAGCGCATCATGGTATTCCGGCTTGAGCGGCTTCTGGCCTTCGTAGGTCAACAGCAGCACCCGGCAGGAAGCAAAGGCGTTCGGTTGAAGCAGATTCTCCAGTTGAACGACTTCGACCGGAACGCCATGCTTCACCAGAGGCATCGCCAGGCCGAAGAAAGAGCCAAGGTGTGGATCGCTCGCGTGCGGCGCCGCACGCTGGAACATCAGCGTGTCCGAAACCACGACGCCGATGCCGCGCGTGCCCGCATCGTACTGCACTTCGGCCTGGTTCAGGTCGTTCAGGGCATTGATAACCGTCAGCAATTGCGTTGCGTAGCTCGCGGGGATGCCCTCGCGCTCCCCGGACTTGCTGTCCATATCCACCTTGGGATAAGTTCCCTGGAAGATCCGGTCCGGCCACGGCATCACCTCGAAGCGGTGCACCTCCGGCCACAGCAGCGACGCGATAATCGTGCACTCGTAGTTCCGCTTGTAGTCCGCCCAGGAGTGGTTCGGATTGTCCTCGATCGGGTCGGCCAGGAACCACACCTTGCGTCCGGTTGGGCGGACCATGCCCAGCGCCTGGCCGTATTCCAGGTAGGCCGTTTCGAAGGTGCGCTCCTTCTTCTCTCCCCGGTAGACATTCGACGTCCGCGCCGTGCCCGTCCAGACCTGCGCGATATACCCGTCCGCTTCGGCCAGGTCCATCAAGTGAGATTCGGGACTGACAATGCGCCATTGCGCGTAATTGACCAGGCTGTGGGTGGGCACGTGGCACTCGATTTCGCGGCCTTGCGCGCGGGCGCGTTCCTTCGCATGCCGAAACACTTCGCGCAGGGCTTTGAAGTAGAGTTCATACTTCAGCTTGCTGGCGCGGTATTGCGCGTCCACGCTCGAATCGGGGGCCTGCCACGGCTCCCCGTAGAACCGTTCCCACTCTTTCTTGAAGGCCTCGCTCCACCCGGTCTCCGCCCAGAATTCCGGCTCTTCGAGGTACAGAGCACGGGCGCCCGCATCCACCGCCGGCTCGATCTTCCGTTTGATGTACTCGATATAGGCGTCCGTGGGCACATTGTAACCGACGGTCTTGCTGTCCCCGTGCATGAAGAGTCGGCCGGTCTTCGTCGTCTGCACCTCGTCCTTCTTGAATACGCCGTTCTCCATGTAATAGTCGTCGTACTCGCCCCAGGCGATCCCGGTCATCATGCTGATCGCGTACCCCTGCTCGCGCCAGCCCTTGATCCGCTCCGGAAGCCCGGGGTCCGTTCCGTAAACAACGGCCACATCCGACGCGATGTCCAGCGCCGGGGAATAACCGGAACCCGTTTGAAAACAAGTAAAGTCGCCCGCCTTCTCCTCGCCGGAGACCGCCGTGGACGGGGCGGCCAGCGCCGCAAGAGACAGCAGGAGATACATGGCATTTCGCATCGAGCGTTCCTTTCACAAGACCATCGCAGGCGCGCCGCCTCAACCGCACCACGGCGCCGCCGCCCCGCCGGGCTAGAGCCGCAGGAAGATTTCCTTCTTGTACAAATACCAGGCGAAGAGCAGTGTGAACCCGAGTGAAACCATATTCATAACCAGAGGGCCGTAGGCGCCGAGCGCGGCCTGGATGTCTCCGCCCACAAATCGCATCGCGAGCGCCTGCACATCCACGATGTTGCGCATGAGATAGATGGCCAACGCGTTCGTCCCCACCCAGAGGAAGGGGAGCGCCCAGCGTTTCAACTTCCACGCGTCGATGATCAAGTAGAAGAACGCCAGCAAGAGGCAACTGTAGCCGCCGGCCACGAGCACAAACGACGATGTCCACAGTTTCTTGATCACCGGGAACTGAAGCCCCCACAGGAAACCCAGCCCAACCATGGCCGCGCCGCCCAGAACGAACAGCATCAGCTTGCGGGCATTGCTCACGTTCGTGTTCTGGATCAGCAACCCTGCGAAGACCCCCAGCAGGCACGTCGCCACGGCGGGAAATGTGCTCAGCAGACCTTCCGGATCCCGGGTCTTCTCGTGCAAGCGGCCCGGAAGGCAGTGGAAGTCCACGTAGTTCGCGATATTCTTGTCCGGTTCGAAAGACACGTGCGGCTGGCCCGGCGCGGGAACGAAGGACATCACGGCCCAGTAGCCGAGGAGCAGCACGAAAAAGGCGATCACGAGTCCCCGGGTCCGGAGGTGGAGGAAGAGCAGCCCCGCGAAGCAATAGCACAAGGCAATCCGCTGCAACACGCCCATGATCCGCATGCCGGGCCAGGGATCCTTGAATCCGCCCGAGTAGAGGATGCCCAGTGCGAACAACAGCGCGGCACGCCGGAACAGGCGCCAATGGGCCTTGCTCTGGCCTTCCTGCCCGGCAATGCGGCCGAGCGAAAACGTCAGGGAAATGCCCACGATAAAGACAAACAGCGGGAAGATCAGATCCTCGAACGCGAAGCCCTGCCACTCCTTGTGCTTCAACTGCTCCGCGCAGAGATGCAGGAAGCCCTGATCGCCGCCCGCTTTGTTCAGCGCGCTGACAAGGCCGCCTCCGCCCACGATCCACAACATGTCGAATCCGCGCAGCGCGTCCACGGACACCCATCGTTCCGGGCGCGGCGCGGCGCCGGACACGTTGGCCTTTGCATTACTTGACTTTTCCATGGCAGGGACCTCGTTCGAGAAGGCGGCATTCTAAGGTGCGGCAGGCGCCAAATCAAGAGGAATCAGCGCCCCGCGTCCGATGAAACCGCCTCCGGGACGGACCCGTTTCGCCGGCGCGGAGTCTCACGAATGGTGCCCCAGGCACCCCCGTTCTTTCCGCACGAAACCGATCCGCGAGAAGATCAAGAGTACGGCGGTGAATGCCAGGACACTGCGGTCGCCCCATCGCGGCGTTGCCGCCTCCGTTGTTCCGCCGTGGCAACCCAGCAGGGGAAGGGGGGCGGCCTCTCCCCGCAATTCCAGGGCCACGTGTTCATCACCGGCACGGATCAAGAGATAATCCAAATGAGCACCGGGCGTTGTCGGCGCAAAGCGCACCGTCAGCGTGATGGACGCCGCCGGCGGCAGCGAGAAGGCGGAGGGGCTCACTTGCAGCATGGAACCATCCTCAAGGAGGGCGGTGCCATCCAAGGGCTGTTCGCCCACGTTGGCCAGCACGAGGTCTCGTGCGACCGTTTGCCCAAGCGCAGCACGACCGAAATCGAGGACATCTTCCGGCCCCGGGCTCAGGAGCAACCTGCCTGGACAAAGCGTTGCGCCAAGCAGGTTCACGCTGGTGAGCGGGGAGTAGAGCATGGGCCCGGACAAGCGATATTCCGCCTGGGCAGAGAAGTACTGCCGGCCCGCAGCCTCGGAGGGAACGGTCAGCCGCATTCGAAGGGTGACGGGCAGCGGGGGAGGGGTGCTCCAGGCAAACCGGAGGGTCCCAACCTGTCCGGCCGCCGGAACCACATCGGGCGCTTGGGTGCCGCGGCCTCCCCGAACGAACGAGTGGAACGCCCAACCCGTTGGCAGGTCCAGAAAACAGCCCATCTCCGTCAGCGACCCGGGCGCGGAACAGGCGAGCGTAAGCGACAGTTCTTTCAGTCCCCCCGCCACATACTCCAACCCATCCTGGAATCCCAGGTGAACCGTCATCGCAGGCGGCTCGCCTTCGCCTTCGCCCTCGCCTTCACCTTCGCCCTCGCCCTCACCCTCGCCTTCACCCTCACCCTCGCCTTCACCCTCGCCCTCGCCCTCGCCTTCACCCTCGCCCTCGCCCTCGCCTTCACCCTCGCCCTCGCCACTGTCGGAAACCACTACCTGCACTTGGTCGGAACACACCTGCTCAAAGTCGTCGTTCACGCAACACCAGAAGGTGCCTGAGTCCGTCTCGGCGAGATTGTTCAAGGCAAGTTCCGGAGAATCGTCCCCGATTGGCTGCCGATTCCGCATCCATTGAAAGTGGAGTGTTCCAAGTCCACCGGAAACCGCCACGGTTAATGTATGCGAGGCTCCGCTTGGCAGTTGGGCATCCTCAGGCTGCCGGGTGATCTGCACGTGGTTCACCACCGACAACGCGGCCCGCGCCGACTCGATGCGTTCGGAGTCATCCGTCGCCACGCACCAGTAGGTGCCTGCATCCTCGGGCCGAAGGTCCGTCAGTGCCAATTCCGGCGCATCCGTTCCCACCGGCAGCGCGTCCCGGTACCACTGATAATGCACCGTTCCCTCCTGGTCGGCCACGGAGACGAAGAAGGTGTGCGCGCCATGAACGTACTTCGCCCCGCCTTGCGGCTGGCTCGTGAGTCTTAACACGCAGGCAGCGCAACAGGGCAGTGTGCCGGGATTCTGCGCCCCGTCTCTGGCCGCCGCCACATAGCGATCAAAGTCCCCGCACACCGCGCCATACTCCTGCACATTCGCATACGAATCCTCATCCAGGTCGCCCGCGGCCGCCAGCAGCGATGAACGCGTGAGATCGTAGTTCGCCAGGTCAATATTCATCCCAATGCGATCATGGAGTTCTGTCACCAGCACTTCCACGCCCATCGGCTCCCCAATCGTCACGGTCGCCGCCGCGTAGCGATTAAACTCGTCGCACGTGAAGCCGTACAGCATTTGAAACACCACGCACAACGCCCCCGCGGTGTTGTCACGCTGCACCTGAACGAGGTTCGCGGAATAAGTGGCCAACACCAGGTCATGATGCGGCGCGGATTCGTCCCGCAGGACCGCGTCCAGGAGGCGGTACTGGCACCGGTCCACGATCCCGTTCTCGTCCCGATCCCGCGTGTTGGGATCCGGCGGCGGATTCTCGTTCTTGTGGATGGCCAGCACCTTCAGGTAGATATCCTCGAGGTGTTCGTCCAGCGCCGAGGCGTGCAAAGGCAATAGCGCGAGAAGCGCGACGGCCAGGAATCCCGAAAGTTTATTGGGTTGATTGATGTACATGAATTTCTCGCTTTACTTAGCAAATAGGTGGGGCCAATTTTGTCCTGTACAGGGATAAACCTAACAGGACGCCCCATCAATGTCAAATTGGCCCCTCCAATTTGAAGGCAACATGGAAAGGGTGCGCGGGTTGGGGAAGGGACGGATGCGACAATGGGTGAAGATCAATCGTCCTCAGAGGAGGAATCCGTGGACAAGGCGGCGGTCCCTTCGGTCACCGGCGCGATGCGCAGGCGTTCCGGGGAGATAATCCCGCCGGACACGATCATCTTCACCGCATCTTCGACGGAGAGGCTGCAATGAAAGACGTCTTCCGCCGCACAGAGCTGGAAGAGGCCAACGGAGATGTTCGGCGCGGTGGGAATGAAGACCTTGTAGTAGTCGGTGCCGTCCCGTGCGCGCAGCCGCCCCGTCAGGAATCCGATGGATTTCATGCCTTTGTACGGGAAGTGAACCAGGACTGCGGACTTCATGTTCGTGCCGCCTTCCTGGAAAGACAAGGTTTCGACAATCTGTTTGGTGGCTCCATAGACAGTGGCCACCAGCGGGATCTTGTCGATGATGGCTTCGGCCAGCAGGATAATGCGGCGGCCCACGACGGCGGTGGCCACCATCCCGACCACGTAGAGCAACGCAAAGAAGAGGATAATCGACGACAGGGGCAGGGCGTACCACGGCACCCGGCTGAACATCGTCTCGGTCAGCGGGGTGATTCGGCCGACGGTGAGTTCGTAAATGAACCGCACCACGAAAACCGTGATGCCCAGGGGCACGATCACCAGCAGACCTGAGAGCAGCCGGCTCCGGATGGTCAGTTTCAGCTGGCCCCAGAGGCTCAGTTTCTTCTTTCTCCCCAGCTTTGCCATCAGTCGTCCTCGTCGTCCTCGTCCGATGGGTCTGGGAGGGACAGCTTCTCTCCCGGCGCGGCAATTTCCACCACCTCGGGCGTCAAGATCCCTGCCGACATCACCGACTTCACGGCGTCTTCCACAGTCATGCTGCTCTGCGAGACCATGCTCGGCGGCACCAATTCCAGATATCCGCTTGTCGGATTCGGCGTGGTCGGGATGAATATCTTCATCATTTCGCCCACGCCCTCGATCTCGATTCTTCCGGTGACGAAGGCCAGCGCCTTCATCCCGGGACAGGGGAAATCGACGATCACCGCGGCCTTGTAGTCTGCGTCTCCCTCCTGACGCGAGATCAGCTCCACCACCTGCTTGGAGGCCCCGTAAACGGTTTTCACGAGAGGAATGCGGCGAATAATGGCTTCGGTCAGCGCGATGAGCTGACGTCCCACCATGGCGGCCGCCACCAGCCCGACCAGATAGAGCATTGCCAGGAACAGCACCACGGACAACGGCACCACGGCACGCGGCGGCACGAGAAACAAGTACTCTTGAATGAAGGGGACCAGGTAACCCGCCGTGATCGAGTAACAGAAGGAGAGCACATACGCGGTCACGCCCAGGGGCACCACCACCAGCAAACCGCGAAGCACATAACCCCGTATCCGGCTACGCACCCGCGCGAGGATCCCTTGCTTCTTCTTTTTCCGTTTTGCGGCCATGAGTCCTTCGGAACTCCTTCCGGTCAGCACATTCTATCCCCGGCACGCGGCCGAAGTTCCCCGCCGGAATCCGGCGGGGAGCCGGAGTATAGCACTCCTGCCCGCGCGCGTGCGCCGAGCCTGCCCTTTCTCCGGCCGCGGAAACTGCGCTATAGTGTTGCCGCACCTGGAACCGGAAATGGACCTCACGCACATGGAATCGCCCCGGCTCAGAATCTCCGACACCTTGCGCTCGCTCATGACCTATCCCAAACTGGCGGGAGAACGGCCCCGGGTCCTCATTCCGGAAAGCCAGTACTGGCTTGACACGGCCTGTATCCATGCCGCCCGCGCCATGGGCTGGGACGTCGTCCATCCGCCCATCGCGATGGTGGGCCATATGCCGCGCGAAATGATAGCGCGCTTTCTGGAAACCCTTACCGCGTTTCGGCCGGACTTCATCCTGAGCATCAACCTCGGCGGCATGGACGAAATGGGCCTCTTCTCGGCCCTCTTTGCCGATCTCGAGATTCCCCATGTCACTTGGTTTGTCGACGATCCACGCACCATCCTCATGGGCCGCACCTGTTATGCTTCCCCTCATGCCATCGCCCTGACCTGGGAACGCGCCTACGTGCCGTCGCTCGAGCAGGCCGGCTTCGCCGAAGTCCATGTGATGCCCCTGGCCGTCGACGATACGATCTTCAATGCCCCGCCCGCCGAGGCCGCACACAGGCCCCCGGCCTTCGTCGGAAATTCCATGACCGATTTCGCGCAACGGGAATGGATTTGGATTGAGGAACGGCCGGCGCTCGCCCTCGCCGTGCGCGATGCCCTTGCGGCGGGCCGCGTCACCCGCGAGCGTTTCGGCCTGGGTATGCAGGCCGTCCTGGAGAACGCGGGCGTTCTTGACACCCAGGAACTGCGTCACGTCGAATTATTCTGTTTCATTGAAGGCACCCGACGCCTCCGCATGGAAACCGTTCAGGCACTCGAACCGGAAGGGCTGATGGTCTTCGGCGACGAGGCGTGGCGTCCCCATGTCGCCGCGGGAGGAGGCTTTGTGAATTACACGGGGGAACTGCCCGCCTTCTACCGCGATTGTGAAGTCAACCTGAACATCACGAGCATCCAGATGGCGACGGCCGTGAATCAGCGTGTCTTTGATTGTCCCGCCGCCGGCGGTTTCCTGCTCACGGATGCACAGGCCTCGCTTGACGAACTGTTCGATGCGCCAAACGAGACAGCGCGTTACCACTCCCTCGAGGAGGCCCGCGACCTCCTCCGCTTCTACCGCGCCCATCCCAAGGCCCGGCACGACATCGTCAACCGTGCGCGAACGCGCATCCTTGGCGAGCACACCTACCGGCATCGGCTGATGCAGATCCTGGCCATACTCCGTTCGCGTTATCAGCCCTGACCCACCTGGACACCTGCTTCCACGCGGCTTTCCGCGCAGCACGCGGCCGCGGCCCGTCTGCGCATTCGCCGAAATCTGGAAAAGACTCTTGACGGGAGTCAACTCAGTTCTCATAATAACTGGGTGGCGCCAAGCCGATCAGGTGGTATGTAACGGGACTGAGGCGCGGCCCGAGGCCGCGGGAAGGGCAGATGCTTGGGGCCGCCTTTACATCGATGTGAAGCGGGGCCCGCTCAATCCTGCAAAGCGGGCTTTCTTGAGGTGACGGACAACTGGAAGGGATGTATCATGATGCAGCCGTTGGGATTTCGGTGGATGGGGTGTCTTCTGCTGGGCATGGCGATTCTCACGGGTACGGCCGGGGCGTCGAATGCCAATGACGGACTTCAGGCCGCTAAGACGCCCAAGACGCTTATTCAAAGTCCTGCCGTGCTCGTTTATATTGGCCAGTGTACCGGCGGCCAGGATTATGCGTGGCCCGCCCTGACAAACCTTGGCATCACGAACGTGGTCAGCGTTTACTCCAACACCGACCTCCTGACTCAGTTGGCAGGCGGTCCCTGGGATCTCGTCATTTACGACGGATATTACTCCTTCCTGAACGTCGCGGTCCTCGATGCGCTCGGGGCCTATTACGCCACAGGCGGAAGAATCATCTTCTCGGATTCAAATGTCCTGGGACTTGCCGGGCATCCGCTCTTCACAGCCGCCGGCGTAACGATTGTGGATGAATACAGTGTTCCCGAGCCCATTCATCCCTGGCAGGAAGATCCCTTGTTCACCACGCCCAATGTGGTGCCTCCGCTCACCCTGCTCGATGACCTCTGCAACCGCGACGGAGTGCATATCGAACCCATTGCCGGACAGGCGACGGCCCACGCAGGCGCCACCGACGTGGCTCAAACTAATAAAGCTCTGCTGACAGTCGACTCCAAGCGCCGCTTCATTTTCAACGGCTTCGCGCCGCAGACGGTTACGGGAAACGAAGACGGCGATGCCCGGACCGACATGGTTGAACTCTATGAAAACGAGATTCACCACCTGCTCCGTGGGGGGAACGGCACGCTGGTCTACTTCAGTGAATGCAACGGAGGTGATGACTACTTCTCCGAGGCCGTGACCTATTCCACCCTTCACGCGCCAATCGTGACCACCACACCGACGGAGTTCCTCGCACAGTTAAATTCCGGCCTCTGGGATCTGGTCCTTGTCGACGATTACGGCAGCGGCACAAGCACAGCAATTCTCGACGCGCTGGTTCAGTACTATGATGACGGCGGGAAGATCATCTTCTTCGCCTACAATCTGGCCTCCTTCAACGCGCATCCCTTCATGGCCCGGGCCGGTGCCACGGCCCTCAGCACCTATTCCGCGATGCAGCCGGTCCATGACTGGGGCACGTCCCGGCTCTTCGATTTCCCGTTCAGCGTGGCAGACCTGACTGTATTCACCGATCTCTGCACTACCGACGGACAGAATCTTCAAGCCACCACCGGCACCGCCTGTGCCGGCTACACGCAGACCGTTGACGTCAATAAGGCCGCAATTGTCCTGGATCCTCATCGTCGACTCATCCTGAACGGATTCAGTCCGCAGAACATCACCGGAAACCAGGGTGGCTGGTTCTCGGACATGACCTCGCTTTACGTCAATGAAATCAACCTCCTTCTTTACGGCGGACGCGGCATCCTCACCTTTCTTGACCAATGCCCCGGGAGTGCGGACTACATCGCGCCCGCTTTGGCCAACCTCGGCTTCGCCGAAGTCACTCGGGCCTCCAATCCGCTCGATTTCCGCACCCATCTCACGTCCGGCACCTGGGACCTGGTCATTTACGAATCTCACGGCATCAACATGGAACTGGAGACACTCGATGCCCTGCTGGCGTACAGCAACGAGTTCAACCCGGGGCATATGGTTCTCTCGCTCTGGGACCTCCCCGATGTCGTCAGCCATCCGCTCTTCTCCGAAAAGGCAGGTGTGACCGTCTCCGCAGGCTACTCCACGCCCCAGCCCGTCTATCCGTGGAACAATTCCATCTTGTTTCAGGCTCCAAACCACGTGCCCGATCTCACTGCGTTGAGCGATCTGTGCGGGGTGGACGGCCAGTATCTCAACGTGAGCTCCGCGGCCGCCCAGGCCGGATATACGGTTTCGCCTTCCGAGAACAATACGGCCATTGCGATCAGCCGCAGCAAACGGATTATCGTGAACGGCTTTATGCCGCAAATTGTCACGGGAGATGCGGACAGTGATGCCAAAGACGACATGGTCGAACTCTATGAAAACGAAATTCTATACGCCAAGATCGCAGGCTCAACCGGCGTCCTCGCGTACTTTAATGGGTGTGGTTTGGGTGTCAACTATGCCGAGACGGCGCTCTCGGGCATGGGACTCGCAAAGACGATCGTCCCGAACCAGAATTGGCTCCGCAGCTACCTCGCCGCCGGCACGTGGGGATTGCTCATCTATGACAACTATGGCGAAGTCATGTCCTCCGGTACGCTGGAAGATCTCGCAGGCTACTACGACCGCGGAGGCCGCATCATCCTGTCCTCCTGGGACTTGTCTTTCAATGCGGGCCATCCGATACTCGACCGGGCCGGTATCGCGGTCGGCCCCAGTTACAACGCGGTGCAACCCCTGAACGTCTGGAGCGTGTCCCCGCTCTTTGATACCCCCAATCTGGTTCCGGCTCCCACCGCACTGAGCGACCTGTGCGACGTCGATGGTCAGCCGCTCCAGCCATTGACCGCGACTGCCTATGCCGGATTCACTGCCATGCCGGCGCCTGATACCGCCGCCATTACCCTCGATCCCGCCGGACGCTTCCTGCTCAATGGCTTCATGCCTCAGAACGTTACCGGCGATGAAGATGGCGACACTGCCCTGGATATGGTCGAGCTGTATCAGAACGAAGTCCACCTCGCGCTGACGGGCGAGGCCGAACGCCAGTGTGTTCCCGAGTCTTTCCTGTCGCAACGGCCTCAGGCCCCGTTGGATCCAGGCGCCAATGGATACTACAGCGATGTGGATCTCCCTTATACCGCGTGCGAAGATTTCAGCGGCCTGGCCAATCCCATCGGTGAACTCGTGTGGTGGGGCACTTATCCCGTGAAATGCGGCGAGCCTCTTGGCACTGAGCGGTTCTTGATTTCCTTCTGTGAAGATGCCGGCGGTCTGCCCGGTACGGTTGTGCACGAAGAAACCGTGGTTCCCAGCGTGCAAAACGGGAACTTTCTGTACTTTAACTGGGTGTGGATGTATCAATACCGCGCCCAACTAACGGCGCCGGTCTCCATGGCGTCCGGCTGGATCAAGATCCGCTCCATTGAAGCGGACGGCTGCTATTGGGCTTGGCTGACCAGCATAGAAGGCAACCTGGCGGCGTATCAGGAAGGGGCGTCGGCCTTGACGTCGGATTTTGCCTTCTGCCTCTTGCCCGGTGGAAGCACCACCCACACCGCCGATCAGGACGGCGACAATCTGATCAGCCTCTCCGAGTTGCTTCGGGTGATTCAGTTCTTCAATTCAGACGGTTATCACTGCGAAAGCGGCACCGAGGACGACTATGCGCCCGGTCCCGGTGCGCAATCTTGCACAGCCCATGACAGTGACTACAATCCGCAGGACTGGCATGTCAGCCTTTCTGAATTGCTTCGCGTGATCCAGTTCTTCAATTCCGCCGGGTATCATGCGTGTCCCGGAGAGGGCACCGAGGATGGTTACTGTCCCGGACCCTGATATTCGCGTCCGCGAGACGCCCCAAACCGGGGCCCGGTGCCGGGCGGCCCGTGCCTTCCGTGCTTGATGCTGTGTCCCGGATCAGGCCGCGTAGGCCGGCCGCAGACGCGCGCCTGCCGCAACGGCCCGAGGCGTTCCGCGCTGCGGCTGGGGCTGCTCTTCCAGCCCCTTTCTAAAACAAGCGACTTGACCTCCCCTTCAGGATTGCCGCATTATTAGCCTAATGAAACTAATCAACGGATGGGGCCTGCTATGAAGACGTATTACGCCGTTGCCGCGGCTGTGATGGCCGCACTTATTCTATCCGGATGTCCCGAAGAACCGCCCGCGCCGCCGAAAGCGGAGTTCCAGGCCTCCGTGCTATCGGGCTTCGCGCCGCTTTCCGTGCAATTCCAGGACATGTCGGCGCCCGGCGATGCCCCGATCACCGCCTGGACCTGGAACTTCGGTGACGGCATGCTCAGTCACGAACAGCACCCCGTGCACGTGTATCGAACCGTGGGCATCTATTCCGTCACGCTCGCGGTGCAGTCGGATGCGGGTACGGACTACCTGAGCAAAGACCAGTATATAATCGTGGACAAGCCCACCCGGCCGCCCTCGGCGTTCTTCCAGGCGGAGCCTACCACGGGCTATGCCCCCCTCAGCGTCTTCTTCTCCGACTTCTCGCAACCCGGCAGCGATCCCATCGAGCGGTGGTCCTGGGATTTCGGGGACGGCGGCGAATCAGCGTTCCAGGACGGCGTGCACGTCTACGCCGAACCCGGCATCTACAGCGTGTCCCTGGCAGTCTTTGGCGCGAGTGGGGGAGACCTTGTCACGGAAGTCGGAATCATTCACGTGCTGGCGCCGCCCCACGAAATCACCTTTCCGGACCCCGCCCTGGAGGCCGCCGTGCGCGACGCGCTCGCCCAGCCCGAAGGCCCCATCTTCGACACGGATCTCGCCGGGCTGCTCGCGTTGAACGCCGAAGGCCGGGGGATTCAGGACCTCAGTGGCCTGGAGTACGCGGTCAACCTGATTGAACTCAACCTCGGCGCAAACGAAATCAGCGATGCCGCGCCGCTCTCCGGGCTCTCGAGTCTTATTTCGCTCTCGCTCAGCAACAACCTGCTCTCGGACCTCAGCCCCTTGGCCGGCCTGCTCAACCTGAGCGGGCTGTACCTCAACCACAATCAGATCGGGGACCTCTCGCCCCTCGCATCCCTCCAGCAACTGGCCTCACTCGATCTCGCCCATAACCAGATCGGCGCGTTGAACCCCCTGGCCGGACTCCTGAAGCTCCAAACGCTGCTCCTGTCGGAGAACGCCATAACCAGCCTCGAACCCTTATCCGGACTGCTCAATCTGGAGCAACTCTACGCCCGCGACAATCAGGTGGACAATCCCGCCCCCTTGGCTGGGCTTTCGAAGCTAGTGATAGCCGATCTCGCAAACAATAATATCCGGGACCTTGCAGCGCTGGCCCAATCCGGCTCGCTTCCCGCCGCGCGGTGGTGGTTGAACGGCAACCCCCTGAGTCAGCAGGCCCTCTGCATCGATATCGAAACCCTGATCTCCCGCTCGCTTGAAGTCTCTTATGACGGCCAATGCGCGGAGGGTGAAGGGGAGGGCGAGGGTGAGGGTGAGGGTGAGGGTGAGGGTGAGGGTGAGGGTGAGGGCGAACCGGTCCCTGTCATGACCCTGAGTCACAGTGCGCCCAACGGCTTCTTCTACACCCCGGGAGAAACCGTGGATATCTCGGTCACGCTTACTTACGACGGGAGCCAGCCGGTGCGGGCGCTCGGTCTGCAGGAGAATCTTCCCGCGGGGTGGACCTTCGATCGCCTGGTTTCGGGAACGGTTCCCGAGGTGGTTACGACCTCCGATGTCCCCGGCGCAGTCTCCTTCGCCTGGATTTCCATCCCGGCATTCCCGATCGCGTTCACGTATCGCGTGAACGTTCCGGTGGGAGAAACCGGCCTTCAGCATGTCCAGGGCCTTGGCATGTTTCGCACCACGGGGCCCGAATGGCAGACAAACATGGACACACTGCTCTTCGACGCCGCGCCTGGCGAGGGTGAGGGGGAAGGCGAGGGCGAAGGTGAAGGTGAGGGCGAAGGCGAAGGTGAGGGCGAAGGCGAAGGTGAAGGCGAAGGCGAACTCGTCGAAATGACCTTGCTGCAGAGCGATTCCGGCAGCGGATTCTATGTGCCCGGCAGTCCGGTCGATTTCACGGTCGTGCTGACCTACGACGGCGCCGAACCGGTCTCTGCACTCGCGGTCGAGGAGACGTTGCCGGACGGCTGGAGCTTTGACTCCGTCGTCTCGGGCGCCGTGGCTAATCTGTTGCCTACCCAGGGAAGCACCGGGACCATCGACTTTCTCTGGTTCCAGATTCCCGCCTTCCCCTGTACCTTCACCTTCCGGGTGAATACGCCCGCCTCCGGTACCGGGCCGCAAACCGTGACGGGTATAGCCGTGTTCCGCACCCTCGGGCCGCAGTACGAGTCGAACGTCGTCTTCAACACCCTGGCCCAATTGAGTCCGGGCGAGGGCGAGGGCGAAGGCGAAGTGCCCGAAATGCGCCTGACACAAAGCGACGCGGATTTCGGCCTCTATACGCCCGGGGATACCGTCGACATTACCGCCACCCTGGAGTACACCGGCGGGGTCCCGGTGGCGGCCTTGGGGTTGCAGGAAGTGCTGCCCGATGGTTGGAGCTTCGTGACGATGCTGTCCGGCACCCTGCCGAATATCGCTCCCCAGGCCGGGGCCGGAGACACCCTCGATTTCGTTTGGTTCTCCCCAATCCCCAGTTTCCCGGCCACCTTCAGTTTTCGCCTGAGGGCGCCGGCCGAGGCTTCCGGCCCCCAAACGATTCTGGGGCAGATCGTCTATCGCACCAACGGCCCCGAACTTCGGTCGAGCCTCGTTGGACAAGTCCTCCAGCCCTCTTCTCCCGCCGAAGGTGAAGGTGAAGGCGAGGGTGAAGGTGAGGGCGAGGGCGAAGGTGAAGGCGAGGGCGAAGGAGAGGGTGAAGGAGAGGGTGAGGGCGAAGGTGAAGGCGAGGGCGAAGGCGAGGGCGAAGGCGAACTCACGGGGATGTGGATCATGCAGACGGATACGTCCGGCGGAATCTACGTTCCGGGAGAACCCATCGACATCACGGTTTCGTTTGCATATTTCGACGTTGACCCCGTCACGGCCCTGGCGCTGGAGGAAGTGCTGCCGACAGGATGGACTTTTGACTCCGTGGTGTCTGGCACCCCTCCGAACTTGACCGTGCCCGTGGACACTCAAACTATCGATTTCGTCTGGTTCAGCCCCATTCCAGGCTTCCCGTTTCAAGTGACTTTCCGCGTGGTCCCGCCAGTGGATGCAATCGGACCACAAACCCTCAGGGGCGTGTCAGTTTACCGCAATTCGGGCCCCGAACTGCGTTCCAACGAAGAGATTCATCTCCTCAAAGACACTCCGGACACGACCGGGGAAGGCGAAGGGGAAGGCGAAACCTAAGACCTCTTTGTTGAACTGGGGCTTCCCTATGGCCCAACCTACAGCCCCGGCCACACGAAGGAGGTTTCAGTCACGCTTCAGTATCCCGGTCCTGCTCTAGGGCGGCTGGACGACATGCTACTTCTGGTCACTCCCCCGGCAGGCTGGGCTTTCCACTCGTTGGTTGCCGGCATGCCCGGAACCCTTCCCCCTGGCCTGTATCCCCCGTCCGGCTCGAGCGGTGCCCTGCAATTCGCCTGGTTCTTCTTCTCGCAGCCCGCGTTTCCGATAAGCTTCTCCTTTCGCTTGTCGGTGCCGGACGATGCCTCCGGACCCTACCGTATCGATGCGAGTGGGTCATATCGGGAGGGGGGGCCTCTGTATGATATGGGACCTGACTTTGTCGTGTTGGAAGCAGGTGTGCCCAGTGAGGGCGAGGGCGAGGGCGAAGGCGAAGGCGAACCCGACTTCTGCGATGGCCTTGAGATGTGTTTCGATCGTCAAATCGCCAATGATGGCGTCTATACGCCCGGAAGTTCGGAGGATGTAACCGTACATATTTACTACCACGGAGTAGAACAGGTCAAGGCATTGAGTGTGTTCGAGAGCTTCCCTCCCGGCTGGAAGGTGACCAGTATACTTGGCGGCGCGACGCCTGCTCTTTATTACGGCGACTCGTACTCCGGCATCCAGTCGTTTGTCTGGATTAACATTCCCGCCTTTCCCATGACCTTCACCTATCGCATCTCCAGCCCGGTTGCTGCGCCCACGTCTGCGGGCGTCACCGGTGCTGCCCTATACCGCCTTGATGGGCCTGAACAGCGCTCGAACGAACTCACCAGTACCCTGACCCACGACTGACGCGCGCCGGGCGCCCCGAAATTGATAAGAGGCCCGATACGCTTGCGGTATCAGGCCTCCGCGGAAGGAGAAACGCCACATGTGGCACTGACCACAGGAATTGTACCACGCAAGATGCACCCCGGCAATGCCATGTAAGTTTTTGTTTACAAGCGTCTTGCGTCGGCCTGCCACCAGGTGGACGTTCCCATCGCCCCGCCCCGCCGCCGAATTCAGCAGGGTAAACGCTGGACATCCCCGTAGTTTTGACCTTTCACTCCGCCGAAGATGTTGTCCGCCGTACCGCATCTTCCCAGCCGGCCAGCGCGGCCGCCCGCTTTCCTGCGTCCCACACGGGCTCGAAGATCCGGTCCACTTTCCAGATCTTCCCAATCGACTCGAGGTTGGGCCAGAAGCCAACGGCCAGCCCGGCGAGAAACGCCGCACCCAGGGCCGTCGTCTCGATGACCTGGCCGAGCACCACCGGCGTATTGAGCAGGTCTGCCTGGGTCTGCATCAAGAGGTTGTTCGCGGCCGCGCCGCCATCCACCCGAAGCTGGGGTATCCGCGCGCCCGTGTCAGCCTCCATCGTGCGCACCACGTCCGCGGACTGGAATGCGATGGACTCCAAAGCGGCCCGCACCAGATGCGCCCGCCCGGCGCCCCGTGTGAGCCCGCTGATGGTTCCACGCGCGCGCATGTCCCAATACGGCGCCCCCAGGCCCACAAACGCCGGCACGATGTGCACGCCGCCCGCGTCTTCCACTTCGCGGGCGACCGCCTCGCTCTCGGCGGCGCTCCCGATCAGTTTCAGGCCGTCCCGAAGCCACTGAATCACCGCCCCGCCCACGAAGACACTCCCCTCCAGGGCATACTCGATCTTGCCGTCCAGTCCCCAGGCAATCGTGGTGAGCAGGCCGTTTTTCGAGGCGATGGGCGTCTCGCCCGTATTCATCAGCAGGAAACAGCCCGTGCCGTAGGTGTTCTTGCAGTCGCTCGGATGGAAGGCGGCCTGCCCGAAGAGCGCCCCCTGTTGATCCCCCACGAGCGAGGCCACGGGAATATTGCCGCCCAGCACCCCGGTGCTTCCGTAAACCTGGCTCGACGGGCGCGCTTCCGGCAGCATCTCCGCCGGGACCGCCAATTCCCCCAACAGGGTTGGGTCCCATTGCCGCTCGTGAATATTGAAGAGCAGCGTCCGAGATGCGTTTGAATAATCCGTCGCATGGACGCCCGTCAGCTTGTAGAGGAGCCAGGAATCGATCGTGCCGAAACACAACTCGCCGCGCGCCGCCCGCGCCCGCGCACCGGGCACATGATCCAGAATCCACTTCACTTTCGTGCCGGAGAAATAGGCGTCCACCACGAGCCCCGTGCGCCGTTGAAACTCGTCCGCCAGGCCCCGCGCCTGGATCGCCTCGCACGTGTCCGTGGTGCGGCGGCATTGCCAGACAATGGCGTTATAGATGGGTTCCCCCGTCCTGCGGTCCCACACAACCGTCGTCTCGCGCTGGTTGGTGATCCCGATGGCTGCCACGTCTCCGGGGGAGGCGTTCGCCTTTGCAAGCACCTCTTTCGCCGTGGCGAGCTGCGACGCCCAAATCTCGACCGGGTCATGCTCCACCCATCCCGGCTGAGGATAATGCTGGCGAAACTCGCGTTGCGCCACCGCCGCCATCCCGCCTTCGGCGTCAAACAAAATACTCCGCGAACTCGTCGTCCCCTGATCCAGCGCGAGAATAAAGTGCCTGCTCATGTGCGTCCCTCCCGTTCGGCATGCCTTGGAAAGGACAAGATAGCAACGCGTATCCCAAAAAGGCAAGAGCCCCCTGCCGCATGCGTCGCTCGGGCATTCCGAAGAACGGGGTAACGCGCTACGACACCACCGCTCCGATGATTCGTTCCGCGTCCCTCGGCTTCAGCCGCTCGTGATATTCCCCGCCCGGCTCCACCACGACCACCGGACCTTTGCCGCAACGGCCCACACAGGAACATTCCTCCACCTTCACCCGCTCCTTCAACTCACGTTCCTTGACCACGTCTTTCAGCCGGGACCGTAACTTCTTCGCGTTGTTGTCTTTGCAGTCGCCGCCCGTGCATACGTAGAGATGAACGCGTCCGTCGTCGTCCTTCTTGCCCATAGCCCATCCTTTGCTGATGCATTGAGTGATTCACGGCTAAGAACATGCTGGGAATGGGAACTATTCCTGGCAGGAGGCCGACGGGGCTCTCAAGGATAAGTGCTGGCGCGCGCCGCCTGTGAGAAAGCCTCGATCAGTGCCGGTTCGGCGTCGAAGAAGTGATCCGATGGGCTCAGAATGAAGCCGCCGCCTTCTCCCGCTTCATCAAAGCAGCGGCGCACTTCCGCGCGGGTGGCTTCCGGCGGACAGCCCTTGAGGAAATGATACTGATCGAATCCGCCGATGAGGCAGACGCGGTCGCCCACCCGGCGCTTAACCTCCGCCAAACGGGCATCGCCGCCCATTCCCGCCGGCGCCAACGTCTCGATCGCATCGACTCCCATCGACACGATGCTCTCCAGGATTGGCATCATCCCCCCGCACGTATGATACACGATCTTCTGGCCGCACGCATGAGCCGCGGCAACGATCTGCGAATCATACGGCAGGACGAATTCCTCGAAGAGCGCGGGGGAGATGACTGTCGAGGAAGCGTCGCCCCCGCCCAGTTCGAGTATGTCTATGTTGGCTCCTGCCATGGACCGCGCATAGGCGAGTTTCCGCTCGAGCAGAATGCCCAGTAGGCGGTGCACCCAATCCGGATCCTCCAGCGCCAGCATGATCAGCGGCTCGATGCCCACAAGACAGGCCGCATCCTGCCAACAGCCCGGCTGCCCGAAGAACTCGAAACAGGGCATCGTCCCCCGCACAAGTCCGCGCCCGCCGAAGAGCGCAGCCTCTTCATTTGCAGCGTGCACGTCGCACAAGGGCCGGGTCATAAACTCGCCGATGAGATCGATGTCCTGTTTCCGCTTGATAATCCGTTCCGTGAGCCAGCACGTGTGCCGGTCAAACTCGAGCACGCACGAGAGTTCCCCCTTTGGGGTGTGGATCGTGTAGCGCTGCACCCGGTACTTCCAGGCCGGCAACTCGATCATCTCCGCATGCCACGTGTCCGAAGCGACGGTCCCGGGAAGCATTTCGTTCCAGTACTCCCCCCGTCCCGCATCGGGCCGCATCGGCAGGATCCAGTGAATTGGGTCCAGTACAAAGTGATCAAAGAAGGCCTGCGGGCTGATCCCGCCCATGTACTGTGCGAGAAAATACGGCATCACGTGATGCGTCGTAACGGGCAGGCGATCCGGCGTTTGACGGTTTATGGCCGCAAGAAACCGTTCTTTAGACGTCATTAAACACACTACTCCCATACTAGTGTGGAGCTACCTACTCATGCACTTCGCAGCATAGTACAACCAACCCCTCCAAGGCAACTTTCCCCGGGGGCTTGAAAGCGAATGCCGCGCCCCTCCCTCATTGGACCTGAACGCGCGCCCCGGCTATAGTGTTGCCCACAACACAACGCAAGACGAGGGAGTTCCTGGAGATGTTTCGATACGCGTGGATCCTGGCCCTGTTGTTGGCTCCGGCCGCCTCTGCCCAAAACGTGAAATGGACTTTCAAGACCACCGGCATGCCGCAAGCGCCCACGCTTTATCCCGACGCCGTGCGTCCGACCGGCGTGCTCGTCGCGGCGGACCAACAGGTCTTCCTCCTCAGCGGCAAGGGCGAGCTGCAGTGGACCGCTTCGTTCGACAAGCTTGTGGCCAATCTTCCCACCGCAGCCGATATCGATGGCGACGGCTCGTCCGAAATCCTTGTCTCGCTGATCGAAGCCTCCATCGTATGTCTCGATGCTTCCGGAAATGTGCGCTGGACCCGCGCCCTCCCGTCAGCCGCGCACGGCTTCGGCCTGACCGTCGTCGCGGACGTGCACGCCGAACCCGGCCTCGAAATTCTTGCCGGACGCCAGGACGGCTGGCTTTACTGCCTCAGCGCAAGCGGGGAGGTCCTCTGGCGCTTCTTTGGCGACAAGTTCCGCATCGGAAACCCTGCGGCAGGCGATGTAGACGGCGATGGCTGCATCGAGATCGTCTACGGCACCGACAACGGTCACGTCTACTGCCTGAACGGGAACGGCCAACTGGATTGGGCCTGCTTTGAACAGGCGCCCTACGGGCGTTCAGGCGTGAACCTCGCCGATCTCGACGGCGATGGCAAGGTGGAAGTTCTGCTCACCCGCAGCAATCAGGGCAACGCCACATGCCTCATGGCCCTTGACGGGGCCACCGGCGAATTCAAGTGGCGCACCCGGGACCAGATGCAGAGTTACACATCCAATGTGACAGCCGATCTCGACGGCGACGGCAAGCTCGAAACGCTGCACGGCGACAAAGGCAACTGGCTCTACTGCACGAATGCCGATGGCGTCGAGCGCTGGCGGCTTGAACTGGCGGGCCGCGGCATCTTCTGGGCGCCCGCAGTGGCCGACGTCAACGGCGACGGGGCTCTCGAGATTGTCGTCCCCATTCGCAACACGGACCCCGTCACCGGCGCCTGCTACTTCCTCGTGAGTGCCGACGGAAAGGTCCTGGCCCCGCTCAAGATTGGCGGAAGCGGCAACGCCGCCCCGGCCATCGGCGACCTCGATGGCGACGGCGCCCTTGAAGTGCTGCTCGCCACCCAGAGTCCCGATGCCGTGCAGGCACTCACGTGGGGCGGAGGCGGCAAAGTGGCCTGGGCCTGCCTGCGCGGTGACTCCGCCATGGCTGCGCGGGCCAACGTGCCCGAGGGCAAGCCCTGTCCGGCGCTGGAAGCTAGCGGCCCCGCACTCACGGCGGACATGACAGAGGTCTTCGCCGGCGCCAACGTGCTCCATGCCTCCTGGGAACAAGCCACCCCCGAGCATGCCTGCGCGGAGATCGCGGTGCGGAGGCCGGAGGGAGCGGGAGAGACGCGCATCACCGCCCTGCCGGGTGGCGTGCGCGAAGCAGACCTCGCCTGGGAAATGCCCGGCGCCGGGCAGGCCACGTGCACGATCCGGATTCTCGCCCCGGGCGTGGCCGGGGTGCTGGCGGCCGCGCAGCGGAACGTGCAGACGAATCCACCCGATGCCTGCGATTTCGAAGGCGTCGAGGCGGCCTGCAACCAGGCCATCGCGGCCGCCTCCTTCGAGAGCGCCTCCGGCCTGGAAACGCGGCGGATAGCGCTCGAGGCGGCGCGCCGTTCGCTTCAGCGCCTGGCCCAATCCCCGCACAACGATTCCGTGCTGGCCGCCCAGGCCACCGCGCTCCGCAAACAGGCCGGCGAGTTGCGCGACATCGCCAACGCTCTCCAGGCCTTCTGGAAACAGAAGAACGGCGGCAGCTTCGTCTGCCGGCAGGACCCGAATCCCTGGGATCCTTTCGATCCCCTCGCCATGCCCGAGGCCCTCGAAGCGAATCCGCCCGTGAAGATCATCGCGTTCGGCGACGAATTCGAGGACGCCGCCCTCAACCTGCTCAACATCTCCAATCACGCGATTGACGTGCGCTGCGTCTTCTCGAAACCCAAACTGGCGGGCGGCACGCCGGATCCCGAACCGGAGCTCGCGAATTACATCAGCCTGCGGCGAGGCCTGGCCGTGCCCGCATACAACAGCCCGATGATCCTGGACGTGCTTCCCGAACTCGATCGTTCCCGCTGCATCCGCCTGGCCCCCTTCGAAACGGCCCAGTTGTGGCTTGTCATCGACACGCACGGACTCGAAGCCGGGATCCATCAACTAACCCTCTACCTCGGCTCGATGGAGCCCGAGATGACGCTCCGGGAACTGCCCATCACGATTGAGGTCCTGCCCGTGCGCCTCCCCGAAGGCGTCTATGCCCAGATGAACTGGGTCGGCATCAACCCCAGGGAGACTTCTGATCAGCAACTGAAAGACATGATCGACCACGGCATCAGCGTCACATACGGCCCCGTCCTGCCCACGCTTTCCGTCGATGCGGACGGCAACCTGGCCGGCGCCATCGACTGGAGCGCCACGGACGCCGGCCTTGCGCGCGTGCCGGGCTATTTCCAGTTGCTCTTTCCCAGCCCGCCGACAGTGAACTGGCCGGAAGGCGTCAAGGCGGAACCGGACAGCGCGCTTTCCGACAAGGGCTTTGCCACGGCAGTGCGCGCGCTCGCAGAACACCTCGCCGAAAAGGGCTTCGGCTACGAGCGATGGGCGTTCTACCCCATGGACGAACCGTGGCTCACCGGACTCTCCAACATCCCCTCGTTGCGCAAGTTCTGCGAGCGGGTCAAGGCCGCCGATCCCAGCGCCCGGAACTACGCGGACCCGACCGGAATGCTCCGCGTCGAATATGTCCAGGAGTTCAAGGACCTGATCGACATCTGGCAGCCCGAAATCAACATCCTCAAACGCGACCGCCCGCTGCGCGAGTGGTTCCAGCAGAATGCCAGGACCCTGTGGGCCTATGAGGCCACCGACCCCAGCAAGGACCTGCTGCCGCTCGGCTACTACCGCGGCTACGGCTGGCTTGCGTGGCATCTCGGCCTCAAGGGCGCCGGCTTCTGGTGCTACAAAGCTTTTGACGACTGGTGGCCCATGCAAACCACCGACTGGTCCGTCGTGTATCAAACCAACGACGAAGTCACGCCTTCACGACGCTGGGAAGCCTGCCGCGACGGACAGGAGGACTATCGGATGCTATACGCCCTGCGTGGCGCCATTGAAAAGGCACGCGCCGCCGGACGCGTGCAGGAGGCGGCCGAAGCACAGTCGCTCCTCGACTCGGCGGTTGAAGACGTGATCGCCTGGCAGGCCCGCAGCATCGACGAAATCACGCGTCAGACCCGCGACTACGAATTGGACTACGGCACGTTGATGCGCTATCGCCAACGCATCGCCGAGCGCCTGGTTGCCCTGAGCAGCCTCAATTGATGACCCGCGGGAAAGGCGATGCGCTACAATGGCGTGTTGGGTGCGAACTCTTGGAAGGAGATAGAGCATGTTGATCTGGGCAGTAGTGGGGATGGCCGTTCTGAATGCGGTGGACCTGCCGGTGGGTTCCGCGCCGGCGCCGGTGAAGTTCCCGTGGTTTCCCGACACGCTCCATGCCTATGTCTGGGGCAATTGGGACCTCGTGCCCGTGGATCGTCTCGCGAAAGTGGTGGGCGCCGAACCCGCCCAAATCAACGCGTTGGCCAGGAGCATGGGACTGCCGGATCAGCCCGCGATCCCGAAGGACCTCCAGATTCGTTCCTACATCACCGTCATCCGGCGGAACTGGCATCTTCTGCCCTATGAGCAATTGCTCGAACTTCTGGGGTGGACGCCGGAGCAACTCGCGTTCACCCTGCGCGAGGACGACTTCCTCTACGTGAAGCTCGGCAGTCTGAAGCCCAACTGTCCCCCGTTGCACTACGCCGCGCCCGGCGAGGCCGCCAAAGTGCGTGCGGCCGAAATCGCCCGGGCAATTCAGGAAAGCTTCCCCGAAGGGCTCGGCAAGATCAAAGACCCGCTCTTCGGCTTCGTGAAAAGACTCTCGGAAATGCCCTCCCCGGCTCTCGCGGCGGAGGCTGGCGACAAGAGCCTCTTCAATCCCCGCTACTGTTCCTCGTACTTCGCCCTCTACGGCGACCCCTTTCTCGAGACGGAGGCCGACTCCTTTCCGGAGGGCTACCTCGCGCGCCTGGCCGAGACCGGCGTCAACGGCGTCTGGGTTCAGGCCGTGCTCTACAAGCTGGCGCCGTTTCCATGGGATGCTTCGCTCAGTGAACGCCATGAAGAACGGCTGGCAGGTCTTGCCAAGCTGGTGGCCAAAGCGAAGCAGTTCGGCATGGGCATCCACCTCTATATCAACGAACCCCGCGCCATGCCCCAGGCCTTTTACGAGAAGCATCCCGGCCTGAAGGGCGTCTCGGAAGGAGATTATGCGGCCCTGTGCAGCAGCGCGCCGGAGGTGCAGGAATACCTCCGCAACAGCGTGGCCGCGATCTGCCGCGCGGTGCCGGACCTCGCGGGCTTCTTCACGATTTCGGCCTCCGAAAACCTGACGAACTGCTGGTCGCACTATCAGGGCGCGCAATGCCCCCGATGCAAGGAACTCGGCGCCCCGGCCGTGATCACCCAACTCGCCACTGCCATTCGCGATGGCATCGCCCAGGGCGGGGGCAAGGCGCAACTCACGATGTGGGACTGGGGCTGGCAAGATCCATGGGTGAAGCCCATCCTTGATCAGCTTCCCAAGGACGTCCGCTTCATGAGCGTCAGTGAATGGAGCCTGCCCATCGAGCGTGGGGGAGTGAAGACCGAAATCGGCGAGTACTCCATCTCCTCCATCGGGCCCGGCCCGCGCGCCACGCGGCACTGGGCCTTCGCCCGCGAAGCGGGACTCAAGACCCTTGCCAAAGTGCAGGCCAACAATACCTGGGAAATCTCCTCCACTCCCTACATCCCCGCCGTCGCCAACGTCGCGCAGCACGCGTTCAATCTCCGGGGCGCGCATGTGGACGGCATCATGCTCGGATGGACGCTCGGCGGATGCCCCTCGCCGAACCTGGAGGTCTTTGCGGAGATGGGACGGCCCGACGAACAAAGCGTCGAGGGCGTGCTCAAACGCGTGGCCGAACGCCGCTTCGGCGCGGCGGTGGCCCCTGCCGCCGTCGAAGCCTGGAAGGCGTTCAGCACGGCCTTCAGCGAGTATCCCTATGGAAATGGCGGCCTCTACTCCGGGCCGCAGCAGATGGGGCCCGCGAATCCCCTTTGGGAGCAACCCACCGGTTATGCACCCACGATGGTTGGCCTGCCCTACGACGGACTGGATCAATGGCGTTCCATCTATCCGGCCGGCATCTTCGCAGGACAGTTCGAGAAGATGGCCGCGGGCTTTGACACGGCCATCGCCGCACTCAGGACCGCCGCCGCACAATGCACGCTCACGCCGCTTCAAGCGGAGGAATTGAATCACGAGATCGATGTCGCGGACGCCTGCGCCATCCACTTCCGGAGCGTGGCCAATCAATGCCGCTTCGTCATGCAGCGGAATGGGCTGGCCAAGACCGCGGACAAGGACGGCGCGGCCCAATGCATCGCTTCGCTCGAAGCATTGCTCAAGAGCGAGTCAAGTCTCGCGGCACGCCTCTACGCAATCCAGACCCGTGATTCCCGCATCGGATACGAAGCCTCAAACCACTATTTCTACATCCCCTCGGACTTGGCGGCAAAAGTCATCAACTGCCGCGATCTCCTTCGCCGCTGGCTGCCCGAAGAACGCCGGAAACGAGGACTATGAACGTGGCGGGCGGCCGGCCTCGCGCATCGGGAGTGCGAGGTCCACATTGCACAAAGCGCCCCCGCCGCCGCGTCCAGGATAACCAGGAGTGCTGTCATGCTGTCGTTGGATCATGTCGCGTTGGAAGTCTCGGATATGGACGCGGCCATCGCCTTCTACACGGAGAAGATTGGCCTCGAACTGATCTCGGAGCAGCTGGACCCCGAGCATCACGAACGCTTCGCGTTCTTGCGGCTGGAGGGCGGCAACCTCGAATTGCTGCAATCACTGGATGACGATAATCAGCCCGCCGCCTTTGTGCGGACGGAGCCCCGGCGCTCAAACTGTCCGCACGTGGCCATCGGCGCGCCCGGCCTCGATGGGGTGCTTGCACGGCTGCGCGCCGCGCAGATCCCTATCCTGAAAGGTCCCCTTGAAATCCCCGGGCAGGTTCGTTGGCTCTATGCCGCCGACCCCGACGGCAATGTGCTCGAATTCGTGCAGTGGCTGCATTGATCGGAGGGGCTCAGTCCTTCTTGCGTTCCGGCTTCTCCGCCGGCGCAAACTCCTCCGCCAACGCGCTCAATTGCGTGGCGATCTTGTCGAGCGCCTTCGCCAGGTCCCGCACATCGCGTTCATGTTCCCGTTCGCTCAGATATAGATCCGCGGCGAGTTCATAGGCCGTTTGCAGGGCAAACGCCTGCGTGTCGATGCGGGTGGCTTTCTCCTCGACCTGCTTCAACCGCTGATTGACGCGCTGCACGATCTCGAGGGTTGTTTCCTCATCCACACAAACCGGCACCCGCATTGTGGCGTTGCCGATCTTGATCTGGACGGCGGCGGGCGGGGAAGGGGGGAGGGCTTTCATCGCCGGAACTCCTCCGACAGGGCTTTCGCGAAGTCGAGCACGCGCCTGGTCCGCTCTTGCAGCTCGTTGTGCGTTCGGCGCAGGCGATCATTTTCGTCCCGAAGCCGTTCGTAGTCCTTGAACGTTTCGCCCAGAGCCGACAGTTCTTTTCCCCGGCTCCAGAACTGTTTCAACAAGCGCTCGTGCGCCTCCTGCTGCGTCGTCATCGCCTCCCGCCCGTGCTCCAGCGCCGAGCGCAGGTCTTCTACTGAGTTTTCGATGCGGGACAGATACGATTTGAGCAGGTCATTCACCGCAACTCGGCCTTATGCTCCGCCTGGAGCTTCCGCAGGATCTTGTCGACGGCTTTTTGAGTTTCGTCGTCCGTCAGCGTGCGTTCCGGCGACTGAAACACGAGGCCCAACGCAACGCTCTTCTTGTCCGAGGGTATCCGGTCGCCCGTGTAGATGTCGAAAATCGAAACCTCTTTCAGAATCTTGCCGCCCGTTTCCCGCGCCAGACGCACAAGATCGCCTGCCGCAACGCCCTTGTCAACCAGCAAGGCCATGTCGCGCAGCGACGGCGGATAGGTGGTGATCTCTTCGAAACGGGCCACCGCGGGCGTCCGCTCAAGGAGCGGATCCAGGCACAGCTCCAGCAGGTAGACTTCGTGCTCAATGTCAAACGCCTTGAGCACCGTTCGCGTGATCTTGCCCAGGTGCCCCACTACGGCGCCATCCACCAGCAGCGCGGCCGAGGCGCCCTTCTGGAAACAACCCAATCCGGTTTCCTTGAACTCGGCGGTCACGCCGAAGAATCCCAGCACCGCCTCGGCCCGGCCCTTCATATCATAGAAGTCGACCGGTTGTTGCGGCCGGCTCCAGTGCTTGGACTCCGCGTGGCCCATCAACAGGATACCCAGCCGCAGCGACTGCAACGGCTGATCCGCGCCCGGCGCCGGCTGATAGGCCGGTCCGATTTCGAAGACCGCCATCTCCGTGACGCCGTGGCTGACGTTGTACGCGGCATGATTCAGCAGGGTTGGGATCAACGATGTGCGCAGCCCGGCCTGCTTTTCCGACAGCGGATTCTGCAGCGTGACGATATCAAGATGGGCGCCATCGAGCCCGGCCTTCCGGATATCGTCCGCGCACGTGAATGTCCAGTGATATGCCTCGGTCAAGCCCTGATCCACCAGTTGCCGCCGCAGCCGGCGCACCCGTGCCTCGTTCGGCGCGAAGATGGTTTCGCTCTGGCGCACTTGCGGCAGGCTGACCCGGAGATTGTCGTAGCCGAAGAGCCGCGCAATCTCCTCGATGAGGTCCGCTTCCATGTATACGTCCGGACGCCATGTCGGCACGCGCAGCGTGCACGAGACGGCGTCGCTCGTCACGATCTGGAAACCCAGGCGGCACAGGAGGTCGCCCTGAAGGTCCGCGGAGATCTCCGTCCCGAGGAGGGCGTTAGTCCGGGCGTAGCGCAGGCGCACTTCCGGCGGCGTCACGGGACGGGGATACGCATCCAGCAGGCCCGAGGCGATCTCGGCGCCGGCCAGTTGCTGCATCAGATCCGCGGCGCGATTGATCGCAAAGACCGCCATCTCCGGGTCGGCCCCGCGCTGAAAATGCTGCGAGGCTTCCGTCACGAGGCCCAGTTTCCGCGATGTCCTGCGGATCGAGGCCGGCTTGAAATACGCACTCTCCAGGAAGACCGTCGTGGTCCCTTCGTCCACCTCGCTGTCGCCGCCGCCCATCACGCCCGCCACCGCCTGCGCGTTCACCGCATCGGCGATCACCAGCATGTCTTCGGAAAGCGCGCGTTGCTCGCCGTCGAGCGTCGTGATGGCCTCGCCCGGCCGCGCGCGCCGCACGACAATCCGGTGTTCCGCCAGTTTCTTGTGGTCAAACGCATGCAGCGGATGACCCGTTTCAAGCAGCACGTAATTCGTGATATCCACGATGTTGTTGATGGGGCGCTGGCCCGCGGCCATCAGCTTCCGGCACATCCACTCGGGCGACGGCCCCACTTTCACGTTGTTCAGCACCCGGCCCACGTAGCGCGGGCACAACTCAGGATCATCAATCGTCACGGAGGACAGGCTCGAAGCGGGCGTGGGGGACTCCTTCAGGTTCACCGCCGGGAGATAAACCGGCTTGTTGTACAGCGCGGCGATTTCGCGCGCCACGCCCAGCATGCAGGCCCAATCGCCCCGGTTCGGTGTGATCTCGACCTCGAGGATCGCATCGTCCAGGCCGAGCAGTGCCTTTACATCCGAACCGACCGGAGGCTGCGTCGAGAGAATCATCAGCCCGGTGTGATCCTCGCCCAGGCCAAGTTCCCGGGCGGAACACATCATGCCCTGCGACTCGATGCCGCGCATCTTGCGCCGGGCAATCTCAAAACCGCCGGGCAACGTCGCGCCCAGGACCGCCGTCGGCACATAGTCCCCCGGCTTCATGTTTTTCGCGCCGCACACGATCTGGAGCGGTTCGCCCCGGCCCACGTCCGTGCGGCAGACCACGAGCTTATCCGCGTCCGGATGCGGATCGATGGACAGGATCTTGCCCACGTAGACATCCTTGATCTCGGCGCCGGGCCGCTCAATCGAGGCAATTTCCAGTCCGAGCGTCGTGAGTTGATGGGCCAGTTCCTCGGCGTCGACGTCAATGCCCACGTACTCTTTCAGCCAGTTCATCGAGATTCGCATGTCAGAATTGCTCCAGGAAACGCAGGTCGTTTTCGTAAAGATGGCTGATGCTGGTGATGGCGTGGCGCAGCATCGCGATGCGATCCACCCCCAGCCCGAAGGCATAGCCCGTGTACTTCCCGTAGTCGTACTTCGCGTACTTGAACACTTCCGGATTCACCATGCCGCACCCCAGGATTTCGAGCCAGCCGCTGTTCTTGCAGACCCGGCAGCCCTGTCCCTTGCAGACGGTGCATGAAATGTCCACCTCGGCCGACGGCTCCGTGAACGGGAAGAAGCTCGGCCGCAGCCGCATCTTCGTGTCCTTGCCGAAGAAGCGGTGAATGAACATCAGCAGCGTGCCTTTCAGATCCGCGAAAGTGATGCCCTCATCCACGAGCAGCCCTTCAATCTGATTGAACATCGGGCTGTGGCTCGCGTCGTAGTCCACGCGGTAGACCCGGCCCGGAACCACCACCGCCACCGGCGGCTGTGTCCGTTCCATCACCCGCATCTGCACCGGGGACGTGTGCGTGCGCAGCACGACACCCGGCTTCACAAAGAACGTGTCGTGCGAATCGCGCGCCGGGTGATCCGGACGGATGTTCAGGCTGTCGAAGTTGTAGTATTCGGTCTCCACGTCGGGCCCGGCCGCCACCTGGAAGCCAAGCTCGAAGAAGATGTCGAGGATCTCGTCCGTGACCTGATTGATCACATGCATATGCCCGCGGCGCGGGTGCCGCCCCGGGAGCGACAGGTCCACGGCCTCGCTCGAGGCCCGGTGCGCTTCGGCTTCCGCTTCAAGCCCCGCCTTGCGCGCGTCGATGGCGGTCCCGATGGCTTCCTTCACCGCGTTGGCGATCTGCCCGATGGCCGGGCGTTCTTCGGCCGGCACCTGCGCCAGGCCGCGGAGAATCTCCGTTACGCGACCTTTGCGCCCGAGATACTTCACCCGCGCGTCTTCCAGCACGCGCAAATCGGCGGTCTGCGCGATTTCCTCAAGTGCGGCGCCGCGCAAGGCTTCCAACTGATCCTTCATGCTATCCTGTCCTTATGGCTCTGCCGAATAGGGTTCACCCCGATGATGGGGGATTGTGCATCGCGCGGCGCCCGTTTTGCAATCCGGGGCCGCTCACGTAAAGAGTGCGCGTCCGATCCGGACCTGGGTGGCGCCTTCTTCTATCGCCACCTCGAAATCGTCCGTCATGCCCATGGAGCGCTCGCGGAGGCCGTACTCGTCCGCCAGCCGGCGCAGGCCGCTGAAGACCGCCCGCAGCACCGATTCCGGGGCATCCAGGGGAGCCATCGTCATCAGCCCTTCGATGGCCAGCCGGTCGTATGCGCGAAGGGCCGCCAGAGCATGCTCCAGGGAATCCGGACCGAAGCCGTGTTTCTGTTCTTCGCCGGAGACATTGACTTCCAGCAGGATGGGCATGCGCTTATCCAGTTCGTCACAGCGCTTCTGCAGGGTTTCCGCCAGTTCCAGGCGGTCCACGGAATCCACCGCGTCAAACAACGAGACCACATCACGCACCTTGCGCCGTTGGATACTTCCGATCATGTGCCAGCGGACGGCCCGGCCCAGCGCCGCGATCTTCGGCGCGGCCACTTCCACCCGGTTTTCCCCGAAATCCGAAACGCCCAGGGATTCCAGGATTCGCATCTCCTCCGGTCCCACGGTTTTCGTCACCGCGATCAGGCGCGCCGCCTCGCCCGGGCGGCCTGAACGTTCCGCCGCCTTCGCCATTCGCTCCTGAATGGCGTGCAGATTCCGGGCGATTCTGTCTTCAAGTTCCGGCAAGAAACAGGTCTCCACTCATAACGCTGCGAGATGCGCACGTGGAAGGGAACCGCTCCATAATAGGTTCGGCCTCACTGCTATTCAAACCCGGCCAAACCTCTCTCAACGGAAGGATGCGACGGACACTCCAGCCGATTGCGCAAACGGAAACAGTTCCTTTCGGCGCGGGCCAGGCGGACGAACGTCTCTCTATTTCCCCGGCATGCCGGGGCACGTTTCGCCTTCCTGTTTGCGCAGGACGGCCTTCTTCTCGGAAACGGAGAGCGGGAGATTGCCGGCCAGCTTGATCTCGATGATCAGATCGGCCGCGTCGTCAAAGTCCGCGGGGTCTTCCCACCGCGCCTTTTCGAGGATACCCACGGCTTCCATGTAGCGCCCGGCTTCGGCCATTTCCTGTGCCTGCAGGCGCGACTTCCGGTACTCGGAAAACGGCTCCTTCATCTCGTCCCAGACCTGGAGCGCCTTCTGCTTGAAGTCTTCGGCCGCGGCGCGCAGCTTCTCTGCCTCCTGCGGGTCGGCGGCCGCCTTCGCGGCCTCCCTGGCTTTGCGCATCTCCTTCTCGTAGATCAGCGCCTTGTTGCGGAGAATGAAGCGGGGCGCCGTATCCAGCGCACTCTGCGTGCCCGGATACCGCTGGATGTAGTCCTGCCAGCCTGCGAGCGCCTCCTCGTACTGGCCGTTCAACTCCTCGCAGATGTACAACTGCCGCGGCACCCAGACCTGATGATACTGCTGCACCGCAAGCGAGAGATACTTGACGGCGTTTACGTAGTCCTTGAGTTTCTGTTTGTATACGGAGAAACCCAGGTCGAAATAGAGCTGATAGTTGTACGGATTGTGCTGGATGCCATTCCGGAGGAAGTCCACTGCAAGATAGTAGTAGCGTTCCTTCTCACCCACGCACGCCTCATGCTTCGCGTCCCATTTCCGGAGGGCTTGCGGCGTGTCAGGCATCTTGGCCGTCGCATTGTAGGCCAGATGCCACGCGCCCAGCAGATATGCGTCCACAAAGTTGGGATCGAGGTATACGCACGTGCGCATCATCGGGATCATCCGGTACAGCATCCCTTGATGCCAATAGCGATCCACCTGAATCCAGACGAACGTGGCCGCCACCTTGCGGAAGCCGAAGAAGAGGTTAAACACGTTGACCCCGCCGGCCTGCGCCTCGGCGTACTGAATATCCTTGGCCAACTGCAGCTTTCGCCCCCGGGCATAGTCCAGAAACGACTGGCGTTGTTGCACCAGGTCATTGCCGCGCGCCAGGTTCCAGATCTCATCCGCATAATCCGGCTCGCCGGCCAGGCGGCCCAGGCGGCTCAACTTCCGCCCCGGCTGGTCCACTTTTGTGTCCAGCGCCAGTTCGGGCAGACGGGACTCCGCCACCGAACTCACGGAATCGTAGAGTTCCTTGTCCTTGTAGTCCGGATTCTCCTCGGCGAAAAGCCGCTCGTTCGCGGCCGCAGCCAGAATCCAGCGGTAAAAGGCTTCCGCCCGGCGCAACTGATCCACATGCCGCCCGATGAGCGAGCCCAACGCGAGCGTGGCGATGAACGCGACGATGACAACGATGTTTGGCTGCCGCTTCATGCGCGATTACAACTCCTTACGCCGGAAAATGATGTAGGCCATGAGGAACCCGGACAAGGCGTAAACCAGCGCCATCAGCACCAGCCACGGAATCAGCGCGTCCGTCGGCGGGTCGTTTACGGCCCGGTCCACGATCTGGGTCTTCAGATCATAGCGCGCCAGGTTCGGCAACACGTTGTACAGGCACCACGCCATGTAGCCCACCAGCTTGTCAATGAACGCGCCCGACTGACCGGAACGCGTGAAGACGTCGTTCAGGTACTCCGTGAGCGTGCCCGTCAGATAGATGAACAAGCCCGCGATCGTGGGCAGCACCGAGGAGGTCGAGGCGCAGGACACCGCGAACGTGAAGGCCGACACGATCAGGAAACTGAAGTACGTGAGGAAGATCGACCACAGCAGCAGCGTGGGCAGCACGTGTTGCCGGGCGTACAGCGCGAGGAAGAACAACGAACCCATGAGCGCCAGATTGATCAGGATAATCAACTGGACGCCCAGGAATTTGCCCAGGAGGTACTGTCCGCGGCGCACGGGCTTGGACAACACAGTGTAAATCACCTTGTTGTCCATCTCCGCGGGCACCACGGACGCCGAAATGAATACCGTGATCAGCATGCCGAAGATGGCGATGGCCGTCACGCAGATGTCCTTGATCAGCTTCAGTTCCATGTCCGTCTCGGACGACGGATCGAGGAAGGAGGACATGAAATTCGAACCGAATATCACGAGCAGGCTCAGGATGAGGAAGCCCACAAGCGTCTTCTTGCGCATCCCCTCCCGCCAAGTATAGATGGCGATGCACCAGGGTCCGCGAATGTAGTCTACTACGGCCTTCATGCGGCTTGTCTCCGTTTGGCTTCTGCCGCGCCCACGACGCGGACAAAGAGTTCTTCCAGGGTCTCGCGGCGCGGCGCCACGCTGTGCAGGTTCAGGTTCTCCGCCCGGCACAATTCC
Organism: Candidatus Hydrogenedentota bacterium; assembly: GCA_903837785.1. Lineage (GTDB taxonomy): Bacteria > Hydrogenedentota > Hydrogenedentia > Hydrogenedentales > CAILVY01 > CAILVY01. The sequence continues at coordinate 50,720 of CAILVY010000282.1, forward strand.
AGCGCCTCGTAGGAACTGTGTCCCTCCGCCACGCGCAGCTTCAACTTGTCGCCCACGCGATCTTCCACGCTGATGCCCTTCTCCGCGAGCCGGCTCAACGCCGCCTCCGTCGCCCCCGTCACCTCAATGGAGAACTCGCGCTCCGTCAGCAGTTCGTTCAGGGTGCCCATCGTCTGCAGCACGCCCTCGAAGAGGATGCCCACCCGGTCGCTGATCAATTCCACTTCAAGCAACTCGTGGCTCGATATGAGGAGGGTCTTCCCCTGATCCCGCAGCTGGGCCAGGATGTCCCGGATCTCCTTGCGCGCGATCGGGTCCAGGCCCGTGGTCGGTTCATCCAGGATCAGGATCTGCGGATCGCTGATCAGCGCCTGCGCCAGCCCGATGCGTTGCCGCATGCCCTTCGAGTAGCCCCGAAGCAGCCGGTTCCGCGCGTGGCTCATCCCCACCACGTCGATCACTGCATCCACGCGGCGCTTCAGGTCCTTGCCCGTCAGACCGTAGAGCTTCCCGTAGTACTCGAGAATCTCTTCGCCGCGCAGGAAGTCCGGATAGTAGGCGCCCTCCGGCAGATAGCCGATGCTGCGCTTCACCTTGGCCGAACTGATGTCCTTGCTGCCCAGGATCCGGATTTCGCCCGAGGTCGGGAAGATCAGGCTCAGCAGCATCTTGATTGTCGTCGTCTTGCCCGATCCGTTCGGCCCGAGGTATCCAAAGATTTCCCCGGCGGGTATGCTGAGATTCAGGTCCTTCAGCGCATGAAGGTCCTGTCTGCGGCGAGCGCCCTCATAGATCTTGTTCAGATTCTTGGTTTCGATAACGACCGACACGTTGGATAGCCTCGCAAGGTTGGAGATTGCTGTGCAAACATGTTAGCCACGGTTCTGGATTCCGCGCGGTTCCGTCTTCCGCGGCCCGTTGTGGAGCCTCAAAATGATAACAGACCCTTTCAGGACAGTCAATTGCAGCCGGGGAAGCCTGTTGGATTCCGCTTCCCGGAGCGCTCTCCCGTTCACTTCCGCTGGATCGCCGCCAGTAATTCCTCTTGCGACGGAGTTTGATCATCCCAGTATTTTACCGTGCTCCCGTTCCTCACAAGATAGAAGCGCGGGGGGGCGATGCCCGTCAGGCTGAAGAAGAGTCCCGTGTCGTTCCCGATGCTGTGCATCGGAAACAGTGGATTTGTGGTTGCCTGGAACTCCGCCATCTCCCCCTCGTTCTCCTCGAGGCACAGGGCCACTAGCGGCGGCAGATCCGGCGTGGCGAAGATGTTGTTGATGGCCGGCACCTCCGCCATGCAATGATCGCACGACATGCTCAGCATCACCACTACGTGATCACCCTTGCCCAGGTCGAAATGCTGGCCGTCCGGCGTGTCAAACACAAAGCGGGCAAACGGCGCGGGCGGGAGGGCCTTTCCCGGCGCGGCATACGCGTAGGCCAGGACTCCGGCGGTCAATGCCGTCGACAGCGCCGCCCGTACCCCGGCCCCGGGCGTCCACGGCGTGTCGGGGAGCCGCCCCGCCCACGCCCAGGCGCCCAGCGCCATGAGCACGAGATTCTTGACCACCGCGATCTCCGGCGGCGTCTTGATCCGTCCCGTGCAGCCGCACTCCTTGAGGCCGTGGAAGACCCAGGCGAACAGGATGAGTCCAGTGAAGAAAAGCAGTAGTCCTTCCAGCAGCCCGTAGCTCCACCCTTTGCGGCGAAGGCCCCAGAGGAGGGCGAAGCCCAGGAGCAGTTCGAGCGCCAGGGTTGAGTAGCCCACCACCGGCAGCAGGGACTTGTCCGTAATGACGCCGTATGCCGCGATGGCCCGCAGGAAATTGACCGCGTCCTCGGACTTGAGCAGGGCGCTCGCCAGAAACACCACCCCCAGCACCACTTCCACCGGCCGCGCTCCGCGCTTCAAAAACGACTGCATTGTCCGTTACGCCTTTCACTGTCCGGCCCGCCGCGGCTGCACACGCCGGGCACCGAGGCATGTTATCATTCCCGCGGGCGGCTTGCCAATGCCGCGGGTGCATGTTAGCATGGCGTCGTCATCGAGGAGGGAGTACGATGCTGAAGCCCGTGTTCGAGAATCCATGGGTGCGTGCGGGGGGGCTGCTTGTGCTCATCGTGGCCCTCCTCCTGCTGGCTTATCTGCTGAGCGGGATCCTGATTCCCCTGTTTTTCGCATTCATCGTCGCCTACATGTTCCGTCCCGTGATTGCTGCGCTCGAAAAGCGGCGATTCACCCACATGGCGGCCATCATTCTCCTCGTGCTGATCCTCATTGCCGGCTTTTTCAGCATGCCCCTCATGATCCTGCCCGGGATGATCTCCGAGGCGCAGCGGCTCGTCCACACGACGGCCACGGACCTGGAAAGCGCACGCTTCGATCAATTCCTGAACCGCCTCCCGCTCGAGACCCTCGTCCGGGAAATGGGATGGGTGCCTTCCGATGCAACAGAGGTCAATGCCCGGGTGGTCCTCATGCAGCACCTCGGCGATTGGGTGCAACAGAATGCCCTCGAGTTCTTCCGCTCCCATGTCCCTGAAATCGCCCGCGCCGGCAAGAGCGCCGGCGCCTCGGCCGTCGCGCTCTTCGGCACGCTGACGGAAAGCCTTCTGGGACTTGTCCTCTTTGTCGGCAACCTGGCGGTTTTCGCCTTCGTCGCCATCTATCTCCTCAAAGACTATGACGCGATTGTGCAGACCGCTCACGATTTATTGCCGCAGCGATGCCGCGGCCGGATCACGGACATCATGATTCAAATCGACATCCAGTTGCGGGCCTATCTGCGCGGACAGATCTCCGTGTGCGTCTGCCTGGGCGTCATGTACGCGGTCGGTTTCCGGCTGTCCGGCGTGCCCTTTGCAGTGCCCCTCGGCATTTTCGGCGGCGTCGCGAGTTTCGTCCCGTACATGGGTCTGACGCTTACCGCCCTGCCCGCCGCCCTGCTGATCGTTCTCCAGTTTGGAATTGACGGACATCTGCTTGGGCTCTTGCTCACTTTTCTGATCGCCCAGGGCATGGAAGGATACGTGTTGACGCCCCGCCTGGTCGGCTCCCAAGTCGGGCTGAGCCCCGTCTGGGTCGTCCTGGCCATCATGGTCTTCGGCACGAGCCTGGGCTTTGTAGGGTTGCTCCTGGCGGTTCCCATGGCCGCGGTGCTCAAGGTGCTCGTCGGCGAGATGCTCGAAACCTACCGGAAATCGCCCCTCTTTCAGGAAGGCTTGCCGGACGATTCCGATTCCTGAGTCCGGGCCCCGTCCGCCCGCACCGGGGCGGGTTGGAGCAGATAGCGGGTGTAGATCGTGTCCCCAATGCCGAACATCACGTACGTCACCGACAGCGGGAACAACACGATGTACGGGGACGTGGTCGCGGCATAGTGGATGACCGGAATCGCAACAATGCAAAAGACCAGCACCCCGAAGGCATGCCGCGGCGACAACACGAAAGATTTGAAGCGGTCTTTCGGATAGCGGACTGTGCTGACCATCAACAACGCCAGAATGACCGCCGCCGGGCCCAGCGCGTAGTAGGCCAGGGGGCCCAGGGCGTAATTCTCGAGCCGAGGCTCGAAATAGTCCAGAAAAAGCACAAAGGTCGCCAGCGTGCCGCCCGCCGCGGGCGAGGGCAGTCCCGTAAACGAATCCCGCCGGTCCGCCTGGTAGATGTTGAAGCGCGCCAGCCGCAGCGAGGCGCAAATCACGTAGATGATGGCCATGTAAGAGCCGGTCTTGCCCACGAGCGATTCCGCCCGCGGCGACAACGGCAAATGGCCCCACTCCGGCAGATAGGCCATGAACACCAGCACCGCGGGCGCCACGCCGAAGGAAACCATGTCGCACAGGCTGTCCAGTTCTTTCCCGAATTCGGATACGCTATTGGTCAGCCGCGCCACGGTCCCGTCGCAGGCGTCGAAGAACATCGCCAGCAGGATGAACAGGGCCGCTTTCTCGAATTCCTGGCCGATGCTCGCAAAGATGCTTGCCATCCCCAGATACAGGCTGATCGTCGTCATCACGCTGGCCAGCACATTGACCGGACGGCGCCGGCTCTGACGCTTGACCTTGATCTTCTTCGTCCGTTTCAGCGGGCGGATATCCATCCCTTGCTCCTCATTCCGCACTCAGGGAAAACGGGCCACGATGCTCGTGCCCGCAAATACTTTATCCTTAAGTCTAACACATGGTTCCGCCGAAGGCGGGAGATAGAGTTCCACCCGCGACCCAAAGCGGATCATCCCGTACTTCTCGCCCTTCTTCAGCGCCATCCCCGGCTTGGCCGGACAAACGATCCGGCGCGCGACGGCTCCCGAAATTTGACGCACCGTCATCGGACCCTTCGGCGTGTCCACCCACATCGCGTTGGACTCGTTCACCTTGCTCGCTTCCTGGTTCATCGCGTTGATGTACCGGCCCGGCGCGTACTTTACCTCGCGCACAGTGCACTCAAAGGGCGCGCGATTCACATGCGCGTTGAACACCGACATGAAAATCGAGATCCGCTTGCAGGCGCCCGCGTAGTGGGGAGAGTCCACCAGTTCCTCGATGGCCACCACGGTCCCGTCCGCGGGCGAAACGACCTCGTTCGGCTGGGCCGTGATCTCGCGCGGGAAGTCCCGGAAGAACATCATCACTGCCAGCCCGGACAATACAAAAATCAGCCCCACGCCCATTAGCGGGCCAAAAAACCAAACCCCCTGCATCCATGCATTAAACGGTTCGTTCACAACATATGCCTTTCTTTGAGACTCACGTACTTCCCATCGCCAAATACAATGTGATCCAGCAGTTCGATCCCCAGGATGGCGCCCGACTCCCGCAAGCGCCCCGTCAACTCCTGGTCCGTCCGGCTGGGTTCCGGATCGCCGCTCGGGTGGTTGTGCGCCACAATGATGGCCGCCGCGCCTTCCCGCACCGCCTGCCGGAAAACATCCGCCGGTCCCGCGTGCGTGCCCGCGAGCCCGCCCCGCGAAATCTCCTGCGTCTTCAACACCTCGTGTTTCGCGTTCAACAGCAGGACCACGAAACGCTCTGTTTCATAGTCCTTGAAACGCAGCATCAGCAGATCCGCCACATCCGACGCGCTGTGGATGCGCTTGGAGGCCGCCTGCCGATGCTCCGCAAGCCGCTTGCCCAACTCGAGCGCCGCCTTGATCTCCACCGCCTTCACCGCTCCCACCCCCTTCACCTGCTGAATCTCCTCCACCGACGCCCGCGCCAGCGCCCGCAACCCGCCGAAATGGCTCAGGAGCCGCTCCGCCAGGGCCACTGCGCCCGCCTCCCGCGTGCCCGTCCGGAACAGCACCGCGATTAACTCCGCATCGCGCAGCGCCTCCGCGCCCAGCCGGGCCAGACGTTCCCGCGGACGGTCCTCTTCCGCCATCTCCCGGACCGCACTCGGATATTGGGGAGCGTTCGACATGAGCACACCTCTTCGCCGGAAAGTCTAGCACACGCGGGCCAAGGTTATGAAGCGGGACAGCGGACGAAATGTTGCCGTATGGGACGCAGGGTGTCTGCTGCGACGGGTCCACCGAAGCCTGGGGCACGATGAAGCGGAGCGCTCCCGTCTCCCCCCCGGGTTTGCGTTCGCGGGGTGCATTTCCTACAATCAACGGGTTGTTGGCTTCTTCAAAGTGCTAAAAATGAGAACCTTGCCATGGGTGTGACGTTTTCGGAAATTGGTTGTACGATTAGCAGTTCGCAACGCACAAGGACAGCGGAATGCAGGCCGGAAGTGCGCTGGCTCGTGCGGAGTTGTGCATGAGTACGGCACAACCACAGAGTGACGAAGGCCTGATGGCGCAGCTCAGCGGCGGCCGGGACGATGCCCTGGCCGAGCTGGTCAAGCGCTATCAGAACGATGTCTTTCGCTTCTGCCTGCACTATTTGAAGAATGTCGATCACGCGAAAGAGATATCGCAGGAAACCTTTCTGCGGGTCTACTCGGCGCGGGATCGTTTTGACGTGTCCCGAAAGTTTAAACCGTGGTTGCTGTGTATCGCCCGGAATCTCTGCCTGAACGAGATCAAGCGCAAGAAGACGGTTCAGATGGAGGCGCTCGAGGATTACGCCAGCGCTTCGCGCGAGGATAACGGCGCGCTCAGCGCCTTCTCCGTGGACGGCCCCTCGGACCGGCTGATGGCGGAAGAACGCCGCCAGACGCTTCTGCATGTGCTGGAAGCCTTGCCGGTCGATGCGCGGGAAATCGTCAATCTTCGGTATTTCCAGCGGATGTCCGCCCGGGAAATCGCGGAGGTGGTGGACAGCACCGAGGGGGCCGTGCGCACGCGGCTCCACCGAATATTGCGGCAGTTACAGGACTCATGTGAGCATCTGAAGGATCAAGTGTAGTAATGGGATTGTGCAAGGGAAATGAAGACGCCCTGATCGCCCTCCTCGAAGGGGAGGAGGACGACAAACTCCTGGCGCATCTGGCAACCTGCACAGCCTGCCGTGCGACACTCGAAGCGCTTCATTCCGTGGATAATCGTCTGCACACCCTCGCCGCGGTCTATGCCCAAAACGCACCCGAAGTCGATCTGGTTGACGCCGTCCTGACCCGCCTGGAAGGCGTGAAGGCCGGCGAACGGGCGGCTGCTTCGATGGAGTCCATCGAGCCGGCCGATATCATGGCCTACGTCGACGGGGAAATGGATGAATCGGTCCGCCGCCAGATCGAGCGGGCCGCGGCGGCCGACCCCGCGCTTCGGCTCGAGATTGAAACCGTCAGGTCGCTGCACGAGGATCTCCTCCAGGCCGGCGAGGCCGCGGCGGGCTTCTCGCCCCAGGTGAACCTCGTGGACAGCGTCATGCAGGCGGTCAATCTGGCCAAGGCCCCCGAGGCGAAAGTGGTTCCATTCCGTGCCCGGCCCAAGACGCCGCACCGGAACGAGGCCCTGGTCCGCCCGTGGCAATGGCTGGCGCTGGCTGCGGCCGCATGTTTCGTCTTCGGCTTGTGGTTTGCCGCGGACACACTGTTGTCCACTCCCGGCCCCAGCCCCGCAACGCGCCCGATGGCGGCCGTGCCTCTCAATCCCCCCGAACAACCCAAACTCGCTCCCGCAGTCCACACTGCGATAGAAGGCGAGAATGCGCCGGCAGTGGATGGGACGGAAGGCAGCGTGGATGTGGAAGGCGAAGCGGCCCCCTCTGGACCCGAGTTGGCCAAGAAGGAAATGTCGCTGCAGGATGTGATCAATGAACGGCGCAGAATGACGCAAACCCATCAGGGCGACTTTGCCAAGTGGGCCAGCCTGACGCCGGACGAAGCCCGTGAACTGTTGAAAAAGGGCGGTCTGAAGCCCGGTGATATTGCCGCGCTCAGCCAGGCCCTCCCGCCCGAAGAGGCGGCGAAGTATCTGCGCGACGCGGTCAAGCAGAGCCCGAACGATCCGTATCTCCGCTATATGCTGGCCAAGGCCCTCGCGGACTCGCCCAATGCCGCGGCGGAAGCGCTCGCGCAATTGGCCGAATGGAGCCAGCGGGATCCCCAGAACAGCCTGCATCAATTCATGGAAGCGCGGGTGCGCTTCGGCCAGGGCGACAATGAAGGCGCCTTGAACGCGCTCACGCGCGGTTCCGCCCTGCAGCGTTCCTCCGCGTATTCCCTTGAGAACGCCCGCAGCCAGAAAGACGTCCTCGCCATGAGCGGCATGTCCTCCGATGCGGCCGCGTATGTTGCGGCTTCGACGCTCGGTTCCACCGAATCGGCGGACATCAGCAACATGAGCCGCTCGCTGATCCAGCAGGGGCGATACTATGAGTCCATCGGCGACGTGGACACCGCCCAGCAAATCTACCGCGCGGTCGAACAACTGGGCGTCCAGCTCGTGCAAAGCGCCGCCGTCACGAACGAACAGCTGGCGGGATATGACATCCAGATGCAGGCCCTGGATGCGCTTCGCCAACTCTACGAACTCCTGGCCGACCCGGACAACCTCAACGCCATCGAGGAAGTCTACAACAGTGTCAAGGACGGGCTGGGCGCGCTGATGCAGATGATTGGCGACCTGGACAATCTGTTGCTGAACATGCCGTTGAACACGACGCTGGACCAGGTGAATCAGATTCTCCAGAACGGCGATGCCGCTTCGAAGCAGTAGCGTCTAGGCCCGCCACACCTCCACGTGCCGGCACTCCATGACGGCTTTCCCCGCCGTGACGGAGGCCGGGTCCCGGATCAACTGGGCCAGAACCGCCGCCTTTTCTTCCCCGGCCGCCAGGAGGATGATCCGGTCCACCCGCTTCAACAGCCCGGGCGTCACTGTCACACGATTCGGCCCCGGCGTGCGATAAGTGGCCGACGCATAACGTCCCGCGCCGCGGTCCAAATCCGCCTGCGAGAACAGCGAGCAGGTGTGCCCGTCGGGTCCGATGCCCAGAATCCCCAGCGAAATCGCTCCGCCCGAGTCCAGGAACTCCCCCAGGCTTTCATGATAGCGGCGCGCCGCGTCCTCGATCGGAAAGTCCGTATGCACCCGGTGCACGCGTTCGAACGGCAACCCGAGCGCCTCGATCATTCCGCGCGAGTTGCCGTAATTGCTTTCCGCCGAGTCCGCCGGTACATAGCGCTCGTCGGTGTACCCCAGGTGGACATTCTCCGCGACCGGCGAAGGCGTCGCGGCGATGTTCCGATAAACCGGCAGCGGCGTGTTTCCGCCCGAGAGCAAGAGGAGCGTGGGCGTGCTCGACGGCCGCTCCAGTTCTGTTCTCAGCAGCCCCTCGACGGCGCAGCACAGCGATTTCGCCGAGTCGAAAGCGCGTACACTCGTGGGAAACGTCATCATGTCACACATCCTCCGGATCGGGAGCTGGACTCACCACACAACGCCGTGCAAGGCGGCGAGCGCCACCGCGGACGTCGGGCCCGCACTGCCGAACGCGTATCCCTGCGGGCGAATCTGGCACGATTCGAGGTCGTGCAGCACGGGCGTGAAGATGTCCCAGGCCGCCTGCAGCTCGTCCGCGCGAATGAAGAGGCTGCGGTCGCCCTGGAGCACGTCCAGTAAGAGACACTCGTACGCGTCCGGGATACTCGCCTGAAAGGCCGACTCATAGCGAAGATTGAGTTCGCTGTCCGCCAGCGTGATGTCCAGCCCCGGCACCTTGTTCACAATGCTGAACGAAATCCCCGCGTCCGGCTGCACGCGAATCACCAGTTCGTTCGGCGAGAGGAACTCGGCATTCCGAGCAAAGATGTTGCCGGGAACCTCGCGGAAGCGAATGCGGATCTCGGTCAGGCGCGCATTCAGGCCTTTGCCTGCCCGGATGAGGAACGGCACGCCGTCCCAGCGGCGGTTCCGAATGCGCAGTGCCGCGACCGCGTACGTCGGCGTGACCGAGCCCTGCGCGACGCCTTCTTCCTCGAGATAGCCCCGCTGCACCGCGCCCCGGTAGACGCCCGTGGTGTATTGGCCGACCAGGATGTCATTGAACGTCAGCGCCGGGACGCAACTCAGCACTTTCACCTTCTCGTCCCGGACGTGCTTGGCGTCCAGGCCGATGGGCTCTTCCATTGCCACGAGCGCCATGATCTGCAGGAGGTGGTTCTGCATCACGTCGCGGATAATGCCGTACTGATCAAAGTAGCCGCCGCGGCCTTCGATGCCGATGTCCTCCATCCACGAGATGGAAACGTGATGGATGCAGGAACGGTTCCAGATAGGATCGAAGATGAGGTTGGCGAAGCGCAGGACCATCAGGTTCTGGATCACTTCCTTGCCGAGATAATGGTCGATTCGGTACGTCTGTTCTTCGCTGAACACGTGCGCCATATGCTCGGTCAGCGCATCGGACGACGAGCGGTCGCTGCCGAAGGGTTTCTCCAGTACCACCCGCGACCACGCGCCCGCCGGGCGCTGCTCCAATCCGGCCGCGTGCATCGTGTCCGCCACCGGAAGGAAGAGAAAGGGGGGAATGGACATATAGAAGACGCGGTTTTCCGCCGGGTCTGCCCCGAAGCACGCCATTGCCGCGCCCAGCCTCTGGTACGACTCCACGGAGTCATAGGGGCCGTGAAGATACTCGCAGGAAGCGAGAAATGCCGCCGAGAGGTCGTTGCACTGTGCCGCGGTCGCGCTGCGGCAGTAAAGGTGCTCCGCCACGCGGGCGCGGAACTCTTCCTGGGAAAGTGCGGATCGCGCATACCCGAAAATCTTGAAGCGGTGGGGGAGATACCCCTGCGCAAACAGCACAAAGAGCGCCGGGTAAATCTTCTTCATGGCCAGGTCGCCCGAAGCGCCAAATACCGCGATGCTCAGAGGTTGTTCCCGGTCAATCGGCGGATTCGCACTGTCTGGCATGACGTCCGGCCTCCCTGGTCAGATCACTCCCCTTGCGCGCATGGCCGCGCATTCCTCGGGCGTGATGCCTATTTCATTCAATATGGTTTCCGTGTCCGCGCCCAGTTGCGGCGCCAGCGTCCGCGTCCGCACCGGCGTTCTCGAGAACTTCGGAGCCGGATTGCTCAGGCGAATCGAGGAATTCTCGCCCGTCTGCATCGTGGCGAACGCCTCCCGCGCCTGGACATGCGGATCGTTCACCGCTTCCAGCGGTGAACATACCGCCGCCACCGCAATCTGGTGCACCCGGCACAATTCCACGACTTCTTCGCGGGTGTGCTGCTTGCACCACTCGCCCAGGAGCGCGTCCACTTCCGGCCGGTGCTTGATCCGCCCCATGAAACTCTCGTAGCGCGGGTCATCCGCCAATTCAGGACGTCCGATCATCTTCGCCATGATCTTCCAGTGCGTGTCGAGCAGGACACCCGCATAGACAAACCCATCCTTGCACGGATATATGCCCGTCGGCGAGGCGAAATGCATCGGGTTGCCCATCGGCGGCATCGTGATGCCTGCCGCCGCCAGCGCGAGCAGGCCCGTGCTTGAATCCATCGCCGCGTCCAGCAGTGAAACGTCCACAAGCTGGCCCTCGCCGGTGCGTTCACGATGCCGCAGCGCCGCCACGGCGCCCAGCGCGCCGTGCAACCCCGCCAGCTCATCCGCGAGGAAGGTCGGCGCGCGCAACGGAACGTCCTCGGCATTGTGGCGGTTCAGCCACATGAATCCGGAATACGCCTGGGCGGCGGGGTCATAGCCCGGCCGCTCGGAGTAGGGACCAAACTGGCCAAATCCCGTGATGGAGACATAGATGATGTCGGGCTTCACCTTGCAGCAGTCTTCGTAGCCGCAACCCCAGCCGCTCATCGTGCCCTTCTTGAAATTCTCCAGCACCACGTCGAAGTGCGGCAGCAGGCGCATGAACACCTCCCGGCCCTCCTCGCAACGGATGTCCAGACTGAGGCTGCGCTTGTTCTTGTTTGCGCTCGCATGCAGGAAACCATCGGGCGGCTGAGAGCCCGGCAGCATCGGCGGAAGCCTGCGTGTGATGTCCGGAACCTTCTCGAGTTCCACCCGGATCACGTCCGCCCCGTAGTCTGCAAGCACGCACCCGCAACGCGGGCCGGCCCACGTTGTGGAGACTTCCAGCACGCGAATCCCTACCAGCGGTCCCGGCAGGTCGTAGCGTGCGTTTTTGTAAAAAGCATCCCGTTCCGCGTCCACACCTGACATTCGTCGCTCCTTACTAGCCCCCGCAATGACCAATGGCCTAAACCGCATCCCATGCTCATAGGATTTCGCATTCATTGGACTCTTTCGGGCCCCGCCCTGTCAAATTCGCTGCTTTTACACTTTGGCATGGCAACTAGGCGATTCCCCGGAACATGAAGTATGCCGCCCCCACAAGGCACAGGCCCGCCCACAGAAAATCCAAACGCAACGGCTCCTTCATGTAAACCACGGCAAAACCGGCAAACACGCACATCGTGATAACTTCCTGCAGAATCTTCAGTTGACTCAGCGAAAAGTAGTGGTGGCCGATCCGGTTCGCGGGAACCTGGAGACAGTATTCGAAGAAGGCGATGCCCCAGCTCACAAGAATTGCGACCGCCACGTGTCTTCCCTTCAGGTCCTTCAAGTGCCCATACCAGGCGTAGGTCATGAACAGGTTCGAGGCTATCAACATGACAATCGTCGGAATGCGGAGTACCATAACAGTTCCTTGATGCGGGTGATGCGGGCATGCGCCAGCGTCTTCAGATCACCTTGCCGGTGGTTACGCCAGCGGGTGGGATTCTGGATTCACACGACACGGACCGATAACATGTACCCGGAAAGAAGCGATGCTGTCAAGCAGGGAGCGGCAATGCGCATTGGACTGATTACACTGGGCTGCGACAAGAACACGGTGGACAACGAGTACCTGGCCGGGTTGCTCGAGGATCGCGGGTGCGAGATTGTGTCCGAACAGGATATTGACGCGGAGACGCCGTTGGACGCGGTGGTGGTCACCACCTGCGGCTTCATCGGCGATGCCAAGCGGCAGTCCGTCGAGCGTCTCGTCGAACTGGCGGATCGCAAGCGCGAGCGGGGAAATCCGCGCCGGCTGTATGTGGCGGGATGCCTCGCCCAGCGCTATTCCAGCGACCTCATGAAGGAGATTCCCGAGATCGACGGGATCGTCGGCGTGGGGCAGTTCGAACGAATGGCGGAGTTGATCCTTGGCGGATCCGCCGCGGAAAAGAACGCCGTCGAGCAGGAACCCCGCGTGGACATCTACCGCTTCCTGCGCCGACGCCGCTTCGAGCCGCTCCCGTATGCGTTTCTCAAGATTGCCGACGGCTGCAATCACGCGTGCACCTTCTGTTCCATTCCGCGCATGAAAGGGAAGCTGCGCTCCGTGCCGCCGGAGATCCTGCTCGAAGAGGCCCGCGCCCTGCTCCGCGAGGGGGTGCGCGAACTGAATATCGTCGCACAGGACATCTCCGTCTACGGCGCTGACCGCTGGAAGGACTACCGCCTGCCCGAATTGCTCCGGGACCTGTGTGCCCTGGACGGCGACTTCTGGGTGCGGTGCCTGTACTGCTATCCCGGCGGCGTCACGGATGCGCTCCTGAAGACCATGGCCGGGCAGCCCAAGATCGTCCCCTATCTCGACATCCCGCTCCAGCATCTTGACCCGGAAGTGTTGCACCGCATGAAGCGCCCCTTCCGCGAAGTGGATACTGCCGCACTGGCCGGGCGGCTCCGCGCAGCGATCCCGGGACTCACCCTGCGCACCACGATGATCGTGGGGTTCCCCGGCGAGACGCCGCAGGCATTCGAGCGCCTGCTCGAAGGTATTCGCACGATTCGTTTCGAGCGGCTGGGCGTGTTCATGTACTCGCAGGAAGAAGACACCCCCGCGGGCAGCGCGCCCAGGCAGGTGGGGCAGACCACAAAGCAGAAGCGCTGGAACGCCGTCATGCAGGAACAGTTCTTCATCTCCGAAGAATGCAATCAGGCGCGGGTCGGAACCCGCACAAGAGTGCTCGTCGAATCATTCGATGAAGAACGCCGCCTCTACGTGGGCCGCAGTGCCGCCGAAGCGCCCGAAGTCGACGGCAAGGTCTTCCTCGAATCGGAGCAACCACTGCCCCCCGGAACCTTCGTCGAGGCCGAGATTATTGCCGCCGAACCCTATGACGTACAGGCGCGGGTTGCGTCTTCGGGTCGGTAGTGATGCGCTTGTATGGGCGGCGCTGACTGCCCGCGCTGCCTGCCCTCCCCCGCGAGGTAGCGAAGCGCACCGGGTGACTGCTATAATCCCTTGGATATCAGCAGCTTGGCGTTATGATTATGCATGCGAGCACCTTCCCAGAGTGGATACGTCGTTCCTGGCCCATGGGCAAGGAGGTCAAGGAGGTCAAAGAACTCCTTGAGGGGCTGCATCTGCATACGGTTTGCCAAAGCGCGCATTGTCCGAATCAGGCGGAGTGCTGGACGCGGCGGACGGCGACGCTGATGATTCTCGGGAACGCCTGCACGCGGCATTGCCGCTTCTGCGCGGTCAACCCGGGCACGCCTCCCCCCATGGATCCCGATGAACCGGAGAACGTGGCGGAAGTGGTGGCGCGGCTGGGGTTACGGCACGCGGTCATTACGTCGGTGACCCGGGATGATCTGCCGGACGGGGGCGCGGATCACTTCGCGCGCACGATCACGGCGATTAAGGAACGCACGCCCGAAACGACCGTTGAGGTGCTCACGCCGGATTTCTCCGGGGACCCCGGCGCGATTGGACGGGTGCTGGAGGCGTCGCCCGCCGTCTTCGGCCACAATCTGGAGACCGTGCGCCGTTTGCATCCGGTGCTGCGCGACCCCCGCTCCTCGTATGAACGTTCGCTGGAGGTGCTTCGGACGGCGGCCGCCCGTGCCACGGATACGTTTGTGAAGTCAGGTCTGATGGTGGGCTGCGGAGAGACGGCCGAAGAGGTGCGCGGGTCGCTGGAAGATCTGCGGCGGGCGGGCTGTTCCGTCGTGAGCATCGGCCAGTACCTGCGCCCGACTCCGAAGCATTTCCCCGTGGCCGAGTTTGTGCGGCCGGAACAATTTGCATCCTACGAGGCGCTCGCGTATGAATTGGGTTTCGCGTTTGCCGTAACGGGGCCCTTTGTTCGGAGTTCATACCGCTCCGAGGACCTGATGCGCATAACAAGGGATAAGGTGGCTCATGCGGGTTGATGTTATTCTGCCGAGCCTCGGCGACGATGCCGATGCGGTGGCGGGCGGCACGGTTTCCTTTTGGCTGGCGGCGCCCGGCACGGTGTTGAAGGAAGGGGATGACTTGCTCGAACTGACGACGGACAAGGCGGCGTTTGTCGTGCCCTGTCCGGCAAGTGGAACCCTGGTAGAGCAACGCGTGCGCGAAGGCGATCGAATCGCCGTGGGCGACGTGTTGGGCGTCCTCGAAACATAGCGGTGTCTGTGAACAGAAAGAGGTGCTACATGGCTTGCAGAGTGGGAGTAATTGGCGCGGGAACCGTTGGCGGCGGCGTGATTGAACTGTTGTCCTCAAACGCCGATGTCATCGCCGACAAGGCGGGTGTTCAGGTGTCGCTGCACCATGTGGCGGAACTGCGGCAGGAACTGCTGAAAGACCTCGATCTGGACGGCGTCAAGGTGAGCGCGGACGCCAACGCGCTGCTTGCGGACCCCGAAGTGGACGTGGTCTGCGAGTTGATCGGCGGTGTTGAACCGGCCAAGGCCTTCATTCTCAAGGCCTTGAACGCGCACAAGCATGTCGTCACCGCGAACAAGATGCTCCTGGCCAAGCACGGCGCCGAATTGAACGAGGCGGCGGCGAAGAACGGCGTCGAACTGCGTTTCGAGGCGGCCGTGGCGGGCACGATCCCGATCATCAAAACCCTGCGTGAATCGCTGGCCTCGAACCACATTCACGCGGTCTATGGCATCCTGAACGGCACCTGCAACTACATTCTCACGCAGATGACCCGCAAGGGGCTCGAATTCGACGTTGCGCTGAAGCAGGCGCAGGAAAAGGGATTTGCGGAGACGCCCCCGGACCTCGACATCGAGGGGTGGGACACCGCGCACAAGTGCCAGATCCTCACCTCGCTCTGCCACAGCACCCGCGTGGATCTCGGGGACATCTACGTGGAGGGGATCACCCGGGTCAGCCGCCTCGACGTGAAGTACGCGCAGGAGATGGAGTACCAGATCAAGCTGCTGGCGATCATCCGGAAAGTGGACGGCGAGATTGAAGCCCGGGTTCATCCCACGCTCGTGCCCGAAGCGCACTTGCTCACCTCCGTGCGCAATGAGTTCAACGCCATCTACGTCGAGAGCGACATGGCGGGATCGACGCTGTACTACGGCCGGGGCGCCGGCAAGTATCCGACGGCCAGCGCGGTGGTCAGCGACATCGTGGACATAGCGCAGCGCACCGGCGGTCCCGTGACCCTGCCGTTCCGGTATACGCACAACGTCGCGGTGCGGGACATCGGCCTTCTCGAAGGGCGCTACTATCTCCGATTCACCACGGAAGACCATCCGGGCGTGCTCGGCCGCATCTGTACGATACTCGGGAAGCACGGCGTCAGCATCGCGTCGCTGATTCAGAAAGAGGAAGACGAGACGACCGACGCGCATGTGGTTTTGATGACCCATGAAACGGTAGAATCCAGCGTGATGGCGGCGAAATCGGAAATCGACGCCCTGGATTGCATAATCGAACCCACGCACGTGCTGCGGGTCCTGTAGGAGGGAGAGAGCCTGATGCGAAATCCTGGCCTGATCGAACGGTACCGCTCGTACCTTCCGGTGCATGAAAGCACCCGGGTGATCAGCTTGAACGAAGGATCCACGCCCCTGGTCCCCGCCCAGAACCTCAGCGCGGCCATTCATCCCCGGCTCGACATCTGGCTCAAGTATGAAGGGCTGAATCCCACCGGCTCTTTCAAGGATCGCGGCATGACGATGGCCATCACGAAAGCCGTGGAAGACGGCTTCCGCGTGGTCATGTGCGCCTCGACCGGCAACACGTCGGCGTCCGCCGCGGCCTATGCCGCGCGGGCGGGGCTGAAATGCGCGGTGCTCATTCCCGAGGGGAAGATTGCGCTGGGCAAGCTGTCCCAGGCGATGGTTCACGGCGCCAAGGTGATTCAGATCAAGGGCAACTTCGACGATGCGCTGCGGCTCGTGCGGCAGATCTGCAAGGAGCATCCGATCTGCCTCGTGAATTCGGTGAATCCCTACCGCATCGAAGGGCAGAAGACCGGCGCGTTCGAGATCGTCGATGACTTTGATGGCGTCGCCCCGGACTTTCAGGCCATGCCCGTCGGGAACGCGGGCAACATTACGGCCTACTGGCGCGGCTACAAAGAGTACAAGAATGCGGGCAAGGCCGAAAACCTCCCGAGCATGCTCGGATTCCAGGCCGCGGGTTCCGCTCCGATTGTGCTGGGCCATCCGGTCACTGAGCCCAAGACGTATGCCACCGCCATCCGCATCGGCAATCCGGCCAGTTGGAAGACCGCGGAGGAAGCGCGCGATCAGTCCGGCGGGGTCATCGGCATGGTCACCGACCACCAGATCAAGGAAGCCTACAAGCTCCTGGCCCGTTCGGAAGGCATCTTCGCCGAGCCGGCCAGCGCAGCCAGCGTCGCCGGCGTCATCAAGTTGGCGGAGAACGGCTACTTCGACAATCCCACGCCTTACAGGGGCGACCGTCTCCGGCTTGTGTGCATCCTCACCGGGCACGGCCTCAAGGACCCCGACAGTGCGATTGCGGCGGCCGAGGAACCCCTGACGGTCGAGGCGCGCGAAGAGGAGATCCTGGACGCGATCGGCATCCTGGAACCCGCATTGGCTTAAAGCAGCATCCTGCACGCCGGGGCGGGACCGCTGCGCCCCGGCCTTCTGACGCACTGCATGCAGTGGTTCCCCATTGAGGCGGCCTGTTTCATCCTGTCACTGACGGACCCCGCGTGCGGGAGTGCAGGAGGGGCAGACGCGGCGTCCTCGCCGCGTCCAGCAGAGCGTCCGAGGCGCGAGAAATCCGGAGCGCCGAAGGCGCGGCAAGATAATACAGCCCGGGGCAAAGGGCGGAAGCGAAGCGAAGGCCCGCCGCCCCGGGTACCCGGCACCTCAAAAATCGAAGCACTGAAAGTGCGAGAGAAGGCGCACACAACTGCATACACCCATTCGGACACAACGGCACGAGCCGCATCTCCCTGCCTGTATTTCGCGTGGGCGCTCCGTCTCTCGCCCTTACAGGGCTGTGATGATGGGGAATGCTGACCCAGGGCGGCGTCG
>CAILVY010000283.1 GCA_903837785.1 Candidatus Hydrogenedentota bacterium
CCCGTTGCCAAGTCCAACTTGGCAACGAGAGGGAGAAAGCGCTGCTTCACCCTGCGCCCGCGCAGAACCCGTCCTCGCCCTCAGCACAGGCGTGATACCCGCCCGAGGTGAAGAACTGGATGAGGCGCAGCAGTTCGCTCAGGTTGATTTGCCAGTCCCGGGGGTTGTAGTCGCTGTCGTGCGGCGCGCACGACGTGTCGCCCGTGCCGGGTGCATAGCCGTCTTCCGTTCCCGCTTCGCAGTGGAACCCGCCCGACGTAAAGAACTGCACCACCCGCAGGAGTTCGGACAGGCTGATCTGTCCGTCCTGGTTCTGATCCGCCGTCGAAGCCGGCTCCAGGTCGTCGTCATCGAACATCGAGGTGTTCCCGTTAACGTCCGTCGCCGTCGCCCGGATCGTCATCCCCGCATACGGCGTCAGGTCCACCGCGCTGCTGAAAATGCCAGCTGCGTCCGCCGTGACCGCGTCGAGGAAGGTTCGCCCTTCGCCCGCCTCATCCGCGAACAACTCCACCACCGCCAGCGGCGCCGCCGTGCCCTGCAAGGGGCTCAGCATCGAAATCACGGGCGCGGCCATGCCAGCGTTGGCGCCATCCCCAAGCACGATGCCCGGCCCGCCGTTCGCAAAGATGCTGTTTCGCGAGAGCGTGTTGCCAAGCGCGGCGGGGCCGGCAATCTTCACCCCCGCCCGGCCGTTATACGCAATACTATTTCCCGCCCCCGCCTCCGCGCCCCCCACAAGGCTGTTCACCGCGGTGATCAGCACCCCGTATTGCCCGTTCCCTATCGGCGTCACGCCATCGGCCCCCAATCCGATCAGATTCCCCTGAACAGAGTTCCCAAGATTGTCTGGCCCGTAGATCGCCACCCCCGCCACCGAATTCCCCGAAATGACATTCCCCGCCCCCGGCAAACCCACCGAATTCGACGGCGTGAAACCCTGCATCAAGACGCCGATGCCGTTTGGCAAGGCATTCATGCCCGAAATGTCCACGCCTATCAGGTTGCCGACGACGGCGTTATTCGTTGCGAGCTCCGTCAGGCTGCCGTCGAGGAAAATCCCCGCCACCCGGTTGCCGGAGATGACGTTTGCCGCCCCCAATTCCGTGCCGCCGATGAGATAACCACTGCCGCCATATATGCACGCCAGCCCGATCTCGTTCGGGAGCGCGACGGTGCCCGTCACATCCGTGCCCACAAGATTCCCCTGAATCAGAGAAGTGCCCTCCATGCCATCCAAGAGGATTCCTATCGCGTGTCCGGCCACGACATTCCTTTCGCCTGGGTTGGAACCGCCAAGAACCACTCTATCGTCCAAGCTGCCGAATTGGACTCCGTAGTTGTTTGCAGATAGCGCTCGCGTCCCGGAAGCGTCCGTACCAATGAAATTGCCCTGAATTGTGGTCACAGAGGGCGTGCGGGGATGAACCAGAATGTCCGCGTATTCATTGCAGGATATTACATTTCCCTGGCCTGGCGCGGGGCCGCCGATAGTCACTGCGCCACCACCCACGGTGACGCCCGTGTCATAACCGTTGCCCAGTGCGACCATACCTGTGATGTCCAGTCCAATGTAGTTGCCTTGGATTACGTTACCGTCACCTTCCGCGTAGACTCCGCCTCGTCTGTTGCCGGAAATGATGTTGCGATCCGTGGGGTTGTCGCCCCCGACAACGTTATCCATCCCTACTATTCCGATACCACCTCCATATATGTTCACCGGAATCAGACCCGCTTTGTCCGTTCCTATTAGATTTCCCCTTATTATGTTTCGATAGCAGCTCCTGCCAGAATGTATCTCTATAGCACCGGCATTCCCTTGAAAGACGTTGCCTTCCTCGAGCAACCGGCCACCAATTACGTTATCGGACGCGCCGTCCGTAAGCCATATGCCAGTGTAGTTGTACTCATTATTCAAGGGTCCATCCGAGCCGAAACAGCAGTTTCGGATTGTATTTCGAGTCGCTTGCGGTCCCAGTAGAACGATCCCTCCACCAGGTGCTGGAGCCTGCGAGAAACCAACCATCGTCAAACCCTCCAAGAGGTTATCGGACGAGGTGACTTGCAGCCCTGTGCCAATCTGGTGATCTCCTGATTCAGAGATGCCCGAGAGCCTGACATCGCCGCCCCCATGAACAGCCGTACCAGCCGTAGTATCACTTAATGCAAGCATCGGTGTTGAGAGATAACTGGTTCCCGTCACCGAAAAGTAAATATCGTCGGCGCCCGGCGTGTTATTTGCCGCTGCAATGGCCTCGCGCAACGAAATCACGCCGTCCGGTCCCGGTGCTGCCTGCAGGGCCGCAATCGACGCTGTGTCGCCGTCCAGGACATCGTTGAGCGTGTCGACTGTCACGGCCTCCGCCAGGGCGAGCCCTGGCAACAGGATCATCCACGCGAGCAGGCACAATGGACGGCACGTGCGGCAGGCTTTCCTGAAAGGTTCCATCCCGACGTCTCCCCGGGCGCCGACCCCATGCACCCCGTAAAATCAACCCCATAGGAAATATAGCACGGCCCCTGATGGGGGTCAACTCCTTTCTTGTGGCGCATCAGGCGACGACGCCGCCGTTAGCCCCGCCGCGGCGGCGATGACCGGCTTCGGCCCTGCCCGGCGCCCGGAGCCCGAAGCCGGGCCGACCGGGTTCACGGGGCGCTTCCTGCGCATGCGGGGCAAAATGCGCGGGAACTGGACACTTGGAATTGCCGGGAGAATTTGTCACACTAGCGGACGAAACCACAGGCGGGTGGAAGAGCTTATGCGACTGATACATACCGCGGATGTGCACCTGGATGCCTCGTTCGCCGGCGCTGGGATGCCTCCGGGACTCGGGAACCGGCGGCGCCAGTCGTTGCGCGACGTATTCCGCCGGATCATGCGGCGCGCCGCCGAATGGCCGGCGGATGCGGTGCTCCTCCCCGGCGACCTGCTCGATACGGAACGGGCCAGCCGGGACACGATTGTCTTTCTGCGGGACACCTTCGAGTCCATCCGCCCCATCCCGGTCTTCATCGCGCCCGGCAACCACGATCCCTATGTCACGGGTTCGCCGTATGCCACGGAAACCTGGCCCGCCAACGTGCATATCTTCCGCCGCCCCGAATGGAGCTCCGTGGAAGTGGAGGGCCTGCCGCTGACAGTGCACGGCTTCGCCTTCGACGGCCCGGACATCTCGATGAATCCCTTCGGCAGCCTGAGGGTGCCCGCGGACGGCCGCATCCATGTGGCCGCGGCACACGGCTCCGAGCGGAGCCGGCAGCCCTCGGGCAAGAAGAGCTATGCGCCCTTCGATGCCGCGAGCGCGGCGGTGAGCGGCCTGCAATATCTCGCGCTCGGCCATTTCCACGCGATGACTCCCGTGCCCGGTTTCGAAACAGCCATGTACTACTCGGGAGCGCCCGAGGGCCACAGTTTCGGCGAACCCGGACCGCATCACTACCTTGAAGTCGAAATTGACGCGTCGGGCCGAGTCACGGCGACGCCGGTGGAATCCTCGCGCATGGTCTACGACGTGCGCACGGTGCACTGCGCGGACTTCACGAATTCCGGGCAACTGGTGGAACTGCTGCGCGGCTTCGCCCCGGAGGGCGAGCCGGGCCGACTGCTCCGGGTGCTCTTGCAGGGCGAGATTCAGCCCACGATCCAAAACGCCCTCGGCGCGGTGCGGGACGCGGTCGCCGACGAGTTCGTGTTCCTGGACCTCGTGGACGAAACCCACCCCGTCGAGGACTACGCTTCGCTCGCCCGCTCGAACACCACCATGGGCGCGTTCATCGCGCGCATCGGCCAGGAGGTCGACGATGCGCCCGACGCGGCGCGGGGCGCCGTGCTGGCGCGCGCCCGGCAGGTGGGATTGGCCGCGTACCGCGGGCGGGATCTGCCCATCCGCGGCATGGAGAGGGATTCCGCATGAGAATCCGCCGCGTAAACATCGACGGCTATGGCCGCCTGGCCAAACGCGCGATCGAATTCGTTCCGGGACTCCAGGTCATCGTCGGCCCGAACGAACAGGGCAAGTCGACGATCCGGGCGTTCATCGGCGACATGCTCTACGGGCAGAAGCGGAGCACGACCCAGCGACTCTACGACGATTCGCAGCAACTGCACGTGCCCTGGGACAATCCCGAAGTCTACGGCGGACGCCTGATGTATGCGCTCGATGACGGCCGCGATGTCGAAATCACCCGCAACTTCGACCGGCGCCGCGAATCCGTGCAGGTCTTCGACCTCACGCATGCCCGGGACATTACCGGCGATTTCGAACGGCTGCGGAGCCACGAGATCGATTTCGCCTCCATCCATCTCGGCGTGAGCAAGGACGTCTTCATGAGCACGGCCACGATCGGCCATTTCACGCTGGAAGACCTCGGCGACAAGGACGCGCTCAACCAAATCCGCGAAAAGCTGCTTTCGCTGGCGGACACCGGAGAGGAAGCCAATTCCGCGGACGCCGCCCTGCGCCGCCTGCAGGACCGGATTGCCGCCATCGGACAGCCCAATGCCCGCACGAAGCCCCTGCCGATCACCCGCGCCCGGCTCACGCAACTGGACGAGGAACTGTCGCAGGCGCGTGCCGTGCACGAGTCCCTGGCCGGGCTCGCGGAACGCCGACGCACGCTGCAGGGCGAAACCGCCGCATTGCGGCAACGCCGCGCCGCGCTGGAGGAGGAATTGCGGGTCCTGGAAGCGCATGAGCGGGCCGGCCGGCTGAACGACGCCGAGACGCTCTCGACCCGCATCGACACCGCCACCCAGCATTGCTTTGCCCTGAGCGCGGCACGCGACTTCCCCCTCGTTCGAACCGAGGAGATGCAGCAGGCCGCCAACCGCCTGAGCGCCGCCCGCGCCCATCTCGAGCGCACCCGCGCCGATCATGATCAGATTGCGCGCCAGGCCGAATCGGAGCGCACCACGCTCGGACAGGAACTGCTTCCGGAGTTCCGGGAACTGCCCGAACCGCTCGAGGCAAGCTTCGAACAACTGAACTCCTCCCTGCAGCGCATTCAGGACCGCATGCACGAGGTCGAGGCGAACACGGACGACCTGCGGGTGAAATTCGAGGAGCATCAGGAGACCCTCGCGCGCCTGCCGGACTTCTCCGGCATCGGGCAGGATCCCATCGAGTGGCTGAGCCAGCTCGCCAATTCCTTCAGCATCACCGTACGCGCGCGGGATGAGGAATGCGCGGCGCGCGACCGGCTCCGGGCCGAAGTGGCCCAACGCCGCGTGGCGCTGCTCCCGGCGCAGGAACTCTTCCGGGATTGTCCCGACTTCCCGGAGCGGGCGCGGGAATCCGAACTGGGCAAGCGCATGCACACGGAGCAGATCGCCCAGAAACGGCTCGCAGTCCAGGCGCTCAACGGGGATCGGCAGGAGTGCGCCGACAAAGTCCCGGGGCTGCTCTGGATGGCGGTGCTGTCGACCGTCTTCTGCATCGGCGTCCTGTCCACTTACTTCATCACGGCAAACCGCGCGATCCTCCTGCCGGGCGCGGGCCTCCTGGCGGCGATTGCCTATTTCATGGCCGCGCTCAGCTACAACCGCGCGCAGATCAAGAAGTTCACCCGGCAAATCGCCGAGGGCAACGAGGAACTCGCGCTGTTCGAACAACAGGACGGCGAGGGGCCGGAACTCATCGAGCGCCTCATGCAGCAGTCCAACTGCGAAACTATCCGGGAACTCGAGGCGATGTATGATCAGTATCGCGCCGCAAGCGCGGAACTGGCCGCGCGCCTCGAGGTGCTCGAGAACCAGGAAACGCGCGCCGCGGAGAATGAGGAGCGCGTGCCGCGCCTCCTCGATCGCGTGCGCGACGTCTTCGGCCAGGCCGGACAGAAAGTGGAGAAGGAACAGGACGTGGCCCCGGCGCTGACAGGCGCCATCACCCGCTATCAGGAATACCGCGAGGTGAAACGCCGGGTCAATGACACCCGCGCCCAGATTGACCGCGGCCAGAACGAACTCAAGCGCCTTGCGGACAGCCGCGCCCAGACGGAAGAGGCCATCGCCCAGGTGAATCAGGAGATGCGCGCCTTCCTCCGCGAAAACGGCTTTGCCGAGGAACGCGATCATGAGACGGCCGGCGCCGCGCTCCGCGCCTATCGCGCGCAGATGTCCGCACTGCGCGAACGCCGGGGACGCGTCGATTTGCTGGGCGAGCGGGTCCAGGCCCTTGCGCGGCAATTCGAGGAGGAACAGCAGGGCGTCGAACGCTGCGAACAGGACCTGGCGCGGATACTCGCGGCGGGCGGCGTAAGCACCCCCGAGCAGTGGCACGCCATGGAAAAACAGGCGCGAGAACTGCAGGAGGTGTGGTCCAAGCGCCGCGCACTCGAGGAACAACTCAACACGGTCCTTCGCGGCGAAAGCATCCACGACCTCCGCACCGCGGTGGCCGCCGATGGCCCCCTGCCCCCGCATCCCAAGCAGGGCCGCGATCAGCTCAAGGCGGAATCCGAGGAAACCGCGGCCGCGCTCGACGCGCGAATGAAAGAAGAGCACGAACTGCACATTGCCATGACGGAACGCAGCGCGGGGATCCGCTCAATCAACGAGATCGAGGAGGAGCGGGACTTCCTCGAACGCCGCGTGGGCAGTCTAGAATTTGAACTGGACGCCGCGAGCCATGCCATGACGCTGATTGAAGACATCGCGCGGGACAAGCATGCCCGCATCGCGCCGCGCCTCGCCACACGGGCAGGGGCCCACCTCAGCGCGATCACCGACGGCGCCTACAGCGAACTGCTCATCAGCCGCGACCTGACGATCAGTGTGCGCCTGCCGCAGAACAACCGCCTTGCCGAAAATCCCGAGCGCAGCCTGAGCAAAGGCACTGTCGATCAGATTTACCTTGCGCTGCGGCTCGCGCTCGTCCAGGAAATGAGCCAGATCGGGGAATCCATCCCCATGCTCCTCGATGACCCCTTCGCGAACTATGACGATGCCCGCCTCGACCACACGATGTGGCTCCTTGCCACCCTCGCCAGGGACAATCAGATTCTGCTCTTCACTTGCCGCGAGGACGTGGTGCGCGCCACGGAAGCTGTCGGCGCCCCGGTCATCCGCTTGTAGCAAGAAGCGAGAGGCCCAGGGCGGAATGCCCCGGGCCTCGAAATGCATCTGGACGGGCGCTCAGCCCTTCTTCTTCTGATACTCCTTCATGAATTCCGCGAGCGCCTGGCAGCCCGCGACGGGCATGGCGTTGTAGATGGAGGCGCGGCAGCCGCCAACCGAGCGGTGGCCCTTGAGCCCATCGAGGCCGGCCGCGGTCGCCTGCGCGATGAATTCCTTTTCCATGGCCTCGTCCGGCAGGCGGAACGTGATGTTCATCAGCGAGCGGCAGTCCGTTTGCGCGTGGCCGCGGTAAAATCCGCCGCTGTTGTCGATGACATCGTAGATCAGACCCGCCTTGGCGCGGTTGATCTCGGCGATCTTGTCGAGCCCGCCGATCTCCTCGCGAAGCCACTGGGCCACCAGGCCGATAATGTAGATCGTGAACGTGGACGGCGTGTTGTACAGCGAGTCGTTCTCCACAACGACCTTATAGTCGAGGATGGACGGCAGCCCCTGCGGCACGCGCTCCAGTAGATCGTTGCGCAGGATGACAGCCGCCATGCCGGAAGGCCCGATGTTCTTCTGGGCGCCCGCGTAAATCATCGCATACTTCTCGATGGGCAGCGGCCGGGACATGAAATCGGAGGACGCGTCGCAGATGAGCGGCACGCCGCCGGTCTCCGGCTCCGTGAAGAACTCCGTGCCCTGAATCGTTTCGTTCGACGTGAAGTGGACGTACGCGGCGTCCGGATCCAGGCTCAGTTCACTGCTCTTGGGCATGCGAACGTAATTCTCGTCCTTGCCGCTCCATGCGGGCCGCGCCGTGCCGAACTTCTTCGCTTCGCCCGCCGCCTTCGACGCCCACGATCCGCTCATGATGTAGTCCGCCGACTTCCCACCGAGGAAGTTCATGGCGAGCATCGTGAATTGAAGCGTGGCGCCGCCGGGGCAAAAGAGCACGTGATAATTGTCCGGAATGCCGAGCAAGGCCTTCATGTCCGCCTTGGCCCGTTCGAGAATGCCGGCGAAGGCTTTCGAACGATGGCTGATCTCCATCACGGAGGCGCCCGCGCCGGGATACAGCAACAGTTCTTCCTGCGCCTTCTTCAGTACTGGCAGGGGCAGTACGGCGGGTCCCGCCGAAAAATTGAACATGCGTCCTTCCATGAGATTTCTCCTTCGCTAAGTCGTCCCCGCCCAAGGTGCCCGTCGGGGTTCGGGTTGCCACTATGTTAGCAGGATCGGCGCCGCGTACTCTACTTGGCCTTCCGGGCGCCATCCGGGTGCCGCGCCGCCGCCCGGCACCCCCCCCTGCAAGCGCGTCAATCGAAGCGACTCTCCGTTTCAATGGCCATCAGCACTTCCCGGGGCGACGGCCAGGGCCGGCCCTGTATCACGCGGACCTGCGGCCCGCGCGGCGCCCAGATGCGCGGGTCCGTCGGGCCGAAGAGGGCCAGCGTCGGACAACCCACGGAAGCCGCAAGATGCGTGATGCCGCTGTCGTTCCCGACGTAGAGCGCCGTGTTCGCGAGCACATGGCCCAACGCCACGAGGGGCATTTCCGGCAGACGATCGCCCGTCTCCGGCAGTGAAAGGCCCTCCTCCGCAGGACCCGCGCTCCACAAAATCTGCCGTCCCCGCGTGCTGAGCAGCCGGGCCAGCGCCTCAAACTCGCCCGCCGGCCAGTTCTTGCGCCGTCCTCCGCTGCCGGGATGAATGACGATGTCCCGCGCGGGCGACCCGGGGGCCAACGCGAGCCGGAACGCCGGAGCAGCACTCTCCCCAACGCACGCCGCGTAATAGTCCGAGGCATGTCGGTCCCAAGTCCCGGGCGGCAGCCCCGGAAAGCAGCGCACCTCCGGCACGCCGGATTCCCTGAAGGCCCGTTCGATGGCCCCATCGTCATCGCGCATCCAGACGAACGCGCGTTCAAAGCCCGCGAGGAAATTGCGAAGGCGCGAGCTGGGCTGGGCAAAAACGGAGGAGAACTCCACACTGTCCAGATCGTGCGCCGCCTCCGCAATCCCTCCCGCAACCCCGAGCGCCAGGCGGTCCGGGCGTCCCAGGAGTGTCACGGGGCCGTCGTTCGCCAGGCGGGCAATCGCGGGGCACGTAAGCAGGAAATCGCCGATGCCGCCCGTATGTACCACAAGGGTCCGCATCCACGCCGCTCCTCAGGAACCCGTCAGTTCGTAAACGACCACCCGCGACTTCGGATAATCCTCGAAGGACTTCAGGAAGCGCAGGCTTGCGGGCGCATGCGCGGGGTCGAGCAATGCCCGGAGGCCCGGCACGTCCTGCGCAGTGTAACGTTCGTCCACGGCCACATAGCGCGCACCCGCCTGCCGCGCGCGGGCCAGGGCCGCATCGAGCGAGTCGGCCAGGTCCGGGCCGGTCGAAGGCATGGCGGCGTAATAGCCGATCTGCGGCTTGCGGCAGAAGATGAGGCCGGGCGCCAGATGCTCTTTCATCCACAGGCCCGCGGCCTTGTACTCGCGCGGCTCGCGCGGCTGACGGCCCAGGTGTTCCGCGCCGACAGTAATCAGCGTGTGGAACAACATCGTGGCCACGAGCGCGCCCATCGGAATCAGTCGCAGGATTCGGCCGTAACGCGCGGCGGCGGCCTGACGCGACACGAATACGATGCCATACGCGGACCACGTCGAAAACGCGATGATGCAGGTCATCAAGTAGCGCGGCGCGGGCGACAGTACGAACAGGCTGGCCGCCCATTGCGTGGCCACAAACACGAGCACACACGCCTCCAGGCGGAGGTCGCGTTCCTCGCCCCTCGGGACAAACAGCCCCACCCCGAGAAAGAGCAGCAGGACGGGCCCGAGCATGACGGGAAGCACATCCGAAAGGGTCTTTGCGGCGGTCTGCGCAAAGCGGAGGAAGTCAAACTCCTCGAGAATGAAGCCAATGCGGAAATTGGCCGTGCCCACGCCAGTCAAGGCTCGCACGTAAATTGCATTGACCGCCAGCAGCGCCAGGCAGACCGCCCCGAAGACTGCGATTCTCTTCACGGCGGCGCGGTCGCGCAGGCCGCACAGCACGAAGCCGGCGACAACGGCCGCAAGCATCGCTGACGTGCCTTCGGGCCGCGTAAGATGCAGCGCGAAGAACGATCCCGGCGCCAGCCAGAGCCAGAGTCCGCCCCGACGCAACGCGCGCACGAGCAGCCAGACGGCCAAGAACCACCAGAACGTCCCGAGGGCCTCATTGCCCACGCGGCACGCGTAATCCGCCAGCCACGGCCAGATCGCGAAGGCCAGGCACGCTACCTGCGCGGCGGCGCGGCCGTGCATCCCGCGCGCCAATCCGTAGAGCGGCGCGATCGTAAGCAGCGATGCCAGGAACGATACGGCCATGCCCGCGTGCTCGAAATCCGTAAAGACAAGATGCGCCAACGCGGTCAAGAGCGGATACAGGATGGGAATCTTGGGGTCTATGCCAAAGAAATCCCCGCGAGAGAGATGGGCGGCCGACTCGAGATAGTGAATCGCGTCTGCCGTGTCCAGGACACGCGGCATCGCCAGCAGAAAGGCCGCGCGATAGGCCAGGGCCAGGAGCAGCAGCAACAGCACGTCCCGCGTGACAGAAGATTGTTGTTGGCTGTCCCTATCCACGCGGAAACAGTTCGCCTCCTTGTCGCCTGCCGCGAAACCGGCCGCGCGGCAATACTCAGGGCACGCCGG
The DNA here is from genome assembly GCA_903837785.1 of Candidatus Hydrogenedentota bacterium. Lineage (GTDB taxonomy): Bacteria > Hydrogenedentota > Hydrogenedentia > Hydrogenedentales > CAILVY01 > CAILVY01. The sequence continues at coordinate 10,753 of CAILVY010000283.1, forward strand.
CTAGAACCCCAGGCTGATCGTGACAGTCATGTCCGCCGCCAAGCTGAAAGTCAGTGTGTTCTGCGGCACTTTCCCGATGATGCTGACCTCCGCATTCAGGCACTCGCCTGGCGCGCGGTTCAGAAGAAAATCCAGCATGTCCAGCGGCACATCCGGTTGGAGTTGAAAGGACGTGCCCAAACCGCTGGACGAGCTGGCCTGTCCCAGGGGCAGCCGCGTGTCTCCCTGCAACAGCGTGAGACCCACGAAGGTGAAATCGTTGAAGTTGCCCTGCGATGCGGTCAATCTCACGCGGTCAATCGTGGCGCTGTCCACTTTGATCAGATTGACCAGAAACGAGGGGACATACGTGCTGACCATTTGCTGCAACTGCTCCTGCGTGGGGAAATTGCAGACGCCCTGGGGGAGATCCGTCGTCACGTCGATATTGGTTCCCGCGCCCAGCAGGATGATCTCCTGCGGCAGCGAGACGTTGTTCAACAGGGTGGCACTGAAACTGATGGGCGGAATGCAGCCGCCGAGGCAGCCCGATAGCGTCAAGGTGGTGATTGCTGCCAGCGCCGCGGCGCGGCCTGCAGTGGAGTTGAGGAATCTCTTGAGCAACTGCATCGTGTACTTCTCCCATTCTACTTGCACTGGCGATATCCGCCAGCTGTAATCATCGTAGCAGCGGACTCAGCCTCAGGCAAGGAAAATCGCGCGACTCCGCTATCGTTTCAGGGCGGAGAGCAGCTTCCACGCCGTCTTCTCCCAGGCATACTTGGCGGCGGTCCCCTGGCCCATGTGTATGCGCTGCTTCCGCTGCGGCCCCTCCAATTCGAGCGCCCAACGCACGGCCTGTATCATCGATGCCGAGCTGTCCGGGTTGTAGTAAAACGGCGCATCCCCCGCAAGTTCCGTGGCGCCGCCCGCGTGCGGCGTCGCCACGATAGCCCCGGCCCGCAACGCTTCCAGGATGCGCATGGCGCTGCCATCGTGAATCGCCGGGTAAATGCACAGCGCGGCGTGCCGGAAGAGCGACGCCAGAATCGTGTCCGGACATTGATCCACGCGAATGATCCGGGGTCCCCAGGCAATCGGCTCCCCTTCAAGCATCGGACCCGCAACCACCAGCGTGTGCGGAAACTCCTTCTCGCGCCGGACAAAAATCTCGCACACTTGCGGCACAAAGGCCGCGGTCGCCGCATCATAGAAGAGGAGCACATAGGGGTCGTCCAGCAACGGCTTCTGCACAATGCTGAACACCGGGTCCACGCCCGGAGGCCCCACTATCGTGCGGTCAATCGGCGCCTCCAGCAGCTCCAGGCAGCGGCGCCGGAGGTATTCCGACGGCACAAAGAGCGCCCGGGCCTGGGCACAGGCTTTCTTCGCCGCCTTGATCCTGGCCGCGGGTGCTTTGCCCGTCTCGGGGTCCCGTTCCCACGCGGAGAGTTCAAGGGCATAGAGCACCTGCGGTGCCGGGGGGCTGGCGGAAGCGGCCGCCAACGGCGCCAGCAGCATGTCCACCTTGGACTTGCGGACCACGTGGTCGATGTCATCCGCTCCCGAAAGGCGCGCGCGCCCGGGCGCGCCGACAATGACCCGCGGCCAACTCTCGTAGACCTCGGCGCTGTCTTCGCACGTGAAAACGACAAAACGGGTGTTGGTTTGCAGGCCGCGCACGGTTTCCAGGACGCGGCGTATGAACCGTTCTTCATAACCCGGTTTGGCGTGGACTGTATCTACGCCGACTATCATGGCTCAGCCAATCACTCGATGTACCCGAGGCGCTTCAGCCGATCGCGGATCGCCGCCTCCTCCTCCGGGGACATCCAGTCGTCTTTCAAATCAATCAGGCCCTTCCCCGCAAGGGCATCGAGTATCTTCTCGGCGGCAAACCGCGGGGGGTCATTCGGATCAATTTCAAAATGCAGATCGTCGCTACACGCGCTCGGAGCGCAAAAGCTCACCTCGGTGCCCCGGACCGCCACCTGCTGTTCGCACTCGTTCAGGCGTTCCGCCACCGCCGCCGCCGCCTCGTCCGCGCAGGCCCCTTCGATCCGCAGCACAACCATGCCTACTTGCCTTCCGTGCTCATGGCCCACTGGATCAGGATCTGCGCAACTTCGTGGCGTGTGAATTCCGCGGGCGGCTCCTCGCCCCGGCCCAGCATCTCACGCACCTTCGTGCCGCTCAGGAAAACGTGGTCTTCCTTGCCATGCGGGCAGGTCTTGATCGAGGCCATGTTGCCGCAGGCCCGGCAGAAGAACGAGTGGTCAAAGAACAGCGGCGTGATGCCGAGTTCCTGCGCTTTGAACTCATCGAAAATGTAGTGGGCATCATACGTGCCGTAGTAATTGCCGACGCCCGCGTGGTCGCGGCCCACGATGAAATGGGTGCAGCCGTAGTTCCTGCGCACGATCGCGTGCATGATCGCCTCGCGGGGTCCCGCGTAGCGCATGTTCACCGGCATGATCGAAAGCATGGCGTGATTCGGCGGATAGTATTTCTCGATCAGCGCCTTGTAACAGGCCATGCGCACGTCGCCCGGAATGTCGTCGCTCTTCGTCGTGCCCATCAGCGGATGAATCAGCAGGCCGTCGCAAATCTCGAGCGCCGACTTCGTCAGGTACTCGTGGGCGCGATGGATCGGATTGCGCGTCTGGAAGGCGACGATCCGTTTCCAGCCCTTCGCATCGAAGGCCGCGCGGGTTTCCGCCGGCGTGAGATTCACTTCCTGGAACTCGATTTCGCGCGCCTGAAGCACGTCCAACTCGCCCGCCAGGAAGACCGGCCCCAGCGACATCGTATAGGCCACGCCCGGATGCGCCGGATCCGTCGTGCGGTAGACCTTCTGCGCGAAATCCGTCTTGTCCACGCTGTACTTCTCGGAGAGGTGAAGTATCGCCGCCAGGTCGCCGCGATCATCCTCGATAGCCACTTCACTGCCGGTGCTCAGGCGGTCCGCATCTTCCTGGCTCACGCCCAGCACAATGGGAATCGTCCAGGGTATGCCGGGGCGCAAATACATGTGGTCAAGGGCGTTCCGCGTTTCCTCGGAATTCATGAAGCCCTTGAGCGGGCTGAACATGCCCTTCGCGATGCCGTCGATGTCGAACGCCGTGTACGCGTCCACTTTCAGGCGCGGAAGCGATGGGGCCTTCTCCTTGGCGGCCTGCAATGCCGCGCCCGTCAGGATTCGATTCACCAGTTCGCCGCCATGCGGTGCAATAGACATGTTTCAAGCTCCTTACGTGCCATCTTGCGGGAAAGAACACCCAGAAAGTCACCGAAGTATAGCAATTCCCGGAAGAACCCTCAAACGATTGCGTCCCGCCGTCTTTGGCGGTGGCACTGCGCCCCCGGCAGGGGCCGTGCACCGCCCAATTACCGGGCCGCCCAGCGTTTCAGCGGATGGGTCCGGTCCCGAAGCGGCATGGGCACACGCCCGCCCTGAACGCAGGACTCAAACACGGCCTGAGTCATCTCGAGGGCGTTTCGCCCGTCCTTCAGGCTGACCTGCGGCTCCCGGTTTTCCTCGATGGCGGAAATCAAGTCACGGATGATGGGCGCATACGTTTCCCGCTGCGGGTCGTGTATGGCGAAGGCAGGCGCGCCGGGAATGGCCTTCCACTGGAGGTCGAGACGGTTGGCCGTCCAGATGGGGCTGTCCAGCCAGGCCACGTAGGGCGCCGCGCCCAGGCGGATCGTGACGATGCCCTTGGAACCGTGCAAGTCGAGGCCGAAGCGGGTGTCTTTTGTGTCCGGATTCTTCGCCGAATCAAAGTAGCCCGCCACCCCGCCGCGGAAGCCGAACAAGGCGTGGATTGTGTCGCCGACGATCGGGCCAAGGCCCTCGGTGGCCTCGCCGACCTTGTCCGGCGTGGCGGGCTGTCCATTGCAGGAGATGTCCGCGAAACACCAGTCCGGGCGCGCGCCCGTGAACCAGGCCATCAGATCAAAGACATGCACGCCGAGCACAATCAGGTCTTCCCCGCCCGCCCGCGGATCTTCCTTGCCCCGGCCCCGCAGTTCGAGCAGGGTGCCGATGAGCCCTTCCTCGCAAATCGCTTTGTGCAGATGTTGAAGCGTGGGCGTGGCGCGCATGTTGAACGCGATCGACCATTTCAACTTCCGCGCATCGAGGACGGCCATCATCTCGTCGGCTTCCTGCAAATCAACGCAGAGTGGCTTCTCCATGATGCCGTGTGCACCCATGTCCGCGCACGCAAGAAAGTACTCCTTATGCTTCAGCGTCCACCGCGGCGCTATCGCCACAAGGTCCGGCCTCTCCTTCTCGAGCATTTCCCGATAGTCGGCGTAGGAGCGCGGCGCACCGCATTCCGCGGCCCGCTTGCTCCGCCCCGCCTCGTTCGGGTCCGCCACGGCGAGCATCGAAACGTCCGGCCGGCCGGCGAAAACCATGTGAAGGCTGTGCCCATAGCCGCCCGCTTCCGTGTCCCCGATAACGCACGCTTTGTACTTTCCGGACTCCGGCGCACCCTGCGCGGAGGTCATCGCGCCCACGGCCACACTGGCCGAAGCCGTAATCAGGAATTGACGCCGATTCATCATTGTGCTCCTCCTTCGTGCGCCCCTGCGGCAGAGACGCCATGATTCCCATCTTCGCCTCAAGATAGCAGACTCGCGGAATCCGTTGAAATCCCGCCCGCCGCAGCGGAGGCTGCTGGGCACTCCCGACAAAGAAGCCCCCCGGATAACACCGGTTATCCGGGGGGATGGAAGCCAGGGCCGTTTACTTCGAAAGGAAACCCTTCGGGCTTTCCTTCGGCGGTTCCCACTGGAAGGGCGTCGTGTCCGGCACTATCCGGATCGGGCTCGTGAACGTGAACGGCGACTTGCTCACGCCGGGAAAGGTCAATTCAATCATGTAGGCGGTCCAGCCCTTCTCGGGCGTGGCCACCTTGCCGGCAAACACGCCCCCGCCTTGATCGCTCAGATCGCTGGATTTCCAGTTCTGGCCGAACTGCTCCAGGCGGAAGTCCCGCGCATCGGGGTTCGTGGCCTGCCACAGTTTCACCGCGCTGGGTTTCGAGGAAGTCTGGACGCGAATCGTGTTGTCGTCGGGGAAGGTCCACGTGTACTGCGGGATCGGCGTCTTCGTGAGAATGGCATTGTAGAACGAGGTGACACTGCCCACGGCAGACACGTTCAGTCCGTGGCCGGCATTGGGCACGTAACGCAGGTACGTCGGCCCCTTCAGGTCGTTGATGTAGAAACGGGAGGAATCAGGCAGGAAGAACTGATCGTCGCCGCCGTTCATAATCAACTTGGGCATCGTCAGGCGTTCACGATAGGAATACGGCTCGACAACCTTCATCATGGCCTCGAATTCCTTCGTGTCCAGCCAGTCCATGACATGCATTTCCGTGTAATCGTCGATGGCCGGCGCCCAGAAGCCGTAAACCGACCAGTGGTGCTTGAACGAGGGCACCAGGTTGAGCAGGTCAATCACGATGGGCACGCACGCGATTACGCGCTTGTCCACGGCCGTGGTCGTCCAGGTGGTCCACCCGCGCTTGGACGCCCCCGCCGCGACAAAAGAGTCAATGCTGAGCTTGCCGCCCTCTTTCGTCGCGCAAAACTCCTGCACCGTGTCCATGGCCCGGACCACCGCCTTTGTCATGGGCAGGCGCAAGAGCCACTCGGCATCGCCCGTCTTCATGAACTTGTCCCAAGTATAGGCGATGATCGCATCCTCGGTACGTTTACGGTCCTCACCCGCGAACTTCAGGGGTTCGTTCGGGATCATCTTGACCTCGGCCACCACGGACTGCGTCTCCAGCGCAACCTTGCGGATGATGCCATCCGCACCTTTCGGAGGTTCCGCGTCGTCCCGGTTGCTGCCCCCCTCGATGAGCATCATCGCAGTGTGGTATTTCACTTTCTTGGGGACCACGATCACCACCCAATGTTTCCAGAGGGGCCGGTCGACCTCGGCGGCGCTGCGCCATTGCTGCGAGGTCATGTCCAGGACATACGTCGTGAAATCATCCTGCTTGTCCGTGCGCACCAGCGTGTACGTGAAGTTGGGATCGGCCTTCGCCACGTATTGATCCAGCGGCGTCGGATGCGCCGTCTCGCGCGCGGTACTGCCGGGAACGACCTTGGCCGAATGGACACATCCGGCGGCAATCCCCGCCACCAGGAACACGCACAACAAACCCCGCCACGTGCTTCTCATGTGAGTCTCTCCTTCATTATTGGCTTGGCATTCCCGTGTGCCACGGTTCCCAAGGCTCCTATTCATCATGCGGAACAGAGCGAAAAACTAAACACCCCGATTGCCTTTTGACCGGGCAACCGGGGTGTTGGTTTTACAACAGGCTCGGACTACTTCGCCGCCTCAGGCGCCGCCGCCGGGGCCGCGGGGGCCGCCGG
>CAILVY010000284.1 GCA_903837785.1 Candidatus Hydrogenedentota bacterium
CGGCGCGGCCGGCAGGGGCGGTTCGTTTTCCTCCCCGCCGGACGCAGCAAGGCAGGCGCACGCAGGAGGAAGCGGAATGAAGAAGACAGGCGCGGAAATCATCACGACGCTCTTGGAGCGCCAGGGCATCAGGACGGTTGCGGGCATCCCCGGCGGATGCAATCTCCCGCTGTATGACGCCCTTCGGGACAGCCAAATCCGGCACGTGCTCGCGCGGCACGAGCAGGGCGCGGGCTTCATCGCGCAGGGCATCGCGCGTTCGACGGGACGCGCCGCCGTATGCCTCGCCACCTCCGGGCCCGGCGCAACGAACCTTTTGACGGCCATCGCGGACGCCAAGCTGGATTCGGTTCCCATCGTCGCGATCACCGGGCAGGTCGGCACCGCCATGATCGGCACGGACGCTTTCCAGGAAGTGGACACGTACGGCCTGACGCTGCCCATCACGAAGCACAACTTCATCGCGCGCAGCGCCGCGGAACTGCTCGAGATCCTGCCGAAAGCCTTCGAGATTGCGGAATCGGGCCGGCCCGGTCCGGTCGTGGTGGACGTGCCCAAGGACGTGCAGTTGCAGACGGCCGAATTCGAGGCGTGGCCCGAGCCGTGGCAGCCCGTCCCTCCGCCCGCGTGCGATCGGGAGGCCGTGGCGCGGCTCGCGGAGATGATTCAGCGGGCGGAGCGCCCCGTGCTGTACATCGGCGGCGGGATCATTGCCTCCGGCGCGGCCGAAGAACTGATTGCATTCGCGCGCAAGAACACGATTCCGGTCACGTCCACGCTGGCGGGCCTCGGCGCGTTCCCCTGCGGCGACCCGCTCTATCTGGGCATGCTCGGCATGCACGGCGCGCGTTACACGAACCTCATCCTCGAGGAGGCCGACCTGCTGCTGGCCTTTGGCGCGCGCTTCGATGATCGCGCAACGGGCCACGCCGCGGAATTCTGCCGGCACGCCTCCATCGCGCAAGTGGACATCGACCCGTCCGAAATCGACAAGATCAAGGCGTCCAACCTCGCCATCGTCGGAGATGTGGGGACCGTGCTGCGGGCTCTGTTGCCGCTGGTGCCCGCGGACGGGCGCACGGCGTGGAATCAGCGCGTCGCGGAACTGCGCGAAGCCTACCCGTTCGTGACGCCGGGACCGGAGGATCCCCTGCATCCCCTGAACTTTCTGCAGCATCTGGCGGAAACGGCGGGCCCCGACGCCATTATCACGACAGATGTCGGCCAGCATCAGATGTGGGTGGCTCAGGGCTATCCGTTCCGGCGTCCGCGCACGTTGCTGAGCTCCGGCGGCCTCGGCACGATGGGCTTCGGGCTGCCCGCGGCGATCGGGGCCGCGCTCGCCCATCCCGGCAAGCGGATCGTGTGTGTCAGCGGCGACGGATCGATTCTCATGAACATTCAGGAATTGGCGACGCTGGCGGAACTGGACCTGGATGTCACGGTCGTGATCATGAACAACCAGCATCTCGGACTGGTGCGGCAGCAGCAGGAGCTGTTCTACGAGCAGCGATACTACGCCTCGAAATTCGACACGGCGCCCGATTTTGCCACGATCGCTCGGGGCTTCGGCGTGCCGGGCTTCGATCTGGACGGCGACGCGAACCCGATTCGCACCCTCGCGCGCGCCCTGGCGCAGCGCGGCCCGAGCGTCGTCGACGTGCCCGTGCATCACGCCGAAAACGTCCTTCCCATGGTTCCCCCCGGAAAACCCAACCGCGAGATGATCGTTGGAGAGCTGGCTTATGCGTAAACCCGTCATCGAACTGTTAGTGAACAACCACGCGGGCGTCATGTCCCACATCACCGGGCTCTTCGCGCGCCGGGCCTTCAACATCGAAGGCATCCTGTGCGGCCCGGTGAAGGACGGCCAGACCAGCCGCATCTTCCTTCTCGTGGACGAAGACGAACGCCTTCCCCAGGTCGTGAAGCAACTGCAGAAGCTCTACGACGTGATAGAAGTCCGCGAGCGAGACGATTATGACCGCAGCGTCTTCCACCGCCTGCACGAGTTCGTCGAACAGGCGTGATGTGGATATGGATACGGGGGAACCGCTTTCGTAAGTGAAGAGAGTGGTTCCCTCGTGCGTCTTCCGGGGAGAAGCAAGGCCGGGTGTTGCCGGGAGTTGAACCGCGATGGCGGCTTCTTTACGCTGGTGCCGTGGCGTTCTTAATGGAATCCACCTGAATAAGGAGTGTTTTGGCAAGCCGTCGTTGCGGGGATGGTAGAGCCCGATGAAGGAACCCCACCCGTCATTGCGAGGAGGGAGAAGCCCGACGAAGCAATCCCCCAGGGAAGGCGCAAGTGCCGAGGGATTGCTTCGTCGCTCGAAGTCTCGCTTCTCGCAATGACGGGAGGGATTGCTTCGTCGCTCGAAGACTTGCTTCTCGCAATGACGGAAGGGATTGCTTCGTCGCTCGAAGACTCGCTTCTCGCAATGACGGGAGGGCTTGCTTCGTCGCTCGAAGACTCGCTTCTCGCAATGACGGGAGGGCTTGCTTCGTCGCTCGAAGACTTGCTTCTCGCAATGACGATTAAGGCCGGGCAAAGGAGAGGGTGAACACGCATGCATCTGAAGGGACTGACCCTGTTTCCCGAACGATACCCCGCGCATCCCGGCTATCCCTTTTCCCTGCCGGTGCTGCGCGAAACGCGCCGCATCGACCTTCGCGTGCCGGTCACGTTCTTCGTCGGCGAAAACGGAAGCGGGAAGTCCACGGTGCTGCAGGCGATCGCGCGGAAGTGCGGCATCCATATCTGGAAGAACACCGGGCGCATGCGCTATGAGCGGAATCCGTACGTGGAGCGGCTGCATCAGTACATGGAGGTCTCCTGGGCGGACGGCATCGTTCCGGGCTCGTATTTCGGATCGGATACGTTCCGGCATTTCGCGGAGAGCCTCGACGAATGGGCGGTGTCTGACCCGGCCATGCTCGGGTATTTCGGGGGACGTTCGCTCGTGTCGCAGTCGCACGGACAATCGCTGATGTCGTTCTTCCGGTCGCGCTACCGCATCCGGGGACTGTTTCTGCTCGACGAACCGGAAACCGCCCTGTCGCCCAAGACGCAACTGGAGCTGCTACGGCTCCTCGCCGAAGAGAGCGCCGGAGGTCATGCACAGTTCATCGTGGCGACGCATTCCCCCATCCTGCTGGCCTGTCCCGGCGCGGAAATCCTCAGTTTCGATCATGTCCCCGTGCGCGCCGTCGCATACGAGGATACGGAGCATTTCCAGGTGTATCGGGATTTCATGAAAGATCGTGAGCACCATCGTTAGGAGAAACGTCTCCGAATCTCCATTGCCTGTCGTCATCGGATGGTGGGTAGACGCAAGAGCAGCCAAAAAAACAAGGTGGATCGGTTGACCCGGGCGGTTCCATTGCGGAGAGGGCCTGCAGAGGCAAACTGAGGCGGGATCGCAAAGGCGCCATGGGTGTCGATGTATCCATAGCGCGTTGAACCGCGTCTTCCGATTCCGACCGCCGCAAGACTCTCGGAAAACTCGCCGAAGGTATCGAACTGGGGTGGAACGACGAAGGCCCCGGACTTGTCGATGAAGCCGCACCGCAAGTGGGACCGCTTGTCTTTGTCAGGGTCTTTGGCGGTTCCCGTATCGCGGGGAATAACGGGAGCAAGCCCTTCTGAGAACGGTTCTGCCGCGGAGAACTGTGCGGCGATGACAACATCTCCGCTGCGATTAATGTAGCCCCACCCACGGTCGGTGCACACCGCCGCGAGTCCTTCCGAGAAGTTCCTCGCCCCTGCGAACTTCGGCGGTATCGCCCATTCACCCTGCTTGTTGATGAATCCGAAGTTCTCGCCATCGCTGACGCAGGCCAGGTCCTCGGAGAAACGCAAGACACCGGTGACGTCTTTGTATCTCGGCGGAATGACGAAGGCCCCGGTCTTGTCAATGAATCCCCAGTTGTCCGGCGTGTAAGATCCAATGGCGCCAAAGCCCTTCATAAGGGATGGTCCCTTCGCCGTAGCCACTGCCGCGAGACCGCACGAGAAATCATTCACGGCCACGGCTTCCTTGGGCGCTTCCACGGCCACCGCTCCCTCAGAATTGAGATACACATACCGCAAACCAGTCCACCACCGGTACAGCCCCTCCGAAAACGCATCTTTGCCAGGCGTCAAATAACGAACCATGTGGACAGGCACTGTAAAGTGCCCGTTCTTGTCGATGTACTCTTTTGCCAGGACGTCAGGTTCACCGCGTTCCTTGCACGCGCGCAGCAACCCGTCCGCGAACTTCTTGCCAAGATCGAAGCGTGGTTCCGGAACAAGATGACCGACCCGGTCGATATAGACTGGCCGGGAACGGTGCAGTGAAACCCCCATTACGGCAATCAAGAGGAAGACAAGCCCCAGCGACGTGATGACGAAGCACTTCACAAGACGTCGTTTCGGCATTACGGTTCACTCCTCCGCAAGCGGCATAAGCATTAGGGTACCACGTGACCGGCTTGGGAAATGCCCGTTCCTTAGTCACTCGGGCCGGGATCAGACTCAGCCACCTCTATTTTCCGTGTCTTCGCCATCCACTGGAAATAGCCGTAGCTCAGTGCGAGCAGGCCGATGCCAAGCACGGCAAAGGCGGCAACCCGCAAGAGCGGATCCTGTTCCTTCATATCGATGAAGAAGACCCGGGCGAGCGACAAGGCAATGACGGCCAATCCGAGGTAGCGGTACAAGGCCTGATGGAAGGGAAGCGACAGCAGGTACAAGACGATGGCCACGCCGAACCAGCCCATCGTGATGAAGGTGGGGTTCGAATCGAGCTGATAGGGGACGCGGTACAAGAGGACCAGGATCATCACGGTGGCGATGGCGACCGGGATTCCCAGCGTATAGTCCTTTTCCCGGGATTCGACCACGTGGAAGTTCCACGCAGTGAGTTTCTCCCGGAGTTGCCCGTGATAAAGCCAAATCAAACGTTCGCAGAGGAGCCAGAAACCCGCGAGCAACACAAACGCCAGGACGGTTTCCCCCTCGAAGCCGCGAAGATCCATGGTGCGTCCGACCAGCCCGAGCGAAGCCAGGGCCGCGCCCAGAACGGCGGTGAAGAGGGCCATCGGCGAACGGAACCCTCCGCCGTACGCCAGGAAAGCGTAGCTCGACACGGCCACGGCCGGCGCCAGCCAGGACGTGGGCACGGCCGCACGGAGGTACAGCATCAGGGCAACCCAGGCGTTGGCGACCAGGATGGCGCACGCCACAAAAGCCATCGGGGCGAGCACCCGCCGTTCGGCCACGAAACGGTCGGCAAACAAGGCGCCGAACGCGATGGCCCAGGCGGCCGCGTGGAAATTCCAGGACTGCAATCCGGGAGCGGGGCTGACGGCCCAGGCATACAGGCCGCAGGCCCAAACGAGGTAGGCGGTGGTGATGCCCGTGAGCGCCATGGGATGCAGCAGGAGGGCGAGGCCGGCCGCAACGGCGGCGGCCGCCGTGAAAGCCAGGGACACGTTGCAGGCGGCGAATTCACGCACGAAGAGGAGGCCCAGAAGCCAGGCGGCAACCCCGTAGAGCGCGTAGGGCGCCACGCGATGCTGATGGAAGGCCAGGGCTTGCCGGGGCCCGACGCGTTCGGCCTCCGAACTCAGCGCGATGATACTCATGGCCGCGAGACCGGCCAGGGCCGCCCAACGCGGCGCGCCGTTTGTTTCTGAGAGTTCGAGGGTGCCCACGGGCACGGCTCCCACCAGCAGCAGCGCGAGCGATGCGACGGCAAAGGGTCTCGATTCCACCAGAACCCCCACGGCGAGCACGATCGATGAAGCAAGCGCCGCCGCGGCAAAGCGATGCCCGTCCGCGGTGAGCATATGGATATTTGCGAGGAGGATGGCGGCGCCGCCCAGTGCGTACAAGTAGGGGAACAACAGGCCCTCGAGCGGTTTCTGGAGTCCGACGGGATAGGCCGGTTTCGCGTTGATGAAATCGAGCTGCCAGAAGAGAAGCTGCCCTTCCGCAGGCAGCGGCAGGGTATCGGGCGAGCGCAGCACCCAGTTCGTGCGCTGATAGAGTTGGGACGCGGCGAAGAACACCGCGAAGCTCAGGCAACCCTGGAACAGGCGCATCCAGTAGTCGGGGGCGTCATAGGCCACGGCGTGCAACGCGCCGGTCGCGATCCCATAGGCGAGCGCGACGCACGCCACGGCCAGCGCCAGGATGCGGGACACGAGCAGTCCCGAGCGCCGGGCTGACCACAGCAGCACAATCGTCTCCACCGCGAGCGAGGCCGCGAGCGTCGAGCCCCCGTAACGGGTGGCGAGCCCAATCGTGAACACGGCCACCGCCGTGGTCATGTACAGGTTGTAGAGCGGGTCGGCCGTGCGCAGGCGCAGGTAACCGAGGGCGATGAGCAGGAGCACCGCGGCGCAGAGGAAGCGGAAGAGGTCCTGATGCGGCCGCGTGAATTCGTAATGGGCAATCAGGAGCGTGCCGAGGGCGAAGAAGGCCAGCATGTTCACGCTGGCGAAGAGACTCCGGAACCAGGTGGGCACGCGGTTGCGCCGCAAGTCTTCCGGCGAGAACAACTCCGCCAGCGCGAAGATAAGCACGAAGGCCGTGAGCACGCCCATCGCGCCCATAAAATCGGTGTATGGATTGACGCCCTGGCCTTTCATCAGCACGACAAAGTCGTTGAGATAGCTGCCGGCGATGCCGATCGATGCGACATAGTACCAGCGGTTCTTCAGCAGGAAGAACGCGCTGCCAGCCGCGAGCACCACGAGGCCCATCATTGAAGGTCCGCCGGGCCGTGCCAGCGTCAGCGTCGCTATCAGCACGGTCAGGTGGCCCAGCGAGGTCACCAGCACCGCGATCACCTTGGATTGCCGCCATTGCGCCGCCGCCGCCCAGGCCGCCACCACCGCCGTGAGCAGGAGCAGCGTCGTCGTGCTGGACTCGAAAATGCGCGCAAAACGGATGAAGTGCGTGGCGAAGGTGACGAAATACATCACCGCGAAGCCGCCGCCATACAACACGCGCGCGAGTCCCGCGTACTTCTTTTCCGAGCGCCATGCCATCGCCAGCAGCGCGATGCACACGCCATAGCCGACCAGCACCCGGATGTGCGGCATCCACCGCGCGCCCCAGCGCTCGATGGCGAGCGACGTGAAGAACACCACCGCAATCGCGATGAGCAGGACGGCCACGCGCGGCAGCCAGTACGTGCCCAGGGACATTTCCCAGCCCATTTCCCGGCTCTTGGCACGGAACTCTTCGAAGCGTTCACGGAGGAAACGTTCGATCACGCCTTCCTGCTGCGCCACGGGCGCGGGTCTTGGCGGTGCCGCGGGCGGTGTGGAAGCTGCGGACAAGATGGCCGGTTCACGGGGCGGAATGGGCGCGAGGGGTTGCCTGACCGGCGGAGGCGCCAGAGGCGCCTCAAGGATCGGCGCTTGTGGCAGCGGCGGCGGCATGGCAGGCCGCACTTCCCGCTCCCCAGGTTCCGGCGCACGGCGCTCCAGCCGGTCAACGCGTTCTGTGAAGAGCTCCAGTTGGCGTGCAAGCTTCGCCAAATCGGCCCTGAGACACCGCAGTTCTTCTTCCCGGTCCATGGCCCCTCCCGGCAATCCGTTGCACCCCTGGATTGCACGTCTCTACTATAGCCGATAACCGTGGAATCCGCCAGCGATGAGAAAACGCTCAAGAAATTCACCACGAAGATCACGAAGAACATGAAGACTTACAGAACCATCCGATATCCGCAATCGATTTGCACGCCCTTGTAACGCACCGGCAGAGCCAGTTGTGTTTGAAAGTCAATACCTGCCTCACGCAATTCATAGGCCAGGCACTGCTCATAGGCCGACTCCAGCAATCCCGGTCCCAAACGGCGATGAACTTCCATGGCACACCCGAACACTCGGTTCGACAATGCGTCAAATTCCATGCTTCTCCCTTCGGGAGCTTCGTGTCCTTCGTGGTGAGTCACCCTTCTCTGTCCGTCACCCCGGCATGGCCCGGTTGAGGATGGCCTGGAAGTTGGTGCCCCGCGGAAGCGTGCCGTAGGCGAATCCCGCGTCGCGTTCGAGGCGCGCGGCGCAAAAGGCGTCGGCGATCTGGGTGGGCGCGTGCTGGAGCAGGAGGGCCGCCTGAAGTGCGAGCGCGATGTTCTCGGCGACGCGCCGTCCGCGGATTTCGATATCCTCCGGCCGGGCGAGCTCGTTCTGAAGCGTGGTGACAAATGCGTCGAAGCGGCGGTCGGCGCCCCTGGCGCGGGCCAGTTCATCGAGCAGGGCGGGCAGGGATTCCGGTTCGCGCATCAGGGTCTTGAAGGCGTCGAGCACCATGATGCTGCCGGAACCTTCCCAGACGGAATTGACCGGGGCCTCGCGGTAGAATCGGGGCAGGCTGCATTCCTCGACATAGCCGCTGCCGCCGAGGCATTCGAGGGCCTCAAAAACCATGTTCGGGGCGCGTTTGCAGATCCAGTATTTCGACACGGCGGTGACAAGGCGAACCATGGGCCGCCACGATTCGTCCGCCGCCACTTTGTCGTAGAGGTGGGCAACGTGCATGACGAGGGTCGTTACGGCTTCGGATTCGAGCGCGAGGTCCGCGAGCACATTCTGCATCAAGGGGTGCGTCGTGAGCCGCACGCCGAAGGAATCGCGGTGCCGGGCGTGGTGCAGCGCCTGCACCAGCGCCTGCCGCATGATGCCGGCGGTCCCGATCGAGCAGTCGAGCCGGGTGTGATTCACCATCTCCATGATCGTGCGCACGCCGTGGCCCTCTTCGCCAACCATGCGCGCCCACGTGTCGCAGAGTTCGACCTCGCTCGAGGCATTGGACTTGTTGCCGAGCTTGTCCTTGAGGCGGAGGATGAAGAAGCGATTGCGCGTGCCGTCCGGGAGCCACTTGGGCACGAGGAAGCAGGAGAGCCCGATGTCCGTGTACGCGAGGGCGAGGAAGACGTCGCTCATCGGCGCGGACACGAACCACTTGTGGCCGGTGAGGTGGTACTCCTGTCCCGGGCCTTCCGGGCCGAGCGGCACGGCGCGGGTCGTGTTCGCGCGCACGTCGGACCCGCCCTGTTTCTCCGTCATGGCCATGCCCATGATGCAGCCGCGCTTTTCGGGCGCGGGAATGTTCCGCGCGTCGTAACGGGTGGAGGTCACGCGCGGCACCCATTCCTCGGCAATCTCGGGCTGCTGCCGGAGTCCGGGCACGCCCGCGAAGGTCATCGTGATCGGACAGCAGCAGCCCGATTCCGTCTGGCTCAGCATGTAATGCTTGGCGGCGCGGGCGACGTGGGCGCCGGGCTTGGGTTGATTCCAGGGCAGGGCATGGGCCTCGGCCTCCACGCCCGCGCGCATGCATTCATGCCACGCGGGATGGAACTCCACCTCGTCCCGGCGGTGCCCAAAGCGATCATGGGTCTGCAGGACGGGCAGGTGTGTGTTCGCCAGGCGACCGTACTCGATGAATTCCTCGCTGCCCATCTTCAGGCCGAAGGCCCGGATGGCGGGTTCAGCCCAGGCCGCGCCTTCGCGCTGGATGGCCTCGGCCAGCGGCGTGTCGATCGTATAAAGGTTGTAGTCCTTGAGTATCGGCGGCTGGTTGATGACCTCGTGGGTACCGTAGATGCATGGGGTGTCTACAACGGCCATGGAACCTCCTCCCGGGTGGCGCGGATTGATACCGCGGAACCGAATTGGTGCTTTCTCCCGATGGGGATTATTATAAAGCATTATTCTCGCAGTGGGTGGAGAATTTCGCGAAAGGAGTCCTGCCATGTCCAAAGGGATCAGCCGCCGGCGTTTCCTCCAACGGAGCGCCCTGTTCGCAGCGGGGGCCGTCGCCGCACCCTGTCTCGTTCCGGGCACGGCCCTCGGCAACGGGAAGGCCGCGGCGGCGAGCAACCGTATCACTATTGGCTTCATCGGGATAGGCAAGATGGCCAAAGGGCACCTGGGGGCGTTCCTGGGCGACCCCGGCGTGCAGGTGCTGGCGATCTGTGACGTCGAGCGGGGCCGCCGCGAAGGCCAGGCCCAACGGGTCAACGCGCATTATGCTGAACGGGAAGGCGCGGGGACCTACGTGGGCTGCGGGGCCTACGTGGATTTCCGCGAATTGTGCGCCCGGACGGACATCGACGCGGTCGTCATCGCCACGCCGGACCACTGGCACGGCCTGGCTGCGCTGGAAGCCGCGCGCAACGGCAAGGACATCTATCTCGAGAAGCCGATGACGCACACGATCGAGGAGGGGAAGGCGCTCGTGAAGGCGGTGCGCCGCTATGGCCGCATCCTCCAGGTCGGGAGCCAGCAGCGATCCGACACGGCGTTCCGGCAGGCCTGCGAACTCGTGAGGAACGGCCGGATCGGCACGGTTCGGGAGGTTTTTGTGAATATCGGCGGGCCGCCCCTCCCCGACGCCCGGCTTGCGCAGCAAGCGGCGCCCGAGGGTTTGGATTGGGATTTCTGGGTGGGCCCGGCTCCCTTCCGGCCGTACAACGCCGAACTGGCGCCGCCCGAGTCCTTCGACGGATGGCCGAATTGGCGCTCCTATCGGGATTTCGGCGGCGGCGGCATGTGTGACTTCGGCGCGCATCACTTCGATATTGCCCAATGGGGCCTCGGCACGGATGACACGGGGCCGGTCGAGGTGCTGTATCCCGACGGCAAGGACATCAAGCGCATGACGTTCGTCTATGCGAACGGCATCCGGATGTATCACGGGGGCGGCGAAGCCCGCGCGGCGACGGAGTGGGTGGGCACGGCGGGGCGTGTCAGCGTCAACCGCGGCCAGTACCTCGTGACGGAGCCCGCGTCGCTGAAGTACGAAACGCTTGGCCCGGGGGAAACGCACCTCTATGCCAGCGACAACCACAAGGACAACTGGCTCGAGGCCGTGCGCACGCGCCGCGAACCGATTTGCCCGGTCGAAATCGGGCACCGCACCGCCACTATCTGCAATATGGGGAACATCGCGTACTATCTCCGGCGCTCGCTGAAGTGGGACCCGGCGAAGGAGGTGTTTGTGAACGATCCGGAAGCCAACCGCCTGCTCGGGTATGCCATGCGCAGCCCGTGGCGCATCGCGTAACGAAGTGGGAGGGAGTGCCGCCATGAAACGCTCTTCGGTGATGTTGCTGCTCCTGCTCGCGGTCGCGGCGGGGGCGTTGGCGCAGGACGCCAGACTCGACGCATCTTTTCAGGCGCTGTCCGCGTATGAGGTGGGGCAGGACCCGGCCCCGCTCGATCATATCGAGGCCGAGGTGATGGCTTCGGCCACGAACGAAACCGCCCGGCAGACCCTGGCGAATCGGCTGGCCGGGCTTCTGTCCGCAAATGTCACGTTTGAAGCGAAGAAGTTCGCCTGCCGCATGCTGGCGGCATGCGGGAACGCCACCCAGGTCCCGGCGCTGGCGGCCCTGCTGCCGAACGAGACCGGGTCGGGCCTCGCACGCCTCGCCCTCGAGAAGATCCCCGGCCCGGAGGCCGGCGCCGCGCTGGTGGATGCCCTGGGCAGAACCAAAGGCCTCCTGCGCGCCGGCGTGGTCAATTCCCTTGGCGCGCGGCGTGACCCGGCCAACGTTCCGGTGCTGGCGGGCCTGCTGGGCGACAGCGACGAACTCGTGGCCGAGGCGGCGGCCGTGGGGTTGGGCGAGACGGGGGGCGCGGCAGCCGAGGCGGCTATCGCGAAAGCGTTGCCGGGCAAGGCGGGCAAGACCCGCGCCGCGCTCGTGGATTCCTGGCTGAAATGCGCCGCGCAGTCCCTTGCGGAAGGGAAGAAAGAGGCCGCGCTCGGCATCTATCAGGCACTGGCCGTGGCGGGCGAAGCGCCGCAGGTGCGCGCGGCTGCGTTTCAGGGTGGCATCCTGGCCCGGGGCGGCGACAACACCCAAGTCATTGTGGAAGCGCTTGCGTCGCAGGAACAGGCCATGCGCCAGGCCGCCTTGGGCCTCGTGGCTGCGCCTGCGGCCGGCGCCGCAACCGGCGCGCTGATCAATGCCCTCGGCGGGCTTGAGCCCGACACGCAGGCGGCCCTGCTCCTGGCGCTGGCCGCGCGCGGCGACAAGTCCGCGACCGAAGCCGTGACGCAGGCCGTGGGCAGTCCCGAGGCCAAGGTGCGGCTGGCCGCGATTCAGGCGCTCGGGATTCTGGGCGATGGCCGCGCGGTGGTGGTGCTGGCGCAACGGGCGGCGGCCACGGAAGGGGAGGAACGCCGCGTGTCGCGCGAGAGCCTGTACCGCGTGTCCGGCGCGGGGGTCGATGACGCGTTCCTGGGCAGCGTCAAGAGCGCCGAACCGAAGGTGCGCGCCGAACTGATCCGCGCCCTGGCCGAGCGCAAGACGGCCGCCGCGCTGCCCTTGCTGCTCAAGGAAGCTAGGTCGGCGGACAAGGACGTGGCCTCGGAAGCGTTCCGGGCGCTGGGCATCCTCGCCGCGCCCAAGGACATGAAAGCGGTGGTGCGATTGCTTGTCAAAGCCCGGTCCGACGAATCGCGGGACGCAGCGCGGCGCGCCGTGGTGGCGGCGGCCAAGCGCATCGAACGGAAAGAGGGCAAAGTCAAGGAGGTGCTGAAGGCTTACGGGCGGGCACACAAGACCGGGGTGAAAGTGGCTTTGCTCGAGGTGCTGGGCGAGGTGGGGAGCCGGGACGGGCTCGACACGCTGCGCGAGGCCATTGCGAAGAAGGACGAAGACCTCCAGGATGCCGCAATCAAGGCGTTGGCGGGATGGCCGTCGCCCAACGTGATTCCGGATCTGCTTGCCCTTGCCGAAAGTGCCCGGAAGCCCGGGCAGCGGGATACAGCGCTCGACGGCGCCATCCGCCTGCAGCGCGCCGCGGAGAATCCGCCGGCCGAGCAGGCGCTCGCCTTCTACGCGAAGGCGGCCGCACTCGCGGGTTCCGCCAGCACGAAGCGGCACGTCCTCGCCGGGCTCGGCGAACTCAAGGACCTCAAGGCGCTCGAGATCGCCCGGGCGTGCGCGAAAGACCCCGCCGTGGCCGAAGAAGCCGCCATCGCCGCCGACAAGATTCGCAGTCACTTCTTCTCGGCCACCGCCTCCGCGGCGGCGGACCGGGTCCGGCAGGCGTTTGACAGCAACATGGAATCCCGCTGGGATACGGCCGGGGATCAAACGCCGGGCCAGTGGTTCCAGGTGGACCTGGGCGGCGAGATGTCCGTGGCCGGCATCCGGCTCGATTGCAGCCCCTCGCGGAACGACTTCCCGCGCGGCTATCAGGTCTTCGTGTTCTCCGACCCGGAGAATCCCGGCGCGCCCGTGGCCACCGGCGCCGGCGACAAGCCCGTGACCGAGATCACCTTCGCGCCGAAGACCGGCCGCTTCGTCAAGATCGTCCAGACCGGCGCCGCCCCCGGCGCCTTCTGGTCCATTCACGAACTCCGCGTGATCTCGAAATAGCCCCCGGAGACTTGCTTCGCCCGCCGGACCTCAAAACGCTCCGGCGGGCGGCGTGTTTTTCCGTAGAATTTGACATCGATTTGTGTGGACGTTACCATACGCTTTCCGCATTTTCCGTCGAATTTCGTGCCTTTTACCGCGGGAGTGAAAAGAGGAACCCATGCATCCGTATCGAACCCATACCTGTGGCCAGTTGCGCAAAGAAGATGCCGGGACGACCGTCCGCCTGTCGGGCTGGGTCAACCGCAAACGCGATCACGGCGGGGTGGTCTTCATCGACGTCCGGGACCACTATGGCATCACGCAGGTGGTGGTGAACCCGGGATCGTCCTTCTTCAACGACGCGGAGCACGTGCGGAACGAGAACGTCATCACGGTGACGGGGGAAGTCGTCGCGCGGACGCCGGAAACCGTGAATCCGAACATGCCGACGGGCGAGATCGAGCTCGTGGCTGCGGACTTCAAGGTGGAATCACTCTGCGAGGTGTTGCCGTTCCCCGTGAACCAGGAACTGGAATGCCCGGAGGAAACGCGGCTCGAGCACCGCTTCCTCGATCTGCGCCGCGACCGGCTGCACAAAAACATCCTGCTGCGTTCGAAGACGGCCGCGCTCGTGCGCCAGCACATGATGGAACGGGGCTTCACGGAGTTTCACACGCCGATCCTGACAAGTTCGTCGCCGGAAGGCGCGCGGGATTATCTCGTGCCGAGCCGGTTGTATCCCGGGAACTTTTACGCCCTGCCGCAGGCCCCGCAGCAATTCAAGCAGTTGCTGATGATCTCGGGCTTTGACCGCTACTTCCAGATTGCGGCGTGTTTCCGCGACGAGGATTCCCGCGCGGATCGCAGTCCGGGGGAGTTTTATCAAATCGATATCGAGATGTCTTACATCACGCAGGAAGACCTTTTCGCCGAGCTCGAGCTGCTGATGACGCGCCTCTTCAAGGAGCTGTCGAGCAAGAAGATCCAGGCGGAGAAATTCCCGCGGCTCACGTATCGCGATGCGATGGAGAAGTACGGCAACGACAAGCCCGATCTGCGTTTCGGCATGGAGATGGTGGATTGCACGGACCTCTTCGGGAACTGCGAACTGAAGGTCTTCGCCAGCCAGACGCAGGCCGGCGGCGCGGTGAAGGTTATCAACGCGAAGGGGGCCGCGGCGCAGCCCCGGAAGTTCTTCGATGACGCCGAAACGTTCGCCAAAGGCGAAGGCGCGAAAGGCCTCGCCTGGATTGCGCTGCGCGACGGCGAGATGAAGGGCCCGATCGTCAAGTTCCTGAGCGAGGACGAGCGGAAGAACCTGCGCGAGCGCATGGGCGCGGAGGACGGTGATGCCCTGTTCTTCGGCGCGGGCAAGCGCGCCGAGACGAACGCGCTCATGGGCAAGGTTCGCGGCTATCTCGGCAATCAGCTCGGCCTGATCGACAAGGACCTTGTGGCCTTCTGCTGGATCGTCGATTTCCCCATGTTCGAGTGGAACGAGGAAGACAAGAAAGTCGACTTCTCGCACAACCCGTTCTCGATGCCGCAGGGCGGCATGGAAGCCCTCGAGACGATGGATCCGCTCGATATTCTCGCGTATCAATACGACATTGTCTGCAACGGCATCGAGTTGTCCTCGGGCGCCATCCGCAACCACCGGCCCGACATCATGCTCAAGGCGTTCCAGATTGCGGGGTACAATGAGGACGTGGTGAAGAACAAGTTCCCGGCCCTCTGGAAAGCCTTCCATTTCGGGGCCCCGCCCCACGGAGGCATCGCGCCGGGCCTGGACCGCATCGTCATGCTGCTTGCGGACGAGCCGAACATTCGCGAAGTCATCGCGTTCCCGCTCAACCAGAAGGCGCAGGATCTGCTGATGGGCGCGCCGAACGAGGTCACGTCCAAGCAGCTCCGGGAACTGCACCTCGAGATCAAGTATCCCCAGAAGTAGAGAGACGGGCGGTTCCGGCCTCTCTATCCTGCTCGCATAAGCCTGCTTCGCTCCGGCCCCGCCGGGGCGGAGCCTTTCAACACGGACGACCCCGATGACAGTGCAAGACGCGATTCGCAAGGCGGTTCGGCGAGAGAACCTCCTCCAGCACGAGGCGGCCGAAGTGCTGCGCGAGATCATGTCCGGAAACGCCTCGGCCGCGCAGATAGGCGCCTTCCTCGCCGCGATGCACATGAAGGGCGAATCCGTCGAGGAAATCACGGGGTTTGCCCAGACGATGCGCGCCCTGGCCACGCCGGTCATCACCCGGCGGCGCCCGCTGGTGGACACGTGCGGCACGGGCGGCGATCACGCGGGAACCTTCAATATCTCGACCGCGGCCGCGCTTGTAGTGGCGGGCGCGGGGGTGGCGGTGGCCAAGCACGGCAATCGCAGTGCCACGAGCCCGTGCGGGAGCGCGGATGTGCTCGAGCATCTGGGCGTGAACATCAATGCCACGCCGCAGCAAGTGGGCCGCTGCATCGACGAGATCGGCATCGGATTCCTCTTCGCGCGCGCGCTCCACGGCGCGATGAAACATGTGGGTCCGGTGCGCGCGGAACTGGGCATACGCACGATCTTCAATATCCTGGGCCCGCTCACGAATCCCGCGAAGGCCGACGGCCAGGTGATGGGCATCTTCGACGCCGCGCTGGTTGAGC
>CAILVY010000285.1 GCA_903837785.1 Candidatus Hydrogenedentota bacterium
CGCATGGCAAAGAACCGCGCGCGCGTCAACTTCTTCGGCGGCCTGCCGAAGACGCAAAGCCAGGTCACGCTGGACACGAACATCATCCATTACAAGGAGCTGTACATCATGGGCGCCCACGGGTGCGTGCCGCGGCACCACCAGCAGGCCATCGGCCTGATCGCGTCGGGCGCCCTCAACATGAACCGATACATTTCGCACCGGTTTCCGCTTGCGCGCATCTCCGAAGCCTTCCAGGCTTCGGAGAGCCACGCGGGGATGCGGGTCATCGTCGAACCATGATGCCGCGGCCGGTGCGCCGCCTGAAGGGATGCAGTCATGAGCAGGAAAAGTTCCGATCCGATTTGGGAGGCGGTGCGCACCGAGGCGCTCGAGGCCACGCAGAAAGAGCCGATGCTCTCGAGCTTCCTCCATGCGACGATTCTCGCGCACAAGCGCCTGGAAGACGCCCTGAGCTTTCATCTGGCAGGCAAACTCGAGAGCGTGGCCCTGCCGGCCATGACCCTGCGCGAACTCTTTGACGAGGCCTACTCGCAGGACGCGACGATCGGCGCGGCCACCCGAGAGGACATGAAGGCGGTCTGCCTGCGCGACCCGGCGTGCCGCACGTATTCGACGCCGCTGCTCTACTTCAAGGGATTCCACGCGCTGCAGTCGTACCGCGCCGCGCATTACTTCTGGAACCATGAGCGGCAACACCTCGCCCTGTTCCTGCAGAGCCGCATTTCCGAGGTCTTCACAGTGGACATCCACCCGGCCGCGCGCATCGGCAAGGGCATCCTGATCGACCACGCGCACGGTTTGGTCATCGGCGAAACCGCGGTGGTCGCGAACAACGTCTCCATGCTGCACAACGTGACGCTCGGCGGCACGGGCAAGGCCGTGGGCGACCGCCATCCGAAGATTCACGAGGGCGTTATGATCGGCGCCGGCGCGAAGATTCTGGGGAATGTCACTGTGGGCACGGGCTCGAAGATTGCCGCGGGCGCCGTCGTGCTTTCCGATGTGCCGCCGCACACGGCCATGGCGGGCGTGCCTGCGCGGCCTGTGGGCAAGGTGCGCGCGGAGATCCCGGCCTTCGAGATGGATCAGTACTTCTATGAAAGCGGCGACGGGCTCTGAGCGGCCGGCCGCACGATGAGGGAGGGACCCGGAATGGCGACGAGGCATATGGCGGCGTGGATGGCCCTGTTGGTTGCGGGTACCGCATGGGCCGCCGGCATGGACGGGGCATCGTGGGTCATGGGCGCGGAGGGCGCCAAGGAGAAGGGCATCCACGCGTTGGACGGCGGAGACGGATGCAGCATCGCCACGGAGAAAGGCGAGGTGCCCTGCCTGGCCAACAAGCCTGAAACAACGCCCCCCTCCGCCTATCTCTACTTCGCCGTTTCCGAAGCCTTTTCCGCCAGTGTCGGCGGGCCGCTGTACGCCACGGTCATGTACTACGACGGCGCGCCCGGCGGATTGCTCACGTTCGAATACGACAGCGCCGGCGACGGCGGCCCGGAAGTGCTCTATCGCCAGAGCGACGATCAATGGGGCGGGTGGTACTCGGGCTCGGGAAAATGGAAGAAGGCCGTCTTTCTGCTGGAGAAGCCCGGTTTCAAGAAGCGCCAGAACGGCGGCGCGGACTTCCGGCTCGGCGGGGCCGTGCTCGATATCTGCGAAGTGCGCTTCACAACCGACAAGCCGTCCACGCCGCCGGACGACGCCCTCGGCTTGGGGAAGCTGCGGCGCCTCGTCAAGATCGGCAAGGGCGGTGAACTCATTGTCGGCGGTTTCGACCCGGCGAAGCGGGGCGACGAGAAGCGGCAGGTGCGGGCGCTCCGGGGCGCCTTGTCCGGATTCAAGGCGCTGGGCGTCACGAGTCACGAAGGCTATGTCCGATGGAACCTGTGCGAGCCGGAGCAGGGGAAATACGACTGGAGCGTCTACGATCCCTTTGTCGAGGTCTACAAGAAGAACAAGCTGAAATGGGTGCCCTTCCTGATCGTCGGCTCGGCCTACAGCCTTCCGGACTGGTACTACAAGCAGCCGGGATCGCAAGGCTACGTCTGTCTCGAACACGGAGAGCAGTCTGACGTCCAATCCCTTTGGAATCCCGCCCTGCGGGAGCATGTCGCGCGCTTCATCAAGGCCTTTTGCGAGCATTATCGCGACAGCGGCGTCATCGAGTCCATCCTCCTCGGCGTGACGGGCAATTACGGCGAGGCGATCTATATCGCGTCGGGCGACGATTGGACTTCCGACACGCACGGGAAGTACCACACGCATTCCGGCCTGTGGGCAGGCGATCCGTTCGCGGTGGAGAGTTTCAAGAAATGGCTTGGCGCGAAGTATCCCGATCTGAATGCGCTCAACACGGCGTGGAAGGCGCAGCACGCTGATTTGAATGCGGTCAAGCCGTTCCTGAGGAAGGATGCGCCCAGCGATCGCGCCTGGCTCGATTTCTGCGAGTGGTACATCGGATCGATGACCGAGTTTTCGCGCTTCTGGCTTCAGGAGACGCGCAAGTCCTTCCCGAAGGGCGAGATCTACCTGTGCACCGGCGGGCACGCTCCCGCGGAACACGGCGCGGATTTCGGCGATCAGTGCAAGATCGCCGCCGAGATCGGCGGCGGCGTCCGGATCACCAACGAAGCCAGTGACTACAAGGCCAATTTCGCGTTGACGCGCTGGGTGGCTTCCGCGAGCAAACAGTACGGCGCCTATTGCAGCTTCGAGCCCGCCGGCGAAGTTAATGCGACGGGCGTCATCGCCCGCATCTACGGGGCGGCCGCCTCCGGGGCGCGGGGCCTTCACTATTACTACCCCAACCTCTTCGCGGGCGAGGAATCGTTCATGAGCTTCGCCCGGTGGGGGAAGCAGTTCAAACAGTACAAGCCTATAGTGGAAGTCGCGGTCTATTATCCCGAGACTTTCATCAAGCTGAGCGGAACGGAATTCCTCAAAGTGCTGCATCCGTTGCGCGACTGTTTTGACTTCGATTACATGAGCGATCAACAAATCCTCGATGGCGGACTCGGCCGGGTGAAGTGTCTCATTCTTCTGCAGGGCAATGTCGCGGAAGCGCCGGTCTGGGAGAAGATCACCGCGTGGGTGCGGTCGGGCGGGCTCCTGGCGTACCCCGAAGGCATGGGCCGGCTGCGCACAGTGGAAGGCGACGAAGCCGCGCACACGGCATTGTTCGGCGATACGGCAGACTTGGGCGCGGGGCGCATTCTGAGCTTTGCGGGACAGGGCGACAACGCGGCCTACCGCGGGTTCCTTTCGCGGCGGCTGCCCGAGTCGAAGGAACTCTCGAAGGCCACCCGCGCGATGATTGCGGCGGACGGACAGGAAGACAACCTCTTTGTCAGCCTCGTGGCGCCGCACCGCCTGCTGTGGCTGAACTACACGAAGAATCCCGTCCGCAAAGGGCACAAGACCTTGCCGCCCTTTGCCATCGTCAAACAGCGTGTTTGACGCGCGTTACGCGATCGCAATGGCCCGGCCGGTGCGCGCGGACTCGTAGCAAGCCGTCAGGATGAGCTGGCTTCGCACGCCGATTTCCGCGTCGGCCAGCACAGGGCTTCCATCAAGCAGCGCCTGGCTGAAGGCTTCAATCTCGGCGCGGTACATGTTCACGGGCTCGGGTGCGATGACGTGGCCGTCCCCGGCCGCCCGCGACTGCTGCGCGTCATAGCCGGCCCCACTGTTCTCGAGATAGGCCGTCATTTCGCCCGACATCCCCTGCCCGATGGTTCCTTTCGCGAGAATGCTCCCCTGCGACCCATAGAGTTCCAGCAAGTTCTTGCTGCTGTTATCCGGGATGCAGAAGAACGTGTCCACTGAGCCCAACGCGCCATTCTCAAAGCAGAGCATCGCCACCGCGCTGTCTTCCGCGGGATAGTCCTGCACCGTCGTGTTGATCAGGCAGGAGACGCGCGTCACGCGCCCGAAGAACATCTCGAGCAGGTCGATGCAGTGTCCGCCCATGTCGATGAGCGACCCGCCGCCGCCCAGTTCCGGCACTTGCCGCCATGCGCCCGGCATCGCGGGGTACCAGCAGGAGAGCTGCGCGCGGGCATACACCGGCTTGCCAAGCCTGCCTTCCTCGATGAGTTGCAGCGCGGCCCGGTGCTGCGCGTGGAAGCGCATCATGAAGGCGCAGCCCAACTGCACGCCCGCCTGCTCGCACGCCGCGGTCATTTCGAGCGCTTCGCCCGGCGTCATGCCCAGCGGCTTTTCGCAAAGCACGTGCTTTCCCTGGCGCGCACACGCCAGCACGTCCTCGAAATGCGCGTTGACCGGGCTCGCCACGTAGACCGCGTCCACGTCCGCTCCCAGCAGATCCTCGCGGTTCTGCGCCGCCCGCGCGCCGTACGCATTCGCCACTTCCTCGTTCGCCTGGCGGTTGACGTCGAAGACGGCCGCAAGCGCGGCGTTCGTGGCGGGCGCGATGCCCTCGGGAATGGTTCTGCGCCGCGCGATGCCCCCCGATCCAATCACCCCCCAGCGAATCTTCTCTGCCATGTGCTGTCTCCCCGTGTTGTCCTGTGTCGGTCGCGCCGGCCGAGTCGCGGCGCGGTCCTATTCGAGATGAATCGTCTGCTGGCGCGTCGCCGAATCGTGCACCTCCTGGATCACCTGCATGTAGCGCATGCCATCCTCGAAGTTGGGATGATAGGGCGTTCCCTTGCGGATGGCATCCACGAAATCCTGCTCGACGCGCCAGTCCTTCACGTCATAAGCGTCTTCGGGGGCCACCTCGACGGGTTCCGGCGGGCTGCCGGGCCGGAGCGAATACAGCCGGTCTTCGCCCACCTCGTAGAGCAGCGAAGCCTTCGTTCCGTGTATTTCGATGGCGTCGCGTCCGTTCGCGACCATGCCGCTGATCACGTATTGCACCACCACGCCGTGGTCCATGTCCGCGTTGAAGAGGAGTTGATCCGGAATGCGCATTTCAAGCGGGGAGTCCTGCGCATCGCGCCGCCACGGCGTGTATATCTGGGTCTGGGCCGTTACTGTGCGGGTCCAGCCGAACCAGCGGTGGATCACCTCGACGTACATTCCGAGCGTGATCATGTTCAATCCGGAAAGCCGGTGATCCTTGCGCCAGGACAGCGGCGCGGCGGGGTCGATGTTGACCGGGCTCAGGCCCTGGACGCGCACGAGATGCACGTCGCCCAGTGCGCCCTCCCGCAGGAGGCGGCCGATGGTCCGATCCACGCTCAATCCGAACGGCACGGGGCAGAGGGCCGCCACTTTGCCCGATTGCTGCGCGGCTTCCAGCATCTCCCTGGCTTCGTAGAAATCCATCGCCATGCGCGCCTGGCAGAACACGTGTTTCCCGGAATGCAGCGCGGCGATGCTGATGGGATGATGCATGTACGGCCACGTGCCGATGAATACCGCGTCGAGGTCGTCGCGGTTGACGAGTTCCTGCCACGAGCGGCAGATCTCGGGAATGGCCAGATCGCGTGCTACGGCTTCGCTCGAAGCCCAGGACCGGTTCACCACCGCGACGATTTCCACGTCGGGAATCTTGCGCAGGCCGGGCACATGCCGGTCGCGGCAAATGCCGCCCAAACCAACAAATCCAATACGCAACGGCTTCATTTCGCCTTCTCCCGCGGCCACGTGCGTGGCCGGCCTTCAGGATGCGTGCTGTTTCGAGCGCAGAAAATCACGGAGTTTCGGGAGATTGTCGGCGTTCAGCAGGTCCACGCCCGCCTCGTACAATTCACTCCAGAATTCAAGGGATTGCGGCGTTCCGTAGAAGCGAATCCGCTGGCCGTGCGCGTGGGTCTTCGTCACGAGTTCCCGCAGTTTCGTCCGCTCCGCCTCGGGCATCGGGCCTTTGCCGAACCACTTGAACGCCGTCGGCCAATTCTCGCTGATGAGCGGCACCAGATTGGGGGAAGGCGCCGTCTCAATGTCGCCCAGGCGCCCGTCGATGGCCGCCAGGCGCGACGCCTCCGCGGCGATCTGTTTCCGAGGCGAGGCGCCGCTGAGGATCACGGAAACGGCCTTGGCCTCCGTGCCCTCGTTCGTAAACACGGTCAACATTTCCCTGTAGTGCTCGAGCACTTCGCGCAGCTTCGGCCAGGTATCCTCCGGCTCCGTCTTGAAGTCGATCAGCAGCGTCACCACCGGCCCGTTCGGGTAGACGCGTCCATGATTCCTCCTGACCCGGTCGAGCAGGGGATCGAGGTACAACTTCTGAAGCGTGTTGCCGGGCTTGATTTCCTTTTCGTGGTGGGCAACCAGCAGTTCGCCCTTGATCAGAAAGATGTCCGCTTCGATACTGCAGAAGCCGGCATCCAACGCGTCCAGCAGCGGATGCACGCGCGAGTAGTCGTTGTGGGAATGTGCGCGTTCGAGCGGCGCGGTGTTCTCGAGCGCCAGGCCTGTGCTGGCGCCGAGCAGGATCGCCGGGATTGCGAGCATGGGAATCCAGGATCTCACAACAGTTGCATGGGTCATAGCCTCTCCCTTTCTGACGAGGTCGCTCCATCTGTCCCGGCATGGACGGCACACCGGACCACAGTACCCCGTGGACGCGCCCGCGCGCAAGCAGTGGCCTCCCGACAGAAAACGAGCGGGGATCCCATGGGAGATCCCCGCTCGCAGGCATCGAAATCCGGTTACTTGTTCAGAATCTTCGGGGCGCGCGGCGCATGAATGCGCTCATAGCGCGGCATGGGGCCGGTCAGCGGCCGCACGTAATCGACGAAAGTGGACGTTACGCCGTTGCCTTCCGCATTGATGTATTCGTCCGGCATCACACGCGAGTGCCGTGCGACGGTTTCCAGCGGCGTCAGGAAGTACTCGATGGCGTAATCGCCGATGCGGCGCATGGCCACGGACCCGTCCTGGTTGTGCCAAATCGCGTATTGGGCGGCCTTTTCGCCGACCTCGCGCGCCTCGAACTGATCCACTTCGCTGACGCAGCCAAGGAAACTGCGCTGGATGTACCCGAGCGTATCCGCGCGCACGCGCTTGATCTTCAGTTCCTGCGTCACCCAACCGCTCAGGAGATCGCCCAGGGCGCCGGTGCCCGAGAGACGCACGTTGCCGTGCGAATCGCGCTCCCCGCCCGTGAACTGCTCGATGATTGCCTTGCCGCTCGGGTCCACAATGCCTTCCGAGGCGGCCACGATGCAGCGGCCGTGCTTCTCGTAGGCGGCCTTGACATCCGCCAGGAACTGCTCTTTCGTCACCGGCCGTTCGGGCAGATAGATGAGGTGCGGGCCGTCATCCGGGTATTTCCGCGCCAGGATGGAGGAGGCGGTGAGGAAGCCCGCGTGCCGGCCCATGACGACGCCGATGTACACGCCGGGCAGCGCGCGGTTGTCGAGGTTGACGCCCGCGAAGGCCTGTGCGACGTATTTCGCGGCCGACCCGAAGCCCGGGCAGTGGTCCGTGACGCGCAGGTCGTTGTCGATGGTTTTTGGAACGTGGATGACACGGAGTTCATAGCCCGACTTGGCCGCTTCTTCGTTCACGATGCGGCACGTGTCCGCGCTGTCGTTTCCGCCGATGTAGAAGAAGTAGCGGATATTGTGGGCCTTCATGACCGTGAACATTTCCTGGCAATATTCGAGGCTCGGCTTGTCGCGCGTGGACATGAGCCCGGAGGACGGCGTGCCGGCCACGGCTTCGAGATTGTGGGTCGTGGCTTCCGTCAGGTCGTAAAAGTCTTCTTTCTTTATGCCGCTCACGCCGTGAATCGCGCCGTAGACGTGCGTCACTTGCGGGTATTTGCGTGACTCGAGCACCGCGCCGATCAGGCTCTGGTTGATGACCGCGGTCGGCCCGCCGCCTTGCGCTACAAGGACTTTGCCTTCCAGTCGGGACATTGCATCTCTCCTTAACAGTTGCACTAGGATAATTCGCCGTTGAGGCAACAACTTGGGGAAAGCGGATTATCTCACGGGCGCGGGCGCACGATCAAACCATCCTGTCGTCTCGCGCCGCGGCGGCATCCCCCCCGGGTCCGGCCCCCTCGTTTGACGCCGTCAGCGCAAAGGGCTCGTCCACCAGCGCCAGAATGCGCTGTGCGCTGCGCCGGCATCCTTGCACGGCATGGCGCTGATCCTCGTTGACCTCGCCCAATTCGTCATTGAGCAGCAGATCGCAGAATCCCAAAATGGCCGAGAGCGGCGACCGAATCCGCTGCGATAGCGTGTTGAAGAAGGCCCGCCGCAACTGATTCACCTGCTGCAGCTCGCGGTTGATCTGTTCCAGGCGCATCGTGGCCAGCCGGGCGGCTTCCTGAAGGTTCTTCTGCTGCGTGATATCGTGCATGATCGCCACGAAGAAGCGCTGCTCCGTGCGAATGAACGAACGCACCCGCAGCGAGACGTTCCGCTCTTCGCCGCTCGGCGTAATGACCAGCACTTCTCCGTGATACTCCCCGCGCGCGCGCAGGTTGGCCAGGCGGTTTGGCAGGGTGCCGTCGTCGAAGAGGTACGACCGGAAACGCTCGCCCAGCAGTTGCGTGCGCGAAACACCGAAGAACTCGCAGCCGCGTTCGTTCACGTCGGAGATGAATTCATTGTCGTCATAAACCAGGATCGGCTCGGGCGTGCTGTCGAGGATCGCGCGGATCGTGGCGCGCGAAGACGCCAGCGCCTGTGCCTGGCTCTGCGCTTCGATGCGCATCCGGCGCAGCAGCCCGCCGAGGGCGCGGATGAGCAGGCCGGACAGGAAGATCACGCTGATTTGCAGGCCGATGGGCGGGTACGCCAGGCTGACACCCTCGACCAGCCAGCGCCCGAGCACCGTGAATGCGTAGGCGGAACACGTGATCATCGTGACGGACATCGCATTCAGGAAATGCGGCTCGTAGATGCAGTATCCGATGATGAACAGAACATAAACCAAGGCCAGCGGACTCTCCTCGCCGCCGGTCGAGCCGACGGCCAGCGACAAGGCGAACAGATGAAAGAGGAAATTGAACGGGCTCACGAAGAGGATGTACCGCTGGGTGTACAGGACCCAGTGGACAAAGGCGTTCTGGGCAAAGACCGCCAGCGCTATCGGCCACAGGTCGGGCATGTACGAAACATGAATGTCGAGCGCGTAGAGGCCCACGAGCAGGAAGACAATGAGATAACGCAGGACCTGCAAGGCCGATTCGATGGACAGCACCAGCGAGAGCCGGGCGTCCACGGCATCGCGCGGACTGGCCGGCGCAATCTCATCGAGCATGGCTTGGACGCTGCGTAGCATGAATGCACTGGAGCCCTGTCTTGACGGCCTGATCGCGCTGATTCGCCGCATTGAAGGCTAGTTCGTGCGGCAGAGGAATGATATCATACCGCGAAAGCCGGGTGACAGCTTGCCTGAACCAGGCACAGCTTGTGACAGCCGGACGGGGAGGGAGAACCGATGCAGCATCCGTTCGAACGATTCACCGCGCGGCCTTTTCGCAGCGCCTATCTCTTCTTCCTTGCGGCCACGCTCGTGCTTGGGGGCGTGCTCGGCAGCATCGGCCAGACGTTTTCGGCCAAGCGCGATCCAGGGGGCGTATCGTACGATGTAGTCGCGTTCGAGCTGGCACACACCCCGCAACGGGCCGCACTTATCCTGTCCACCTGGGGTGAGGACGGCATCGCGGCCGCAAAGAAGAACACCCGGCTCGATTACCTTTTCCTGCTCTCATACTCGAACCTGATCGCCCTGGGCGTCGTGGCCCTGTATTCCAACCGCTCCTCGGGCGCCTGGGTGCTCCTCGGACGCTGCCTGGCCTGGGGGCAATGGATGGCCGCACTTCTCGACGCCCTTGAGAATACGGCCCTGCTGCGGGTGCTCGACGGGCACGCGGTCTCTCCTTGGCCCGAGCTGGCCTTCTACTGTGCGTCCGTCAAATTCGCCTTGGTTCTGGCCGCCCTGTTCTATCTCCTGGCCGCGCTGCCGCTGGCATTTCGGGCGCACGGCGCTGCGGATCGCGGGCTTCGCGTGTGATGGCCGGACCCAGGGACGCGGCGGCGGGGATTCGGGTTCGGATCGCGCACACAAACTATATGCCCGTCCCGGCTTGCCGCTTTCCAGGACGGGCATCCCTAAGAGGAAGGAATTTTCACTGTTTCAACTAGTTTATACCACAAATCGCCCGGGGGCACCAGTGTGTTTTTCCCGCGCCGCCGGGGTTTCCTCGGAAGCCGGAGGGGGCATCGCCGCGCTTCGCGCTCCCGAAAAAGAAGATGGACTCCGGGGGGCGCCGTTTTGATCGGCGCCGCACGGCCGGAGTCCATCTGCAAATCGGCGCGCGATTAGGCGCTCTTGGGTTTCGGGGCTTTGAGCGTGAGTGCGAGCAGTCCGGCGGCGAAGCAGGCCACGCCCGCAATCACGAACGGCGTGAACCACGCGTCCAGTTTCACCGCCAGTTCGGCGCCCTTGGGCACGGCGTCGGTGAAGTGGCCGGCGATAAACGGCCCGGCAATGCCCGCGACGCCGTAGGCCAGGAAGACCCAGCCGTAGTTCGTGCCGACGTTCTTGTTGCCGAAGTAATCGGCGGTGGCAGCGGGGAAGAGGGCGAAGTTGCCGCCGAAGTTGAAGCCGATGCAGCAGGCGCCGACGATGAGGCCGAGGGTGCTTCCGCCGATGTAGTAGAAGCCAATCATGATCAGGCCTTGCAGGGCGCACATGAGCACGATCGAGGTCTTCCGTCCGATGCGGTCGGAAGCGGCGCCCCAAAGGATGCGGCCGAGTCCGTTCAGGATGGCGAAGAGGGCCATGGCCGTCGCCGCGGTGGTCTTTGCGTCGGCTTCGCTCAAGGCGGAGCGGACTTGCAGCGCGTCGGTGCCGAAGAGGCTGATGCAGCCGATCACCATCAGCCCGGCCATCGCCGAGCCCATGAAGGTGAGCCACAGCGCGTAAAACTGTGGCGTGCCGAGCATTTCGCCTTCGTTGAGATTGACGGCGCCGCTGGCCGCGACCGCGGCGGGCGGATTCCAGCCCGCGGGCCGGAAGCCGGCCGGCGGGTTGATGAGCACGATGCTGCCCAGCACGACGAGCACGAGGAAGAGGAAGCCATAGAGCAGGAATACGCTCTGTACGCCGGGCAGGCCCATGAGGTGGGTGGTGGCCAGCAGCCCCTTGAAGTCGCACGGCACAATCCAGAGCAGGGTCTTGAATCCGCCCGCCAGTTTTACCCACAGGGTGGCGCCGAAGCCGAAGCCCGCCACCGCCAGGCCGGTGATGAGGCCTTTTTTGTCCGGGAACCACTTCACGCAGACGGCGATGGGCACGACGTACCCGAGGCCGATGCCCGCGCCGCCAATCAGGCCGATGCAAACCAATTGATTAATGAAAGAGTTGCCGAGGAATCCGCCCAGCATGTAGCCGATGCCCAGCACAATCCCGCCGAGGATGGCAATGGGCCGGGGACCGGTGCGCGCCTGCAGGCGCCCCGCGATCACCATCACCACCGCGAAGGTGGCCAGGCCGACGGAGAAGATCAACTGCGTCTGCAGCTTGGAGAATCCGTAGCCGCCGGCATCCACGGCCTTGGCCAGCGTGGGGGTGAACACGCTCCACGCGTAGATCGCACCGAGGCAAAGCTGCACCAGGATAGCCCCGGCGACGACGATCCACCGGTTCATGGTCTTATCTTGCGACATGATTTCCGCTCTCCCTTGTGTTTAGCCAAGGAGCCGAACGCACGAGCGGCGTCCGGCTCCCGGTAGGTCGCTTATTGAGGTTTATTTCTTGCCCATGAGCTTGGCGCGGCCCTGCACCAGCTGTTCGACCACGGTCGGGTCGGCCAGCGTCGTCGTGTCGCCAATCTGATCGATCGCGTTCTCCGCGATCTTGCGCAGGATGCGGCGCATGATCTTGCCGGAGCGGGTCTTGGGCAGCGCGGGCGCGAACTGGATGACGTCCGGAACGGCGATTGGGCCGATTTCCTTGCGGACGTGCATGGCCAGCTCTTTGCGCAGCTCTTCGGTCTCATCCACGCCGCCGACCACGGTCACGTACGCGTAGAGGGCCTGGCCCTTGATGTCGTGCGGCATCGGCGCGACGGCGGCTTCGGCCACCTTCGCGTGGCTGACCAGCGCGCTCTCCACTTCGGCCGTGCCAATGCGGTGGCCGGACACGTTCACGACGTCGTCGATGCGGCCCATCAGCCAGAAATCACCGTCGTCGTCCTTGCGGCAGCCGTCGCCGGTGAAGTAGAGGTTCTTGTACATGGCGAAGTAGGTGTCGATGAAGCGGTCATGATCGCCCCACATCGTGCGCATCATGCCGGGCCACGGACGGCGGATGCAGAGCTTCCCGCCTTCGTTCGGCGAGCACTCGGAGCTGTCGTCGCGCAGGATCACCGGATCCACGCCGAAGAAGGGGCGGCTGGCGCTGCCCGGCTTGAGCGTGTGCGCACCCGGGAGCGGCGTGATGAGGATGCCGCCGGTCTCGGTCTGCCACCAGGTGTCCACGATCGGGCAGCGGCTCGCGCCGACCTTCTCGTAATACCAAATCCACGCTTCGGGATTGATCGGTTCGCCGACCGAGCCCAGCACGCGCAACGAACTCATGTCATACTTGGCGGGCCACTCATCGCCCTTCTGAATCAGCGAGCGGATGGCCGTCGGCGCGGTGTAGAGCACCGTGCACTTGAACTTCTCGACGATCTGCCAGAAGCGGCCGGCGTCCGGATAGGTCGGCACGCCTTCGAACATGACCGAGGTGGCGCCGTTGGCCAGGGGGCCGTACACGATGTAGCTGTGGCCCGTCACCCAGCCGATGTCCGCCGTGCACCAGTAGATGTCGTCTTCATGAATGTCGAAGATGTACTTGTGCGAGAGCGCCGCGTGCAGCAGGTAGCCGCCCGTCGTGTGGACCACGCCCTTGGGCTTGCCGGTCGAACCGGAGGTGTAGAGGATGAAGAGGGGATCTTCTGCCTTCATCGATTCGGGGGCGCAGTCCGCGCTCGCGGCCGCCATCACGTCGTCGTACCACAGGTCGCGGCCTTCCTTCATCGGGCAGGCGTCCGGCGTGCGCTTCACGACCACGCACTTCTCGATGGTCGGCGTGCTCTTCATCGCCTCGTCCGCAATGTCCTTCAGCTTGATGTTCTTGCCCGAACGCAGCGACACGTTCGAGGTGACGAGCACCTTGCAGTCCGAATCGTTTACGCGGTCCTTGATGGCGTCCGCGCTGAAACCGCCGAACACGATCGAGTGGATCGCGCCGATGCGCGTGCAGGCAAGCATCACGATCGGAAGCTCGAGAATCATCGGCAGGTAAATGCACACGCGATCGCCGCGCTTGACGCCCAGCGACTTCAGGACGTTGGCAAACTTGCAGACTTCCCTGTGCAGGTCCTCGTACGAAATCGCCTTCACGTCCTCTTCCGGCTCACCCTGCCACAACAGGGCCGTCTTCTTTGCGGCGGGCGTCCCCAAATGGCGATCGAGGCAGTTGTAGGAGACGTTCAGCTCGCCGTCTTCGAACCACGTGTGATTGATGATCCGCTTGTCGGTTTCCCACGTAAAGTCCAGCGTCTTCGTGGGTTTCTTGGTCCAGGACAGCGTGTCCGCCATCTCCAGCCAGAAGTTCTGCGGGTCGTTGACCGAGCGGTCGTACATCTGCTTGTACTGCTCGAACGATTTGATGTGCGCCCGCGCCGATACCTCCGCCGCCGGCGGGAAGGTCCGGTTCTCGACCATCAGTGAGCTTATGCTCTTTTTCACGTCAGTCCCCATACTTCGTCCTCCATTACCAGGTTGAGCCTTGGACAACTAAAACAAACCACCGACGCAGGTAGCGCATGCGGCTACAGTATTCGGACTTGTCTTAGCGGCGGCCGGGCGCGCCCAAAGCCCACCCAGACCGCGAGGTGCGCTACGCGGCCACTGGCCGGCCGGCAGCGCTACCTACCGTTCGTTAGAAACGGTATTTTACCGAATTGATATTCCTTTTGCAAGCTCCCCATTCGCGCGCCGATTCGCGTATGATTCTGTCCGAATTCAACCGAGGAGTTGCCGCAATGACCACCCTGGCCCCGTTGCCGAATCCCTGGACCACGCTGGAGAGCCGTCTGGTGTATCGCAACCCCTGGATCACGCTGCGCGAGGACCAAGTGTTGCGTCCCGATGGCCAACCCGGCATCTATGGCGTGGTCGAGACCCGCCTGGCGGCCGGGGTGCTCGCGCTCACGCCGGAGGAGGAGCTTTATGTGGTCGGCCAGTTCAGATACACGATGAACGAGTACTCCTGGGAGATCATTGAGGGCGGCACGGAAACGGACGAAACGGCGCTCGAAGCGGCCAAGCGAGAGTTGCGGGAGGAAGCGGGCCTCGTGGCGGAGCACTGGGAGCCGCTGGGCGGTGAAATCCACGTTTCGAACTGTCATTCTTCCGAACGCGGCTACGTGTTTGTTGCCACGGGCCTGTCGGAGGTCGAAGCGTGCCCGGACGAAACCGAGGATCTGCAAGTCCGGAAGATTCCTTTCGACGAGGCGCTGCGGATGGTTGAGCAGGGCGAGATTAAGGACGGCATCGCGATGATTGGCATCCTGCTCTACGCGCAATGCCGCCGGCGTCGGAATCAGGCCGGATGACGGACGTTCACCACCGCGGGTCGATAATGCCCCAATAGCGGCCCAGCCAGTAGGCCAGAATCATGGGCGTGGCACTGGTTTCGGCCGTGCCGGATTTCCGCTCCAGGACGTGTTGGCCGTCTTCGCTGTAAATCCTGAAGGTCTGATGCTTGCGGGCGCAGCCTTTCATGTGCTTCAGGCGGCGGGCTATCTTCCCTGCGACGACCTTCTCGCCGCTGAGCACCTGATAGTACACGGCGAGCAGCACGTCCTCGCTCTGGCGAAAGTTCCGACGCTTCCAGTCAAACCAGTGGCGGTTCAGGCACATCCTGTACTTCTGCAGCAAGGCGGGGTCCGATTCATAGCGCAGGAGCGTATAGAGCGACTTCACCGCAAGATGATCATCCCATGAAGTCTTCCATTCCTCAGGCCAAAGGCACTTGGCCAGGATTGCCTCATCGTCGTAGTGGTGCTTCTCGATGAGCAGGCGGTAGGCGTCGAGATAGCGCCTGCTGCCGGTCATGTGATGGGCCACGCGGAGCCCGGCCAGAATCTCGAGGCTGGCCAGGTTTTCGTGCGGCAGGTCGGGGCAGAAATTCCCCCACAGCGTCATCTTGCCATCCACGTCAATCATCCGGAAATTGTTGTCCACGATGCGTCCGACGAAGCGATCGATGAGGCCGGCCGCGAGCGGCTTGTGGGCCTCGTCGGCGCAGACATCGAAATAGACACTCAGGCCGCAGCAGAGATTGACGAACTTGTCGCTGCTCAGGTCGCCCTGCCAGCGGTAGCCCGGCATGGACCGCGAGGCGTGCCATTCCATCGGGAAGAAGTAGACCTTCTCATGCCACAGCGGCGCATCGGTGCGATTGAAGGTCCGCGCCACCCAGCCCGGAACTCCGGTGACTTTCTCCAGGCGCAGCACCGCATCCATGAATTGATCGGCGACGGCGCGGTCCGCAGGATGCTGCGTGACCGCGTATTTGAAGGAATAGGCGGAAAGATACTGGCACGTTTCATCCGCCGCGTCCTCCTGGCTGCCGATCAGCGGCAACTCGGCGCCCGCGGGCGGAAAGACCACATGCGGCATCATGACGCCTTCATTGCAGTGGTTCCCCCGCATGAGCGCGTCGAACTTCTCCACGCGCACGTGCAGGGGTTGCCAGCACTGGGGATACTCATTGACGCGCTGCGCACCGGCTGCGCCGCACAGCATGACAGCAAAGGCAACACGGGAGAGAATGATCAGGCGCATGCCCTGTCCTTCCGGAGGCTTTTTGGACAGCATAGCAGGAGAGGCCGGGGAAGAACAGCGCATGACTTGGCCGGTTCCCCCGGCTCCTCCTGGACTCCAATGAGGCCTGCCGAAAATCAGAAGTCCGCGATCGCGCTCGCGGCCTGGGCAAACAACTTTCCGGCCGGCGCATCGCCGGGATACTTGATGAACTGGACATGCCCATCCAGGTAGAGCACGTTGGAACCGCCGGGAACGTGGTTGAATCCGTTCGGGTCCGTGGCCAGGAGGTCCCACATGATGAAGATGACGCTCTGTGCCTTTGACGATGCGGCGGGATTGTTGATGTCCGTAATCATGAAGCGCTCGATGCCTTCGCGCAACCGGTACAACACATCGCCTCCGCCGTTGCCATAGGGGGAAATGCCCGAGACATCCTCATCGGAACGCTGTACAATCTCCGCCTCGGTGCCATTCTGCAGCAAAGTGGCCGCCATGACGAACTGCGCCGGGCAATCCTGGCCCTCGATCTGCATCGGAGGGTCGTCGTTGTCGCCGCATCGGTCATAGACCCAGCCAAGATAGGCGTAGCTCGTGTCGATCCGGAACATGCCGCGCTCCGCATTGTCGCAGGCAAGATAAAACTCGGATTGATTCGTGACGGGATTGACCAGATCCTTCGTGGTGGCCTTCGGGTCCGACGGGCACAACACGATATTCGGATCCGTCAGATACTCCGGGAAGATGGACGGGACATAGGGTCCGCCCGCCAGCGTGAACGCATCGGGGTCCGTCACCGGCAAGGCGGGGTTATCGCAATCCACCTCCGGCCCCAACCGCGCCATAAGCCGCGGATAGCGCTCGCCTTTGGCCTCGCCCGAGTACATCTTGAACACGAGTCCCCACTGCTTAAGGTTGTTCTGACAACTCGAGCGGCGGGCGGCTTCCCGAGCGCGTGCGAGGGCAGGCAACAAAATGGCCGCCAGAATCCCGATAATTGCTATTACCACTAGAAGTTCAATGAGAGTGAATCCCTGCCTTTTCATGTCTTGCCCCTTTCCCACAGTTTGGATTGTTCGCGCCAATGATCCTCCAGCAGACCCACGGGTGCGCCGCTCCGCGGCGCACGGCACAGCGATAGCGATTATCGCACCTTTAGCATGCCAAGACAGCGCGCATCTGTCAATGCAGGAAATCCCCGATGCCAAGGGACGCCGGGGAGCGGGAGAAGCCTGGAAATGAACTCAACCACCCAAGGCGCGGGCCAAACGAGCGACTGGTTCATTTACGGGGCCTGGATTGCACGGCGCATATTTCAGAAAGGCCACATGGCCGTCGAGATACAGGAAGTTGCATCCGCCCGGAGCATGGTTGAAGAGGGCTACATTCGTACTGAGCAGGTCGCCCATGACCCAGATTTCACTCTGGGCTTTGGCGCTGGCGGCCGGGCTATTGATGTCGGTGATGAGGAAGCGCTCGATGCCTTCGCGAAGGCGATACACGTTGTCGCCCTTGCCGTTCCCCAACATGAGATCGTGGTCCTTGAGATTCTGGTCCTCGTCCACATGCGACGTGCCTCCTGTCAAGGCCGGCCACAACGCATCCACGATCGTATAGATCATTTGTCCCGGACCCTCACCTTCCGCAGTTGTTTCAAGGAATTGCAGCAGTGAATCGAATCCGGACAAGGGCGACGAGCATTCCGTCTGATCAAAGACCCAGCCGAAGTACAGGTAACTCGCATCCACCAACTGAAGGCCTCGGGTTTCATCCGAACACGGCGTGGCGATGTCCGCGTTTCCTGTCAGCGGATTGACCGCTTCGGACGGCTTGTCTTCCGCATCCGAAGGACAGAACAAGATGGCGGAATCCGCCAGGTACTCGGGATAGATCCCGCGCAGGTCGGGTCCGACTGCAATGAGGAACTGACTTGCATTGTCTTGGGGAAAGCCGGCCGTCTTGCAGTCATACGTCGGCCCGGCATAGCCCAACATGGGAGGAAATCGCTCACCTTTGGCTTCGCCGGCGTACATCTTATACACCAGGCCCCACTGCTTGAGGTTGTTCTGGCAGCTTGAGCGGCGTGCCGCTTCGCGCGCCCGTGCCAGGGCCGGCAACAAGATCGCCGCCAGGATCCCGATGATGGCGATGACCACCAGTAGTTCGATCAGGGTGAACCCTTTTCGTGACATGACCAAACACCCTCCCCGCCCAATTGGGCTAACGTATGATTCCCGCGCACAAACCGTGCACCCTTCCGCCTCTCCGCGTAACCGGCCTAAACATGCCCGGTCAAGCATTCGTCACACTTTTAGCATACGAGAGACACAAGTTTCTGTCAACCGTGAAATAAAGTTGTGCATTCGGCCCTGCACTTCCGCGCATCGCAGCGGGCGTGCGTCTGGCCCTGCCATACGAAGGGCGCTCCAAGCGGCCATCGGCTCAGGGGGAGCGTCACGGATTCACCGAACGCATCCATTGCGGGAAGGGGTAGACGGCCCACTCCGTGTCCAGGAAGGGATGGCGGAGGGAGAGGGACTCGAACCCTCAAGCCCGAAGGCGCCGGTTTTCAAGACCGGTGGATTACCAATTATCCTATCCCTCCGCAGGGCGGCCGCCGGACGACGCCCATTGTAGCGCAGAATGGCATCGGTTTTCATGATGGACGGCGGGGCGGGAGGGATGGAATGAAAGTGGCCCGGGAATGTGTTGACATTCTTGAATCCAAAACAAAAACGGCAAGATTGAATGTCCGCGTGTATTCGGATGCCGGAGCGTGCGCGGGCGGGAGTGCAAAAAGAATGAAACGTATTGCGTTTGCCATGACAGCCATCTTGTTGATGACGGCCGCCTGCGCCACGAAACCGGTATCGGCGGAGAAAGAAGCGGCCCCCCCGTTGCAGATCGCGCAGTGGGTGAAGGGCGCGCCGGTGAATCTCGCCGACCTGAAGGGCAAGAAGGCCGCCGTAGTCGAATTCTGGGCGACGTGGTGTCCCCCGTGCCGGGTGAGCATTCCTCACATGACCGAGCTACAGAAGACCTACCGGGACAGCGTGGTCTTCGTGGCCATCACGGATGAGGCGCCGGAGGATGTGAAACCCTTCGTGGAAAAGATGGGCAGCAAGATGGACTATACCGTGGCCATCGACGACAAGGTGGCGACCGCGAAGGCTTACATGGACGCCCGCGGCGTAAACACGATTCCATACGCGTTCGTCATCGGCAAGGACGGCGCAATCCTCTTTCACGGCCATCCGCTGGATGAAGCCTTTGACGCGGCGGTGAAGAAAGCGGCGGAGAAGTAGCGGGCTCAGTCGCCGAAGAGCGACAGGGTTTCCGGGGGCTTGGGCGGCGTGAACGCGCGGTACAGATCCACGAGTACTTCGGCATCCACGGCCGCGTA
The DNA here is from genome assembly GCA_903837785.1 of Candidatus Hydrogenedentota bacterium. Classification (GTDB taxonomy): domain Bacteria; phylum Hydrogenedentota; class Hydrogenedentia; order Hydrogenedentales; family CAILVY01; genus CAILVY01. Next base: position 19,168 of record CAILVY010000285.1, read on the forward strand.
GGCCAACTGCGCCGGCGAGAGCGGGCGGGTGGTCCAATCCGACGTCTGCAGCGTCTTGTCCAGGTAGATGCCCAGTTCACGCTCGCACACGTCATCGAGCTTGTGGCCGCCCTCGACCCCCTTGCGGTGCTTCTTCCGCGACACTATCAGCGTGTCGAACACATTGTGAATGCGGATGCCGTGCTTTGCAAACATCTGTTCCTCGAACTGGGCGTTGTGGATGATCTTCTCGACGGCTGAATCCTCGAGCAGCCGCTGCACCGCCCGCAGGTCCTTCATTGCAAGGGCGTCGATCACATACGTGCGCCCCGCAATGCCAAGCTGAATCGTGCACAGCGTCCGGGGTTCGCCGAGCGTCGTTTCGACATCGAGCGCCAGAATGGGTTCGCCCCGCAACAGGGTGCACACGGCATCCATCGTCTCCTGATCCGCAATCCATTCCACGGGATGGCGCGGCTGATAGATCCCGCTCCGCCGGAACAGGAGGCACACCGCCCGGTCGTCGGTTTCGAAGTCCGCCACCTTTGCCTCATCGAAGATCGCGGCATCCAGAAGCCCCCGGAAATAGGCCAGCGCGCCCTCGCGCCCTTCCAGGCCGGACCCGGCGGCCCACTGCGCCCAATGCCGCGTCACGATGGCAAGATAACCGCCCGGCCGCACATAGCCCGCTGCCCGCGTGATGGCCGCCCGCCGCTGCTCCTCCGTCTTGAGCCGGCTCATCAGGTAGATCAGGAAGACCCAGTCGAACTTGCCCGCGGGAAGCTCCGAGAAGCCGAAGGGCGGATGCGGATCGTAGCCTTGCACATGGAACTTGCGCGCCCGGAGCCAACTCACGTCCGCGCCGTAGCCGCACCCGTAGCAGAGCATGCGATCGTGCGAGTCAATCAGCCGGGATTCAGCCAGTTTCTGCAGCGCGGGCGCGCCTTCCGTCCGGGGACCCGTAGTCTTCTTTTGATCCAGCATGACTCTTCCACGAAGTGAATGATAGATGATGTAAAGCGCCCCGCAGGGGCGCGGCAGTTCTACACAGTGCAAGGCCAAGAATGCAACCTTCGCGCCCTCCTCCGGAATTCCCGCCACATCTTGCCTGGAGCGTTCATCTCCCGCGGCCCCGCGTGCGTCTCTTTCGTTTTACGCGGTTCCGTGTGCCATAGTGTTCCCGACAACATGGAGGAGCCGGTTCATGCGCGCATATCTTCGCCCCATGCTGATTCTGGGCCTGTTGCTGTCGGCGCTGCCGCACACGGCATCCGCGGCGAAAGTCGAAGAGGTCGTCGTGGTTTTCAAGACGCACTTCGACATCGGCTACACGGATCTCAAGGACAAGGTGATCGAACGTTACCGCACCTCGATGGTGGACAAGGCGCTCGATCTCATCGATGACAGCGAATCCATGCCCCCGGAACAGCGCTTCCGCTGGACCGTGCCCGGATGGCCGCTCTCGCAATTGCTTTGGCCCGGTCAGAGCATCGAGCGCCGCAACCGGATCCTGAAGGCCATGAACGACGGACGCCTGGCGTGGCATGCCCTGCCGTTCACCACGCACACGGAATCGCTGGACATGGAAGATCTTGTGCGCGGCCTGCGCTTCTCTTCGCAGCTCTCGCGCGACCTGAGCATGGAACTTCCGCGCGATGCGAAGATGACGGATGTCCCGTGCCATTCCTGGTTCATGCCCACCCTGCTCAAGTACGCCGGCGTGGACTTCCTCCATATCGGGTGCAATGCCGCCTCGGGCAGCCCGCGCGTGCCGATGCTGTTCTGGTGGGAAGGCCCCGGCGGCGCGCGCCTGATGACCTGCTATGTTGCCGAGGCCTATGGCACCGGCCTGATCCCGCCCGAGAATTGGCCCTACAAGACCTGGCTCGCCATGATCATGACCGGCGACAACCAGGGGCCGCCCAGCCCCAAGGACGTCCTCGGGATTATCCGGAATGCCGAGAAGGAGTTGCCCGGCGTCACAGTGCGTTTCGGGCGGCTCTCCGACTTCTCCGATGCCATCCTCAAGGAACAGGCCGAACTGCCCGTGGTCCGCGGCGACATGCCCGACACGTGGATTCACGGCCTCGGCTCCATGCCCATCGAAACGAAACTCGCCCGCAACATCCATCCGCGCATCGCCGCACTCGAATCGCTCCACACGCTTCTGGGCCTCTGGGGTGCGGGGCCCGAACCGATCGGCGAAACGATCGACAAAGCCTATGAGAGCAGCCTGCTCTACGGCGAACACACCTGGGGGCTCGACGGGAAGAACCCGGGCCCGTACCGCTACGGCGAGGACTGGAAGAAGGCGCGAGATGAAGGCGTCTACAAGAAACTCGAACAGGCCTCGGACGACCACCGCGCCTACATCCGCGATGCCGCGCATGGCACGAACGCCGCCTTGATCCAGCGCATGGACACCCTCGCCCGCCACGTGAACTCCGAGGGCAAGCGCATCGTCGTGTTCAATCCGCTCCCCTGGAAACGGAACGCGTTGATCACGCTCCCCCGAATCGAAAGCGCCCACCTCGCGATGAAAGACCTCGAGGCCGGAAAGACGCTGCCTGTGGGCGAGGATGATTTCGCACTCCGATTCGTAGCCGCGGATCTACCCCCCATGGGCTACAAGACCTTCGTTCCCGTCGAGGCCGCGGAGGCCAAGGACGAAGCATGGGCGGAGGCCGCGGGCAACCTCCTGCGGACAAATAACTTCGAATTGGCCGTGGACCCCGAGCGCGGCGGCATCGTCTCCCTTGTCGACCGCGCCTCCGGACGCGAACTCGTATCGCGCGCACCGGACGCCGCCCTCGGGCGCTATCTCTATCAGCGCTTCGATCGCGGCAACACGGAGGAGTTCATCAACGCCTACGTGAAGCAGCCCAAAGAAGATTGGGCGCAGGCGGATTTCGGCAAACAGAACCTGCCCGCCGACCCGCGCGCGGCTGCGTTTCCGCGCTTTGACTCCGTCGCATTCCGCATGGACAGCGTGTGTGCGAAGGCCGTCCTGCGCACTGAACCCCAAGGCATCCTGAAGGACGCCGTCACGCTCACGATCACCCTGTATCGCGAATTCCCGTATGTGGACCTCGAATGGGCCATCGACAAGAAGACGCCGGATCCCTGGCCGGAAGGTGGCTGGCTCTGTCTCCCGTTCAACCTCGAAGAACCCGCCTTCCGCCTCGGACGGCTTGGTTCGGTGATCGACCCGGTCAAGGACACAATTCCGGGAAGCAACCGCCGCCTCTTCTGCTTGAGTTCCGGCATGACTCTCGTCGGCAAGGACGGTTTCGGCGCCGGCATCTGCCCGTTGGACGCGCCCCTCGTGAGCCTCGGCGAGCCCGGCCTCTGGAAACACACGCCGGACTATGTCCCCACGTCCGCCAGCGTCTATGTCAATCTCTTCAACAACCAGTGGTCCACGAACTTCCCCCTGTGGGTGGACGGGACCTGGACCTCGCGCGTGCGGCTCTGGACGGTGCGCGGCGGCCATGACGAAGCCGCGCTGATAACGCCTTCGTGGGAATCGCGCACGGAGTGTCCTGCCGCCTGGTACGAGGGGCCGGCGGGGCATCTTCCCGTGGCGCAGGCGGGCCTCGAACTCACCCGGAAAGGCGTGTTGATCACCGCCTTTGGCCCCAATCCCGACGGCGCGGGGCTCGTGCTCCGATGCTGGGAACAGGCCGGCCTTGGCGATGCCTGCAGCATCAAGCTGCCGAAGTCCATGAAGGGTTATGCTTTCCAGCCCGTCGACCTGCGCGGCCGCACCGCCGGCGAAGCAATCACCGCGGACGAGCAGGTCCCGCTCCCGTTGAAACCGTTCAGCCCCGTAAGCTACCTCCTGAAACCCTGAACCGGCGCAGCATCCGATTATCGGAACGTGAGGTGTTCGTTCGAGGTCTGGCGTAGCGTCTTGATGAGGAAGTCCGAGATGGTGCTCTCGGAGGCATCGGCGATGGGCAGTGCGGTCTCCGTGAGCATGCCGTACGCGAGCCGTTCGTGGAATCGGCCTTCGAGCCGCACGGTCTCCATCGGACTCAGCCCGCTGCCGCGGACGGCCCGCACGCCGGTGCTGTAACGCGGTTCATCGCCTTCGGATTCCAGCTTTAGGGTGGCCGCGGCCGTCTTGGGGAACGCCTGAAGGTCGAGCGCGGCAAAACGCGCACTCACGGCGGCATCGTTGTTCTGGGCGGGCGCCAGTCGCAGTCCGGTGCGCTCGCCGTGACGGCGGCACGCCTCGCGCAAACGTTCCAGGATGCGTTCCGCGGCCTCGGCCGCCTCTTCGCTCGTGTGCATCTCGCTGCGCAGCAGGGCGTGCAGGCACTCATTCAGCCCGTCCACCGCCACGAGACAGACGGCCTCGGAGAGATCAACGTACGGCCGGCCATCGCGGGTGGAGGCCAGCAGGCTTAGCGGGCGCTGTCCGGTTTCGTCCAGCAGACCCACAATGAAATCATGCTTCTCCTGATGCGCCATGGCCGCGAGCGCGACCAGCCGGTCCAACTCATCATAGAGCGCGGCCTCTTTCCCGCTCATGTACGCCGCGCGCGGCAGATTCAGCGTGACTTGCTGCAAGGCGACATTTGCGGGACGCCACGGGGCGCGCGGCGATCCGTCGTTTCGCCCGAAGACATAGTGCGCATGGCGCGCCGCGCGTGCGGCGTGATTCAGGAAGCCTTCCGCGCCGGGCCACAGACCGAAGTCCGTCCCGACCTCAATCCACGGCACGGGGGCCAGCACGGCCTCGCCGTTCTCCGCCAGCACATCGAGCAGCGCCCAGGCTATCTGCTGGGCGGTGGACTCATAGGCGCCATAGGCCTTGCCCGAAGGCGCGCCGTCCGGCCCGATGGCTTCCACCCCGCGCAGCCACGCCGGCACCCGCCAGCACAGCCGCACGCCCGCGCCCGGTGCGCCGCGCGTCAGCGCGCGGTAGGCAAACTCATACACCAGCATTCGCACGAAGCGTTCGATCTGCTCCGCGCCCCAGCCCTGAAGGAAGGGTGCGAGGAATACGTTGAGCGCATCCCACTGGGGCGGCTCCGTGAACAGCTCCTGATAGACCTCGGTGGCCCGGAGCAGTTGCGCCAGAAGCGTGTCCGCGTGTTTGGCCGGACCCGAGAAGTCCCGCGCTCCCGTCAGGCTCACGCCATAGCGCACCAGGTACTCCGGCGAGTGGGTCGCCGAAAACAGCCGGTCCACCTGCTCGATGTGATGCAGGTGAATTTCGCCCCGGAGATGCGCCTCGGTGACCGGCGTTGAGAAGACCTGGGCGAGCGCATACTCCTTCTTGACCATCTGCGCCAGCGTGCGATCCGTTGCGGCGGGGCTCTGCCCGGCCGTGTCCGCCGTCGCGCCCCGGATGATCCGTTCGCTGTCGTACAGCGGAACGCCCAAGCGCTGATGCCGCGTCCGGTAGGCGTCCAGGCCGTGCTCCACCAGCCGCGCATCGACCAGCTCGCGCACGAGCGCCGTGGTCAGCGTCGTTATCCGCGCTTTCTCAATCTGCTGCTCGACTTCCACCGCAATCATGAGCGCCGCGGGACGCTCCAGCCCGGTTTCCCGCACCAGCGCCTCGATGATCTTCTCGCGATCCCACGCGCTCAGCGTGTCCGCGCTCGTCCGCACCAGCAGGGCGTCGCGGTGGCCGCGCAGGGCTTCCTGCTCGTGTTTCGCCTCCGCCAGCTCGCTCAGCAGCGCGCGCATGTCGCCCTCGCGGAGCCGGCGGATGCGCGCACGCCGGTCCCGGTACCGCGCATAGGCCAGCGCCGTCCGCCCGTGTGCCATGTGGATAAGCACCCGTTCAACCGCGTCGTGCACCTGGTCCACGGTCGGCGCCTGCGCGCCCAGCCGTTTCGTCAGGTAGATCGTCACCGCGGAAGCGAGGTGTTCGGCGAGGTCATAGTCCTGGCCGCCGGCCGACTGCGCCGCCTTAAAGATGGCCCGGGCGATTTTGTGCTTGTTAAAGGGTTCCTGGCGGCCGTCCCGCTTGATGATGGCCTGGAACGGCACTTGCCGTTCGAGCGTCGGAAAGGGCAATGGCATCTGGGCGTCGAAAAGCCCTTCGGGACCCGTCCAGTCCGGGTCAAAAAGATCGCCCTGCCGTTCCCAGTCCATGTGCACCTGATTATCCCGCGGTTGGCGGCGCTTCCCCGGCGCCGTGAAGAGTGAAAGTGTACCGAATACCCGGACTCCGTGGCAAGGCGTCTGCGGCCGGGTGTCTGGGGTCCGGGCGTGCAAAGGAGGTCGGGCGGCCGCTTGCAAACTCGGGCCTGCCCGTGATACGCCTTAGCGTGGCATATCGGGCTGCGGCCAGCCCGGAGAAGGAGACTGATTCCATGTTGAGTGCGGCAATGTGTGTGGCGGGCGTGCTGATTTCGGCGGTAGCGGGCATGCCATCGGAGGTCGATCTGGAAGCGGGCTTCAGCACGCCGCTGGCGGAGTATTCCCCCGTGCCCATCTGGTGGTGGAGCGGAGACCGGGTCGAGCGCGATCAAGTGAAGTATCAGCTCGAACGCCTGGCGCAGGGTGGAATCCACAACGCGATCATCCTCAACCTCGCGCCGTCAGGGCCGCTCTACGGCAGTGGAGCCGACGATCCCCCCTTTCTCACGGAGGCCTGGTGGGATCTTTTCGGCTATGCGCTCGGCGAGGCAAAGCGCGTGGGCGTCCGCTTATGGTTCTATGATCAGCTCGGCTTCTCCGGAGCAGGACTCCAGGCGCGTGTGGTGCGCGATCACCCCGATTTCCGGGGAATCGCGCTGTGCCGTGAATTCCGCGACGTGGACGGCCCGGCCAGCGTCGAAATACCCGTGCCGCCCTCCGGCACCGCGCTCGCCGCATTCGTCGCGGTCCTGGCGGAAATCCCCAAGAATCCCAATGTGGCGCGGTGGATCTGGGACGGCCGGGCGGCCGAGGACACGTGCACCCGCCAGTTCCGGCGCAGCTTCGCTCTCACAAGCGTGCCGGCGAAGGCCCGGCTCGCGCTTTCCTGCGACAACGGCTACGTCGCGTACGTGAACGGAACCAAGCTGGGCGAAGAGCATCTTTACGGCCGGGAAGGCTGGGGGCGGGCCGAAAGCTTCGAGATCGCGCCCTATTTGCGGGAGGGCCGCAACGTGGTAGCCATCACCGGCGAGAACCTCGGCGGGCTCGCCGGGCTGATCGCCGAGATTCGTCTTGGCGAGGACGACGCTGCGCGCCTGATCGTCAGCGACAACAGCTTCCGCTTCAGCGCGGAGGCGCCCGAAGGCTGGACCGGGCCGGATTTTGACGACTCGTTGTGGTTGCTCGCGAAAGAGCTGGGCGCGCCCCCGATGGCCCCGTGGGGCGGGATCGAGGGGATCTCCCCGGGCGACAGCGCCGCCCTGGGCACGCCCATCCGCCATGTGAAGAACATCACCGAGCAGATCACGGAGGGCGTGCTCCGCTGCGAGGCGCCGCAGGGAAAGCACCGCGTCATGCTCTTCTACACGGCGCCGGGCGGTTTCGACTATCAGAATCCCGCGGCCGGCGCCGCCTTGATCGACGTCGTGCACGGCGAAATGGCGCGGCGCTTTCCCGAAGAACTCGGGAAAACGATCGCCGGTTCGTTCCAGGATGAGTTCCCCGAGCTGCCCCGATTCTCCAAGCGCATGCTGGAGCGCTTTGTCCAGTACGCGGGCTACAAGCTCGAGGACAAACTCCCCGCGCTCTTCGATGACGTTACGGACCGCTTCATGGACGCCGGCGGCCCGGCGACCGCCCAGATCCGCTGCGATGCGAGCCGCGTGGCGGCGCAACTGTGCGAAGAAGCCTTCTTCATTCCCCTGCAGCAATGGCACGATCAGTACGGCATGCTCTGCGGCTACGATCAGTGCGTGCGCAATGCTGACCCGATCCGAGGCGAACACTATTACATCGATTATTTCAAGACGATGCGGCATTTCTCCGCCCCGGGCAATGACATGGACGGAGACGCCAAGCCGCATGAGTCTATCGCGGACCTGTACAACCGGCCGCGGGTCTGGTGCGAAGCGTTTCACTCGAGCGGCTGGGGACAGACGCTCGAGGAAATCTCGGTCCTGATGCATCCCTGGCTCGTGAACGGCGCCACACTCTTCGATCCGCACGCCATCTACTACTCGATCCACGGCTCGTACTGGGAATGGGCGCCGCCGGACACCGGTTGGCGCCAGCCCTACTACGTCCACTACGCCACGTTCTCCGATTACGTATCGCGGCTCTGCTACGTGCTTTCGCAAGGCGAGCATGCGGTGCACGCGGCGGTGCTGCACCCCGCCGCCACGATCCATGCGTATACGGGCTTCGGCGACACCGGCACGGCCGGGATGGAAGCGGAGAATCTCTATTGGGGCGTCCAAGACGCGCTGCAGGGCGAACGCCTCGACTACATCGTCATAGACGAAGATTCCATTCAACGCGCGCCGGTGCGGAACGGTGAACTGACGGCGGGGAAAGTCCGCCTGAACACGCTCGTATTGCCGGGCACGCGGGTGCTCGCAGGCAAGACGATCGAGAAGTTGGGCGTGTTTGCCGAGGCCGGTGGCAACGTGATCTTCCTCGGCCCGCTGCCCGAAGCGCAATCGGATCAAGCGTTGGCGCCTGAGGAGTTCAAGCTCCTGCTCGACGCCCTGCTGGCAAAAGGCGCACACACGGAGGACGCCGCCACCGCGCTTCAGGCGGTCAGCACAAACGCGCCGCGCGCAGCCGCCGAACGCATCCCGGCCATCGAGCGCAGGATTGGGGAGCGTGAATTCTTCCTCCTGCTTTCGGACGACGCCACGCCGGCCAACGGCCAGGCGCGCTTTGACATCAACCACCGCAAGCTGTATGAAACCGCCGCCGCGCAAGGGGCGCGCTGGCCGGTTACGCTGAGCGGCGACGGCATCCCGCAGTACTGGAATGCGCTGACGGGAGAGATTGCGCCCGTGCTCAACTATCGCCGTTCGCCCAAGACGCCGGATCGCGCGGCGGGCACGCGGGTGGATCTCGATCTCGCGGCCACGCCGGCGCCGCTCGTTTCGCTGCGGACGCCCAAGCCGGAAGAGCCCCTCGCCATCGAGTCCAACCTGGAAATCGCGGCCTGCACGCGAGACGGCGATACGCTCGCCCTGACGGGATTCCCGCGGCTCGACAGGACACAGCCTGCGCCCGGCGAATACAGTGCCCGTGTCGAGTTTGCCGATGCCGCATTCGAAGGCAAGCAGCCGGCCGCCGCACTGAAGACCCTCAACATCGATGGCCCGCTGGCGTGCCGCCTCGAAACGACCTGCGACAACCACGACGGCAGTTTCGCCTGGCCGCCGTCGGCCGGTCCCATCCCCGTGGAAACGCGGGCATTCCAGTATCACGAAGAGACGGCGGGCGAGGATGCCGCGCCGTTTTTGCGTCCGGATTTTGACGATGCGGCGTGGACGCCCGCCCTGGCCTCGTTCGGACCGCGTGCGGAATGGGCCGGACCCCTCCCGCAGAAGATGGACGAGATTTCCGTGCCGCCGCAAGACGCGGACAAGTGGCACGCGGCCGTGTACTCGCTGAAACTGGGAATCAATGAGGATCCGGTCTTTGCCAGTGCGCTGGGCGGCAAGGGCCGCATCCCCGATGAGTTTCTGGACCTCGGCGAAGTGAAAGCGGGCGAGACGTTTCTGGCGCGCGCCACGATCCTCCTGCCTTCGAGCGCGCCCGGCGCGGAAAACGGATTGGATGCCACGCTCCGCGTGGGCGCCGTGGCGAAGAAGCGGGTCTTCCTCAATGGCCAGGAAGTCCCGCTCCAGGGCAATCCGGAAACCCGCGTGCAGCGTGCGGAAGTGCGCCTGCAGCCCGGCCCCAATCGTCTCGAACTGCTCTTGGCCCGTCCGTCGGACGGAGTCCTGCGGGCCTTCTATCAGTTTGCGCCCGTGGGCGAGATGCCACCCGACCCGGAATGGATTTGGAGTCCCGCAGCCAGCCCCACGGGCAAGACCCTCTTCTCGAAACAGCTCGACGTGACCGGGCCGATTCGCAGCGCGGCCATGTGCGTGGCGCTCGGCGGCTTGCATCAGATCCGGATCAACGGAGAACTCGTGGCGGATCAGGGCAACTTCGATCCGTACTTCACGAGCCGTGCCGAACGCTATGATATTGCCCGTTTCGTCAGACCCGGGCAGAACGTGCTGGAAATCGAGGCGGCAGACGCCGGCGCCGCCGTCGGACTGCTCCTGGACGGCCTCATCACGCTCGAAGACGGCAAGGAAATCGCCTTCGTCTCGGATGCCACGTTTAGTGCGGCGCCCGTCGGCGCCACTGGCACGCCCCCGGCGCCCGCACGGCTACTCGCGGGACCCGCACAGGGCTACATGGGCGATCCGGCAAACCTGTTGCTCCGGCCGCGGCCGCACCCGCTCCCCTATGCGGGCTGACTGCTGAATCAGCCCGCGCCGCCCGCGCCGTTCGATCAACTGGCCTATGCCGCGAACGACGCCACGCCCGCCCCCGGCTGGTTCCGCTTCCTCCTGCCGCCGGGAGCCACCGCGCTCACGCTCGACACCCCCGGCGATGTCAGGCTGTACGTGAACGGCGAGGAATCGGCCGTGGAGAAAACCGGGACACGATGCGACGCGGCGTTGCCGCATCCGGATGCGCCCAGGCGTGTTGCCGCGCTCCGCATACAGTCCGTCCCGGGGTACGCGCAGGGCGCCGCGATCACCGGCCCCGTCACGTACACGATGGGCTCCGGCAGAATGCCCTTCGGCTCCTGGGATGAACTGGGCCTGCCGCACTACGCGGGCGGCGTCGTCTACAGCGCGGAAATCACGCTGCCGGAGAAGATCGCGGGAAGCACTGTCCTCGATCTCGGGCGCGTGCGCGGCAGCGTGGATGTGTCCGTCAACGGGACCGGGTGCGGCACGCGCATCTGGCATCCCTACCGCTTCGATGTTTCCAAGGCGGTGAGGCCCGGCGCGAACACCCTGGAGATCCGCGTCTTCAACACCCTCGGTCCGCATTTCGCCATGGGGCATCCCAGCCAGCATGTTCGCGACAACCAGACGCAGTCGGGACTCTTCGGCCCAGTATCCGTCACAGTATTGCCGCAGGTGGACTTCAAGCTGAGCAAGGCCAAGTAACCTCTGAACCGAAACCACGAGTGAAGCGCATGATTGTCGGCATCCATCAACCGCATTACCTCCCCTGGCTGCGGTACTTCGAGAAGATCGCCCGCTCAGATGTCTTCATCGTGCTCGACAACATCCAGTACAACAAGAACGGCTGGCAGAACCGGAACAGGATTAAGACGGCCGGGGGCGCCGCATTGCTCAGCGTGCCTGTGTTCGAACGCTTTCAGCAGCCATTGCCCGAAGTGCGCATCGACAACACCTCCCCCTGGCGGCGAAAACACTGGCTGAGCATCCAGCAGGCCTGCGCGAAAGCGCCGTTCTACGGCGAGTACAAGGAATTTCTCGAAGACACGTACGCGCGCCCCTGGGAATACCTCAATGATTTGAACCGGCACATGATGACGTTCTTCGTCGAGGCGCTGGGCATCCGTTCGCGCATCGAGTACGCCTCGGAACTGGACGTCCCCGGCGAAGCGACGGAACGGCTCGTGAACCTGATCCGGGCCGTGGGCGGAGACACGTACTACAGCGGCGCGTACGCCCTCGACGCCTATCTCGATGCCGCGCTGCTCGAACGCGCGGGGATCGGGCTGAAACTGCAGGAGTGGCGCCCGCCCGTGTATCCCCAGTTGCACGGCCCGTTCATTCCCGATCTCAGTGTGATCGATTTGCTCATGAACTGCGGCCCGCGCTCCCTCGCGGTCCTGCTCGGGGAAACCGCATGATTCCACACAGCAAGCCGTGTCTGGGCGAGGAAGAAATTGCGGCGATGGCGCGCGTGGTGCATTCCGGCCGCATCGCGCTGGGTGCGGAAGTCGCCGCGTTTGAGGCGGAATGCGCGGCCTTCGCCGGACGCCGCCATGCCGTGGCCGTGAACAGCGGAACCGCCGCGCTCCATCTCGCCCTCCTCGTGCTGGGCGTTCAGGAAGGCGACGCCGTGGCCCTCCCCTCGTACGCCTGCGCCGCGCTACCCCAGGCCGTTGCCTGGCAGCAGGCAACGCCGCTCCTCTGCGACATCGGCCCCGACTACAACCTTGACCCGGACCAAGTCCCGGACTACGTCCGGGCGGTCATCGTTCCGCACCTCTTCGGGGCGCCGGCCCGCCTGCCGAAACAGGAAAACGTTATCGAGGACCTGGCCCAGTCCTTCGGCGGGAGCACCGGGCGGGCCTCGAAGCTCGCGATGACATCGTTCTATGCCACGAAACTGCTCACGACCGGGGAAGGCGGCCTGCTCTTATGCGATGACGCCGCACTGGCCGAGGAAGCCAGGGACCGCCGCGACTACGATAACCGGGACGATTTCCGGCCCCGCTACGCCTATAAGATGACGGACTTCCAGGCAGCCATGGGGCGGGTGCAACTCAAGCGCCTGCCTGAGTTTATACGCCGCCGCCGCGAAATCGCCCAGGTGTACGTGGAGGCGTTCCAGGCCCTGCCCCTGCGCCTGCCGCAGCACGAGAACCATGTCTTCTACCGCTACGTCGTGGCCACAGCCCGGCGAGACGCCCTGGAAGCCTACCTGCAGGACCACGGCGTCGACGCCAAACGTCCGGTGTACCGTCCCCTGCACCAGTTGCTGGGCGGCGAGTGCCCCCGCGCCGAGATTGCGCATCACGAATGCCTCTCAATCCCAATATACCCCGCACTGACTTCCCAAGAAATCAGAAATGTGGTAGACTGGGTCGTCAAGTTTCATGAAGTGTCTTCCGATAAACCGTCCAAGTGTGTCTGATTGACCGGAGTGTGGACTCGGATGCCGTTTTTTTCGCCCCCCTATTATTGGCCACGCACGTATATCTTCGTGGGCTGCATGGCGTTTGTCATATCGGCCCTGGCGATGCCCGTGGCGATTCTGGCCCTGCGCAAGCTGGGCATCATGGACGAGGTCGCTCCGAACAAGATCCACCGGAAGCCGGTGCCGCGCGGCGGAGGCGTGGTCATCTTCCTGGCGTTCGCCGCGGCCACGCTGTTGCCCGGCTACCGCAGCCATGCCATGAACGGCGTCATCATCGGGGCGTTCATCTGCCTCGTGGTCGGCATGATCGACGATTGGGTGGGCGGCATCCCCGGTTTCTACAAGCTCATCACGCTGTTCCTGGTGACGCTCATCCTCTGGTACTTCGGCGTCCGCATCAACGTCTTCAAGAATGACTTTCTCGATATTGCGCTCACGATGTTGTGGATTGTGGGCGTAACCAGCGCGTTCAACGGCACGGACAACATGGATGGGCTGGCCTCGGGCATCGCGGTGATCGTGTCGCTCATGTTCTTCGCCATCGCTTTGCAGGCGCATCTTCACGCCCGCACGGAAACGAGCCTGTCCTGGTTCGGCATGCTTTCCATCGGCCTCGTGGGCGCGAATCTGGGATTCCTCGTCTACAACTTCCATCCCGCGCGCATCTTCATGGGCGATTCGGGCAGTTTCTCGCTCGGGTTCACGCTGGCGGCGCTCGGCGTCATGGGCGAATGGACGGAGCACCGGATCATCTCGTGCACGATCCCCGTGCTGATCCTCGGCGTGCCCATCTTCGATTTCGCGTACATCATCATCGCCCGCATCGTCCGGGGCGAGACCCGCACCCTGCGCGACATCATCGATCACTGCGCGCCCGATCATCTCTCGCACCGGCTCGTGTGGTTCGGCTTCTCGCAGAAGCAGGCCGTGCTCTTCATCTACCTCATTTCCGTGGCGCTCGGCGTCTCGGGCATCCTGCTCCGGAACAGCAGCAGCCTCTTCGACGGCCAGCTCGCCCTGCTGCAGGGCGTGGCAGTCGTGGCGATCGTGATCATCCTCATGGCCACCGCCACCCGGCGGCATCGCGAGCACATGAAAGAGCACATCGCCCAGTTCCACCCGGAAATCGCGGTCAAGGAAGCCCCGGTCGCCGCACATGCCGCCGCGCCGCCCGCCCCCACGCTCCTCGAACGCGTGCTCCAGGCGCCGCTGCTCCGCCGTCGCCAGGACTAGGCCCCGGGCGTGTCCCGGGAGCGTTCTCCAGGCTCACACGTGGCGGAGGTAGGCGTTCTTGATGCGGCGGACGAGCAGGGCCTGATCCTGGGACCAGAGTTCGTCGGAGAAGATCTCGACTTCGATGGGGCCGCGAAAGCCCGCACGCTCGACCCAGGCCCGGATCTTTCGAATCTCGATGCAGCCCTCGCCCATGAGTCCGCGGTCGTTGAGGAAGTCCCGGGTGGGCGTGCGCCAATCGCAGACGTGGAAGGAGAAGATGCTCTCGCCCGCGCGGCGGATTTCGCCTTCGAGATTGGCGTCCCACCACACGTGATAGACGTCCACCGTGACGCCGACCATCTTGCTGCCAAGCGCGACAACCATGTTGTTGGCCTGTTCGAGCGTGTTCACGGCGGATCGCGTGTCGGCGTACATGGGATGCAGCGGTTCGATGGCGAGTTTCACGCCCGCGGCCTGGGCGTGCGGCAGCACCGCGGCGATGCCGTCGATGATCTGCTGCCGCGCCTCGGGCAGCGGAATGCCCGGCGCGGCGCCGCACACGAGCACGATGAGCGGCGCGCCGATTTCCGCGGCCTCGTCGATGGCGCGCCGGTTGTCGTTGCGGGCCGCTTCCCGGGCCGTGCCGCTCGTGGCGGGGAAGAAGCCGCCGCGGCACAGGCTCACCACCTGGAGTCCGGAATCGCGGAGCATCTTCCCGGCTTCCTTGGGGCCAAAGGGTTCCAGATGCTGCCGCCACACAGTGATTGCGGGCACGCCCTCCTGCACATAGCCGTCGATCGCTTCACGCAGCGTCCAGGGCTTCGTGGTCATTGTGTGGATGCACAACCGGGAGCAATTCTCGAGCTTCTCTGCCATGTGCTGTCACCTCGCCGTCGTGGGTGTTGAAGACTCGCCCAATACGTTAGAATAGTGATTCGGAAACGAGGGAAACAAGGGGAATGCATCCCCGGGAGTCCGGAACGGCAATGCGGTCGCGTGTGGGTTATGGGTTGTTGTTGGCAGCGTCCTTTCTTGTGCCGCTGGCGGTTTATGTCTATAGCGGTGCGCCGGCCGTGGGCATCAACGACGCGGGCGAACTGACCGCGGCGGCCGCCACCCTGGGCATTCCGCATCCCTCCGGCTATCCGCTCTTCGTGCTGCTGGGACATGCCTGGTGCCGGCTTCCCCTGGGCGTGCCGCCCGCGCATGCCATGAACCTCTTCGCCGCAGTTTGCGCGGCCCTTGCCATGGCGCTCTTCTTCGATGCCGCGCGTTTTCTGCTGCAGCGCCTCTTTGGCGACGTGCCGCGCCTCGCGCTGGCGGCCTTCGCGGCCACGCTGCTCTTTGCACTGTCCCGGGGCGTCTGGGAACAGGGCGTCGGCGTTGAAGTGTATCCCCTGCACCTCGCGCTGCTGATGCTCTCGCTCCGGCTCTTCCTTGCGGCGGTCTACGCGGAAGCGCCAAGCACGCGGCGCTTTGTGCTGTGGGCGTTCTGCCTGGGGCTCGCCTTCTGCAATCACATCACCACGTTCATGCTCGCGCCGGGCATGCTGTACTTGTACTTCGCGCGCATGGGCTTCCGGGGGAGAAGCTGGCGCACGCTGGCCGCCATGATGCCCGCCTTTCTTGCGCCGCTGCTGCTCTACGGATTCCTGCCGTTGCGGAGCGCCGGCCTCTTTCCCTTTTCGGGCCGGCCGGACTTCGATTGGGGCGGCACCGGCCAGAGCCTCTACTGGTTCTTTTATCACGTCACGGGCCGTCAGTACCGTACGGCCATGTTCAACATCGTGTTCTGGCCGCAGATGAAGTCCTTTCTCTTCGTGTTTCTCCAACAGTTCGCGCTCTTCGGCCTCATTCCGTTCGTTGCGGGCCTGGTGGCCCTGCCCAGGCGGAACCGGCAGCTTGCCCTGTTCCTGGCGCTGCTCGTGGCGGGTTGCCTCGCCTATGCCTTCACCTACACGATTCCCGACATCACGAATTACTTCCTGCTCGCGTTCATTGCGCTCTTCCTCTTCACGGCCGCGGGCATGATGGCGCTGATGCGCTGGAAACGAGGATTGGCGGCGCTCCTCTTCCTCATCCCGCTGCTGGCCTATCCGCTCAACTATCCCCTGTGCACCGCGCGCGGGGACTACCGCGTGAACGATTACGTCCGCTGCATCGGGGATCATCTCGAACCCAACGCGATCCTCATCACGGGACAGTGGGAACAGGTGACCTCGCCGTTCTGGTACCTGCAGCGGGTCGAACAGTACCGGCCGGACGTGATGTTCGTGGAATGGCACCTGCTCCGGCGCGCGTGGTACCTCGAAGAACTTCAGCGGTGGTATCCCGAGCCCATGGCGAAAGTCGCGAAGGAGGCGGAAGAATTGATGGCCCTCATCCGCCGTTATGATCAGACCGACACGTGGGACCGCGACGGCATCCGCGCGGAAGCGAACTTCGTCACCGCGCTGCTCCGGGCAAATCTCGACACGCGGCCCGCCTACATGACGATCGATGTGCCCCGCGACCTGAAGGAAGTGGCCCCGGGTATGACCAGCCTGCCCGAGGGCCTTGCGCTGCGCTTCTATCCCGGACCGGTGACACCGCCGCCGCTCAAGACGGATCTCGATCTCGGCCGCTTCCTGGCGTTTCGCCGGCACAGGGACTCCAACGACCACTGGGAAATGCTGCGGGATATCAAGACCCTGCTCGAACAGTCCCTCGAACATGCGAACAAGACCGGCCAGACGGACGCGCTTCCGCCGCTCCAATCGCTGTTGAATCGCGTCGAGGAAGTGACGAAGCTGCCGGAATAGGCGCCGGGACTTCCTCCCATTTCTTGCACATGTTCGCCTGCGGGGGTGGGTTGTGCGGCGAATCCGGCAGACAGTTGCCGCGTCCCTTTGCATCGTCACCGGCCCTCGGATATGATGGTTTCCACAGGAGCGGAGCAAGGCATGAACATCCAGGAACTTTTTGAACTCGTCGCGAAGGAGAAGGCGTCGGACTTGCTGATCAGCGCCGGTGCTCCCCCGATTCTGCGCATTAACGGGCAGTTGTTCCGCACGCGGACCGAGGGGCTCACGCCGGAACAGACGAAGGAGCTCATCTACGATTTCCTGAGCGAAGATCAGCGGAGGGCCTTCGAGGAGAACCGCGAACTCGATTTCTCGCTCGCGGTCGGACGGCGGCACCGCTTCCGGGTGAATGTCTATCTGCAGAAACAGGCCGTGACCGCCGCGCTCCGGCCCATTCCCGAGAAGATCCCGACACTGAGCGATCTGGGCCTGCCTTCGAGCGTGAACGAGTTGGCGAAAGCGCGGCAGGGCCTGATCCTCGTCACAGGGCCGACCGGAAGCGGCAAGACAACGACCCAGGCCGCGTTCATCGACATGATCAACAACGAGCGTGCGTGCCACATCATCACGATCGAGGATCCGATCGAGTATGTGCACCTGCACAAGCGCAGCATCGTGGATCAGCGGGAAGTGGGCGAAGACACGAACAGTTTCCCGCGCGCGCTGAAATACGTCTTGCGGCAGGATCCGGACGTGATCCTCATCGGCGAGATGCGGGACCTGGAGACGATCAGCGCGGCGCTGACGGCGGCGGAGACCGGCCATCTCGTGCTGGCCACGCTGCACACGAACGACGCGATTCAGACCGTGGACCGGATCATCGACGTGTTCCCGGCCGAACAACAGCAGCAGATCCGGTTTCAGTTGTCGATGTGCCTGCTGGCCATCCTGTCGCAGCGGCTGCTCGCGCGGGCGGACAAGCCGGGCCGGATCCTCGCGTGCGAGATCCTGCGCAACAACACCGCCATCGCCAATCTCATCCGGGACGGAAAGACGCATCAGGTCTACAGCGTGGTCGAGACGGGCGCGAAGGAAGGCATGATGACGATGGATCGCGCAGTGAAGAAGCTGTACAACGGCGGTAAGATCTCGTATGAGGACGCCATCGCCACGATGCGCAATCCGAAGGAAATCCGCGAACCGGATCAGTGACGCGGACCGGGCGGGGCGCCGCGCCCCCCTGCGGGAACCAATGGATGCGCCTTTCGGGCGCGAGGAGGGTTGAGCCATGTCGAAAGTCATCGTGAAGGGCGATCCCTTGCCCAACATGCCGTGGGAAAACCGGCCGCGCGGCTCCAAGAGCGTCGTGTGGCGCTATTCGCGCAATCCCGTGATCCCGCGGGACATCATCCCCTGCTCGAACAGCGTCTTCAACAGCGCGGTCGTGCCGTTCAAGGGCGCGTTTGCGGGCGTGTTCCGCTGCGACGATCAGCGGCGCTGCATGCGCCTGCACGCGGGCCGCAGCAAGGACGGCCTTCGCTGGCAGATCGACCCGGAGCCCATCGCGTTTCAATGTGATATTCCCGAGATCGCGGCCTTCGAATACGGCTACGATCCGCGGGTCTGCTGGATCGAGGACCGCTACTACGTGACGTGGTGCAACGGGTATCACGGGCCGACGATCGGCATCGCGTGGACGACGGACTTCAAAACCTTCCATCAGATGGAAAACGCATATCTCCCCTTCAACCGGAACGGCGTCTTGTTCCCCCGCAAGATCAACGGCAAGTACGTCATGCTGAACCGGCCGAGCGACAACGGGCATACGCCGTTTGGCGACATCTACTGCAGCGAAAGCCCGGACCTGATCCACTGGGGCTGCCACCGCCATGTCATGGGCACGAAGCACCCGTGGGAATCGACGAAGATCGGGGCCGGCCCGATTCCCATCGAGACCTCGGAAGGCTGGCTGCTCTTTTATCATGGCGTGCTCACGTCGTGTAACGGGTTCGTGTACAGCTTCGGCGCGGCCCTGCTCGATCTCGAGGAGCCCTGGAAGGTGCGTCATCGCGCCGCGCCGTATCTGCTCTCGCCGCAACGCGACTACGAATGCGTGGGCGACACGCCGAACGTCGCCTTTCCCTGTGCGGCGCTGTGCGACGCGAAAACGGGCCGCCTCGCGATTTACTACGGCGGCGCGGACACAGTGACCTGCCTTGCGTTTACCCAGGTGGATGAAGTGGTTCAATTCATAAAGGAAAATGCATGAAGATTCTCAGCGTACTGGGGAGTCCCCGCAAGCAAGGCAATACGGCGACCGCGCTGGGATGGGTGGAGGATGAACTGCGGCGCGAAGGGCACCAGGTGGCCCGCGTCGATCTCTGCGACAGCCGGCTTGGGCCGTGTGTCGAGTGTTTTCACTGCCAGCAGGTGACGGACAAACCCGGCTGTGCGCAGAAGGACGACGGCAACGCCCTCTTCGGGCGCATGATCCAGTCCGATGTGATCCTGTTGGCGACGCCGATGTTCTTCTGGGCCTACTCCGCGCAGTTGAAGATCCTGATCGACCGCAGCATCTGCCTCTGCAAAGGCATCGACGCGGGTGATCCGCAGTGCCTGATCCAGGGCAAGCGCATCGCGCTGCTGGCCACGGCGGCCGGCCCGAAGAAGGGGAACATGGACCTGATCGAGAAGACCTTCGGGCGCTATGCCGAGTATCTCCGGATGTACAACGCCGGCACCTGCCTGCTCTCGCGCTGTGTGGCCCCGGATCAATTTCCGCGCGCCGCACAGAGCGAAGCCCGCACCTTCGCCCAGGGGATCCTCTCCGCATAGCCCGCGGGAAAACGATGTGCCGTCGCCGCGTTTCAGTGGAAAGCGGAAGCGGCGGCCCGTATACTGGGTGAAAGCTTCATGATCAACCCCGGGAGGAGAGTCCAATGTCCCATCACGATATGGATCGGCGCGGTTTTCTGGCGAATATGGGCCGGGGCGCGGCTTTGGCGGGCTTCGGCGCCGTGCTCGCGCAGCAGGCGCGGGCGCAGGAGAAACGGGCGGTCGCGAAGGCCGATCCCCACGCTCCGAAGACGGGCAGGCTGCTAAAGGACGAGGACGTCATCGGCCTGGGCATCATCGGCGTGGGGGGGATGGGCGGCAGCCACCTCGGCGAATTGCTGGAGATGGAGAAGAAGGGGGTGAAGGCCCAGGTGCGCGCCATCAGCGACGTGTACGAGCGGCGCAAGAAAGGGGCGGTGCAGCGGGTGAAGGACGCGGCCGGCCGGGACATCGAGGCCTACACGGACTACAAGAAGCTGCTCGAACGGGACGACATCGATGCGGTCATCATCGCGACGCCGGATCACTGGCATGCCCCCGCGAGCATCGACGCATTGGCGGCGGGCAAAGACGTGTATTGCCAGAAACCCGTGACATTGACGACCGAGGAGTCTCTCGCGGTGCGGGACAAGGTCTTCGAGACGGGCCGGGTCTTCCAGTGCGGCGCGCAGCGGAGTTCCGAAGATTTCTTCTGGAAGGCGCGGGACTTCATCAAGAAGGGCGGGATCGGCAAGGTGCTGTGGGCGCAGGGGGATTACAGCCGGAACAGCAGCGGCGGCCCGAACGACCGGGGGGGCGAATGGAACTGGCATATCGACGACGATGCCTCGGAGGATCCAAAGGCCGGCGAGGCCTACATCGACTGGCAGCAGTGGCTGGGCCCCGCGCCGAAGCGGCCGTTCTCGAAACCGCGCTTCTTCCAGTTCCGGAAGTACTGGGATTACTCGGGCGGCATCGCCACGGACCTGTTGTATCACCTGCTGGCGCCGCTGACGATTGCGCTCGACGCGCACGCGCCGGAACGGGCCACGGGCAGCGGGGGCATCTACGTGCAGAAGGATGACCGCGAGGTGCCGGATACGTTCATGATGAACCTCGATTATCCGGACGATTTCACGATTGTGATGACCTCGTCGATGGCCAATCAACAGGCGCTGCCCCTGGTCATTCGCGGGCATTTCGGGACGATTTACCCGACCGAGGACAAGGGCCTTCGGGCGGTGGCGGAACCGCAATTCAAGGAGTGGTTCAAGCAGGAGCACGGCGCGGAGGAAATCACGATTGCCGCCGAAGCGCGCCCGGACCACATGACGAACTGGCTGGAATGCATCAAGACCCGGAACCTGCCGACGCTGGACGCCGAGACGGCCTATCGCGCGATGGCGGGGATCAAGATGGGTGTCGAGGCCTACCGGCAGGACAAGGTCATTTTCTGGGATGGCGAAAAGGAGCAGTACGTGGAGAGTCATCCGCGTCCCAACCGTGATTCGAAATACCCCGTGGAGAAGGCGTAGTATCGTTTCCCGGCCGCGGGATCTGAACAGGAAGAACCCTGGGGAGAACATTTCATGCGAAATGCAGTCATTGCTTTGTTGATGGGAGCCTTGTGTCTGGGATGCGGTCCCGCGCAGCCCCCCTCGCCGCAGGGCGGCGGGCAAGCACAGGAGCAAGCGGCCCCGGCTCCTGCGCCGGCCGGACCGCGTGTGGCGTTTGTAGTGAACAACGCGTCGGACTTCTGGAAGATTGCGGAGGCGGGCACGAAGAAGGCGGCGGAAGAGCTGGGCGTGGAAGTCCTGTTCCGGATTCCGTCGGCGGGCACGGCCGAGCAGCAATTGCAGATTGTGCAGGACCTCGTGACGCTGGGCGTCTCCGGGATTGCCATCAGCCCGAAAGACCCGGCCAATCAGACGGACATGCTGAACGATGCGGCCGCGAAAGTGAACCTGATTACGCAGGACAGTGATGCGCCGAAAAGCAACCGCCTCTGTTACATCGGCACGGACAATGTTGCGGCGGGGCGCGAGGCGGGCAAGTTGATCAAAGAGGCCGTGCCGGCCGGGGCCAAGATCATGCTGTTCGTGGGCACGCTGGACGCCCAGAACGCGCAAGACCGCAAGAAGGGCATCGAGCAGGAATTGATGGGCACGGGGATCATCATCGAAGGTGTGCGGACGGACGAGACGGACCGCGCCAAGGCCGTGGCCAACGCGGAAGACACGATCCTCAGCAAGCCGGATGTGTCGTGCCTGGTCGGGTTGTGGAGCTACAACGGGCCGGCGATCCTGAACGGCGTGAAGAGTTCCGGCAAGCTGGGGCAGGTGAAGATCATCTGTTTCGACGAAGAGGACGCGACGCTGCAGGGCGTGAAAGACGGGTATATCTTCGGGACGGTGGTGCAGCAGCCGTATGAATTCGGGTATCAGTCCGTGAAGATATTGTCGGAACTGGCGAAGGGCAACAAGGCAATGCTGCCCGAAAGCAAGCAGTTGTTCATTCCCACGCTGTCGATCAAGCAGGACAGCGTGGATGCATTCTGGGCGAAGCTGAAGAGTCAGACGGGGAAAGCATGAGAAAGGCGCTTGGGCTCATAGGATTGCTGATTGTCCTGAGCGTGCTGACCTACGCGTGGGAGATGTCCCAGACGGGCTCCAGCCGCTTCCTGTCGCTGGCCAACCTGAAAAACCTCCTGCCGTGGATCGGCCTGTACGGGATTCTGGCCTTGGGGCAGGCCCTGGTCATTATCACGGGCGGGATTGACCTCTCGGTGGGCAGCGTGGTGGGCATGGTGGGCATTCTCACGGCGGTCTTCCTCGACAATCACCCCGCGGTGCCCGCAGTGGTGGCGGGCATGCTCTTTCTCCTGCTGACGGCGGGCATCGGCGCAGGCCACGGCCTGCTCATTACGAAGGCCAATATGCAGCCCTTCGTCGTAACGCTGTGCGGGCTCTTCTTTTACAGGGGGGTCGCCCGGTACATCGCGGAGGACAAGTCGCAGACGTTTGGCGACGCCTTCGGGCGCCTGCACTGGTTTGGCGACGGGAACGTGCTGGATTTGATCCCCGGGTGGCAGCCCGCGCCGGGACAGCCCCTCAGCACGGGCATGGGAATCGCCAGCGCGCTGGCCGCGCCGTTTCTCGTGATGCTGGCGGTCGCGGTGGTGGTGGGGGCGTTCCTGCATTTCTCGCCCTGGGGCCGGCACTTGTTCGCCCTGGGCGCGAACGAGGAGGCGGCCCGCTTCAGCGGGGTGCGGACCGTGCGCCTCAAGATCCTGGCCTATGCGCTGTGCAGTTTGCTGGCAGGGTTGGCGGGGTTTCTGTTCGCCCTGAAGATTCGATCGCTGGGCCCCTCGAATTTCGGCGAGTTTTACGAGCTGTACGCGATTGCGGGCGCCGTCCTGGGTGGATGCAGCCTGCGCGGGGGCATGGGCAATGTGCTGGGGGTGGTGCTGGGGGTGGCCTTGATCATGGTGCTGCGCAATCTGGTGAACCTGCTGCAGATTTCGAGTCAGCTTGAATATGTGGTCATTGGCGGCACGATCCTGACGGGGGTGTTTCTGGACGAATTGTTCACGCGGCGCCAGGCGGCCCGGACGGCCTGACGCCGGGTGGTCTGCACGGGAGGCAAGTCTCGATGCGGTATGAGTACTCGGGTTTCCTGAAGAACATTCTGGGCGAGCCGGACCCGGGCCTCGGCGACACGCTCGAGCAGGTCCAGTTCACGGCCGACGACCTGATGCAGTGGAGCACGCAGGACGAGGAGACGGAGAAGGAGTGGCTGCACACGCCGGTCTGGGTGGAGCGCACGCCGGAGGGGATGCTGCTGCAGGGCCAGTTCGAGGACGTGCGGCGCATCGACAACATCGACAAGAACGACCCGAGCTTCTGGGTGCCGTTGAGTTCGATGCAGTGGCAGGACGAGCGCTTCCCGGTGGACGTCCTGAAGTACCCGATTCTCGAGGTGACTTACCGCTGCCGGACGCCGATGGCTCGGCCGGCCTGGCTCTGGCACTACCCCGGCGGGTCGCATTTTGACGGGCTGCAGCCCACGCGCGAGTGGCGGACAGTCGCCCGGCGGATTCCCCACTTCGGTTTTCCCAAGATGGTGAACCGGCTGACGTTTCGCTTGTATTCCGTGTCCCGAAGCCGGGAGGCGGTCGAGATTCAGTCGGTGCGCTTTCGGGCGGCGAGCCCGGCGGAGCAGGAGGCGTGCGACGCGCAGTATGCCGCGCTGTCGAGCGAAGCGCCTCCCCCCTACTATCCCATTCTGGACAGTTTCATGCCTGCGGGCGTGCACATGAAAGCCGGCTCGGCGAAGCGTCTGGCGGAGATCATGGACATCTCGTTCCATGATTACTGGCGGCTGGTGCTCGAGGACATTTCGCGCCATTATCACAACTGCGTGGTGCTCGAGGAGATGAGCCTGCTCTCCAATGCGGAGTGGCGGGACCTGCTGTCGCTGGCCGAGTCTTTCGGCATCCGCTTTGTCGCCATGCACGATTGGCCGCTGGACGAATTTGATCAGAAGGGCCAGGAGTGGGTCGACGCGTATGTCCGGCCGTATGCCGATTCACAGGCGATCCTGGCGTGGGTGGTGAAGGATGAGCCGCCGGAGCACATGTACTCCGCGCTCTTGAAGTCACGGAAGGCGGTGGAAGCCGCGGATCCGAATCATCCGGTGGCGGTGATGCTTCGGGAACCCAACAGCTATCCGCTGCTGGCGCCGTATTTCGCGGCCTCGGGCATGGCGCATTTCCGTTCGCATTCGGCGAGCAGCCTCGGGGCGCTGATCCGCTATCACCGCCATCTCAGCCGCGGGCAGCAGTTCTGGGTGCAGGCGCCGGCGTTCATATATGCGACGGACACGCCGGAATGGAACACGTGTCCGGAGATGCGGCTCATGCTGAACCAGGCCTACGCCAGCGGGGCGCGGGGCTGGTTCACCTTCGCCTATCACAACGACCCGATTTGGAGCGGCGGCGACTGCCAGCGATCGTTGACGGGGCCGTTCCTGACTTTCAGCGACCTCTGGTCCGAGCTTGGCGCGCGAATGGGGCGCTTCTCCGCGATCGCGCCGCTCTTGTTGAGTGCGACGCCGAACCACACGCCGGATATCGGCGTGCGCATCACCTGGCGCGAGCACCCGAAGGCCCAGCATGCGCGGGACGTGGACTCGATAGACTGGCACTGGATGCACGGGCCGGATTTCTCCCTGCTGTACGTGGTGAGCAATGACTTCTCGGAAGTGACGCCAGTGAACGTCGAGTTTGCCGAACCGCTGCCGAAGGGCGTTGCCCTCTATGACATCACGGATTTCACGCGGAGCCGCGTGTGGGCGCCCATGGAGGCCAAGCGGCATTTCGAGATGTTCCCCGGGCAGGGGGAGATCATCATGGTTGCGCCGATCGAGGTGTGCGAGCGGTGGCGCGACATCATCGGCTGGCGCATGCTCGACGGCGATCGGCAGCAGTTGAACATCGACCTCCTGCTGGCGCGCCCGTACAACGTCAAGATCGGCGACATCGAACGGCGGATGATGCAGGTGGGCTCGAGCACGCCCCTGGATGATCTGACGGAGATGCTCGAAGCCCGGGACCGGCTGCTGAACATCATCTATTCGGCGCCCGAACTGACCGAGCCGCGCAGCCGCATTATCCAGGTGAGTGCGGCCATCTGCGGTTGCGACGGCACCCTGTGCCGCCTGTTGGGCATGGGCAAAGCGGACCTGGCGCATGAAATGGGGTTGAAAGTGCTGCCGCTCGCGCGGGAACTGACGAACCTCCGGCTCCTCCTGCGATCGGGCAAGGGGGCCGAGATTAACAAGGAGTGCGCCGATCTGGCGGAACGTTCGATCAAGTTGTTGTCGGAGATTCGCCTGCTGGCGTGAGCCGCCCCGCAAGGCATGAACGCAACCCGAACCCTGAAGAGACACTATGGACACGTGGAAGTTCGAAGGCACGGACAAGTACTACCTGGACCCGGAACTGAAGTCGATCGTCAACATCGCGCTGGCCATGGAGAAGCCGCTGCTGCTTACGGGCGAAGCGGGCACGGGCAAGACGCAGTTGGCGCTGGAAGTGGCGCGGGCGCTCGGCATGCCTGTCGAGATTATGCGCTGCAAGTCGACGATCAAGGGCGAAGAGGCCTGTTACACGCAGGATACGGTCCTGCGCCTCAATGACGCGCGCTTCGGCCCGGCGGATACCGGGCGCCGCGTGGACGACTTCTTTGACTACATCATCTGGGGGCCGATCGGGCGGGCGTTCCGGGCCGAGCAGAAGGTGGTCCTGCTGCTGGACGAAATCGACAAGACGGAGTCCGACGTTCAGGACAACCTGCTCGACATACTCGAAGAGTGCCAGTTCACGATCCGCGAGGTGAATCAGACGATACAGGCCAGGGTCCGCCCGGCGATCTTCATCACGTCGAACGCGAAGCGCGAATTATCCGACCCGTTTCTTCGGCGCTGCTATTGCCATCACATCGCGTTCCCGTCGCCGGACGACATGCGCCGGATAGTCGACCTGCACTATCCGAACACGAGCCCGAGGCTCCTCGAGGCCGCCATCATGATCTTCTACGAACTGCGCGAACGGGGTTTCGAGAAGCCGCCCGCCACGAGCGAACTGCTCAACTGGATCGGCGCGCTCGAACGCACCGGACAGACGCCCGATCCCAAGATGCCGCCGCTTACGGGCATTCTGCTGAAGCGCGCCGGCGACATCCTGCGCTTCCGCAGCGGGCCCGGGCGCCGGAAGCCGTTCTGAACCGGGGTATCCGGCGCTTGCCGCCCCGTTCCGCCAGCGGTGCGGCCGCCATGTTGCGCCCCGGGAGGCCCCGGGAGTAGATTCCGGGACACGGCATTTTCGTGAAACCGGCGCGGAAGCTTCACGGGTCGTACTCCATGCTTTGCACGAGGCCGCAGAACGATGAGGAGTTGCCGATGAATCGCTGTGTCTCTCTCCGCAGGATCTTCCTTGCCGCGTTGTTCAGCGCCGGAGCGGTGCACGCCTGGGCGCAACCCGACACGATAGCGCTCCAGGACGGCTGGGCGCTGCAATCCTCGGCGAAGGAAGCGGCCGGCGGAGACGCCCTGTCCGCCGTGGGTTTCGCGACGAGCGGCTGGTACCCGACCTCGGTTCCGAAGACGGCGCTGGCCGCGCTGGTGGACAACGGCGTATACCCCGACCCGTATTACGGCATGAATCTGAAATCGATTCCCGGATATCAGGACGGCGGCTGGCTCGTCATGAAGCAGGACAGCCCGTTCCGCGACCCGTGGTGGTACCGCATCGAGTTCAATGTGCCGCGCGAGTTCCAGGGGCGCTGCGTCACGCTGCACTTCGACGGCATCAGCTATCAGGCGAACGTCTGGCTCAACGGGACGCGCATTGCGGATGCGGAAAGCATGAAGGGGATGTTCCGCCGCTTCGAGTTTGACGTGAGCGCGCACGTGAAATACGGCGAGAAGAACGCGCTGGCCGTGCAGATCATCCCCTCGGGCCTGATCCCGGACAAGGACTACGACACGAAACAAATCGAGGCGACGACCGGCTGGGATGACCACAATCCGCAGCCCCCGGACCGCAACATGGGCCTGTGGCAGGACGTTTACCTGCGGATCCAGGGACCGGTCACGCTGCGTCATGGCTATGTCGAGTCGGATTTGGCCGTGCCCGCCCTCGACAGCGCAACACTCACCGTCTCCGCATTTCTGACGAACCACTCGGACAAGCCGGTGACCGCGGTGCTGACCGCCAAAATCGAGAACATCGACATGGCGCAGGAAGTGCCGTTGAAGCCGGGCGAAACGCGCGAGGCGATCTTCAAGCCCGAGTTCTATCCTCAATTGACAATTCAGAAGCCGCGCGTGTGGTGGCCGCATCCGGTGGGACCGCAGGAACTCTACAACGCCGAGTTGCGCGTCCTGGTGGACAGCCGTCCTTCGGACGCGCAGCCGGTGCGCTTCGGCATCCGAAAGATCGAGACTTACATCAATGAAGAGGACTGGCGGGGGTACCGGGTGAACGGCCGGAACATCCTGATCCGCGGCGGGGCGTGGATGACGAGCGACATGCTGCTGCGCCTGTCCGAGCCGCGTTACGCGGCGCTCGTGCGCTACGCGCGCGAAGGCAACCTCAACATGCTCCGTTCGGAGGGGTTCTCCATCCGCGAAACAGAGGCGTTCTACAACCTCTGCGATGAACTGGGCGTGATGGTTACGCAACAGATCTTCGGGCGGAGCATCCCGGACGAGGCGCTGGCGATCGCCTGCATCGACGACATGATGCTGCGCGTGCGGACGCATCCGAGCCTTGCGCATTTCCTCGGCCACGACGAGACCCATCCGACGGAGACGCTCGACAAGGCCTATCGCGATCTCATCGCGCGCTACCGCGTGGACCGCACGTATCAGCCGCATTCCGGAACCTTTGTGACATCGCAGCGCAAGGACACCGGCGGCACGCGCACGGGCACGCGCGAACTGTGGACCTACGCCAGTCCGTCGCATTACTACTTCCGCAAACACGACGGGGCATGGGGCTTCGCGCAGTCGGGCGGCATCGGCGGCATCACGGCGGTCCGCGACAGCCTGCGGCAGATGATGCCCGAGGATCAGCTCTGGCCCGCGATGAAATCGGAAGCGTGGTCGTTCCATACAGTGACCCAGGGCGCGGACTATTTCGACGCCATCGGAGTGGCGATGGAGCGCGGCTACGGCGCGCCGTCGAACCTGGACGATTTCTGCAACAAGGCCTATGCGATGAACTACAACAGCGCCCGGGGCATGTTCGAAGCTTACGGCCGGAACAAGTACTCCGCCACGGGGATCACGACATGGAAATACGATGCGGCCTGGCCCGCCGCAACCACGTGGCAATACGTGGACTGGTACCTGCGCCCGACCGGCGCCTATTACGGCGCGAAGAAGGCCTGCGAGCCCCTGCACATCCAGTACGCGTACGACGACGAAAGCGTGTACGTGATCAACGGATTCTACGAGGCGTTCAACGGCCTCGAAGCGAGCGCAACCATCTACAATTTCGACTTGAGCGTGAAGTACACGAACAAGGCGCCGGTGAGCGTCGAAGCCGACGGCAAGACGATGGCGTTCAAGATGGCCTGGCCGGAAGGGTTGAGCAAGACTTTCTTCCTGCGGCTCGAACTGCGCGACGGCACGGGCGCACTCCGCTCGGAGAACTTCTACTGGCTCTCGACTTCGCCGGATGTCCCAGGCATCGCGGGGCATACGCTCAAGGGCGGGTTCTACACGAAACCCAAGTCCACGGCGGATTTCACGCTCCTGAACACGCTGCCGCCGGTGAAACTCGAGACCCAGAGCGCGCATGAAACACGGGGCGACGACGAGTTCGTCACAGCGACTGTGAAGAACCCCGGGACATCGCTCGCGTTCCTGGTCCAACTCGCGGTGACGCAAGGCGAGGCCGGAACGGAAGCCGGGCCTGCATTCTGGAGCGAGAACTACTTCAGCCTGCTGCCGGGCGAGAGCAGAACCGTAACGGCCTCCGTGCCCAAGACGGCGCTGGACGGGAAGAAACCGGTGCTTCGGGTATTGGGCTGGAACGTCCGTTAGGCGCTTCAGCTGATCCTGGGGTTGTGCCGCAGCGGGTGTCTTCCATTTCTGGCGGGGCACAGTGCAACAAGACGCCATGCGCGAAGGGAGAATGCGTATGCTCAAGGGAATGCTTCTGATTTCTTTCGCGGTGCTCCTCGCCGTAACCACCGCAACGGCGCAGGAAGCGCCGCCCGCGGATTTCCCGCACTTCCAGTTCGCCGGACATGACGAACAGGCGCAGTTGCTTGGCAACTATCTGTGGTACCACTTCCACAAGCGGCTCGGGAACAATCCCGTGCTCTTCAACAAGGAATATCTGCTCATTTCGGACGCATGGCTCGGGGGCGCAACCGACGAAGCGCGGAAGAAGAGCATTCAGGAAGTGCACCGCGAGGACCTGCTCGCCATTGAGATCGATGCGGAAGGATACGTGAACACGCATCAACACTTCTCGCACGCCTATGACCGCGGCTGGCCGTTTCCGCTGTGGCCGCAATCCGGCGCGCCGGGACGCATCACCGCTGGCTGGCATTTCCAGCCCTTGGACAAGGTTCCGTTCTGGGTAGGCGATCAACTGCGGCACGCCAAGCTCCCGGAATACTGCGGCGAAGAAGCGGCCGGCCGCTGGCAACTCGAAAACGCGAAATCGCTCGGCATCCTTGACAATCACTGGCGCGTCGAGGCCACCGGGCCGTCTCCGCGCCTGACGACGCCCGAGGGCTACACGATCGATGCGTTCAACGCGCCGTTCCTGCAACTCCGGTGGAAGCGCACCGGCGAGGCGAAGGCGCACACACTGCCGTACGTGGAATGGCTCTGTGAAGGCGACACGGTCTTCGGACCGGACCGGCGCTTCTATTTCGAGGCCGAAACCACGCCGCTGTCGAGCAACGGGCAGTTTCATTCGATCCTGGCCATGCACCGGCATCCGAAATGGCAGGGGAAGATCACGCGCATCCGCATCACGCCTGCGCCGGGCGAATCGGACGTCACGTTCTATATCGATTCGTTCTTCTCCGTCTATGACACGCGGCACACGATCAACAACCCGCTCTTCGTTTTGGGCAGCCGCTACTACTTCAATTGGACCGGCGACGTCGACTTTCTTCGAAAGAACATCAACCGCATGCGCACGGCCCTGCGCTATCAGCAGACGGAAATGGGCGGACTGAAATACAACCGCATCCGCAATCCGTGGCCCGGCCACGACGGCCTGCCGGGATACACGAAGGATGCCAAGGGCAAGGTCACGCTGCACCCCGGCCACGGCATCGGCAACAACTACTGGGACATCATGCCCTTCGGGGGCGATGACTTCTACGCGACGTATCAGTATTACGCCGCCACGCTCGCGCTCGCGGACCTGGAGGAGGCGATTCGCAGGAATCCCGGTTGGGGCGCGCCGACCGGCGCCTGGGCGATGGACCCGCAGTGGCTTCGCGATCATGCCGCGGCCGTGAAAGAAGAGGCCAACCGCTTCTTCTGGAGCGCGGACAGGGGCCGTTTCGTGGCGTGCGTGGACACCGCGGGCAACCAGCACGACTATGGATTCACCTTTCTGAACCTCGACGCCATCTGGTACGGCATCGCGAGCGATGAACACGCCAGATCGATCATGGACTGGATATCGGGCAAACGGATCGTCGAGGGCGACACCTCGACCGGCGCCGACATCTATCACTGGCGTTTCGGGCCGCGCGCCACCACGCGCCGCAACCTCGACTGGTACGGCCAGGGCTGGACCGCCCCGGAGAGCATCCCCTGGGGCGGTCAAGTGCAGGACGGCGGCGCGGTGCTCGGCTTCACGTTCTATGATCTCTGGGCGCGCCTGCACGTGCTCGGACCGGAGGACGCCTGGCAGCGCCTCTCCGAGATTCTTGCATGGGACAAGGAAGTCCAGGCGGGCGGGGGCTATCGCGCGTATTACGCCGACGGCAAACAGGGCACGACGCTTCAGGGCGGCGGCACCGCGGGCGGCCTTGGCATAGACGCCGAGTTCTACGAGAGCAGCCTGCTGCCCTCGATCGTGACCTATGGCTTCCTCGGGCTCGAGCCGCGTCCGGAAGCGCTCGCCATCCACCCGAAGCTGCCGGCAAGTTGCCCGTCGATGGCACTGACGAATTTTCAGTATCACGGCGCCCTGATGGATGTGAACGTCAGCGGGGACGCCATCGAGTTTACGCTCAAGTCCGAACCGACCACCGCACTCAGGCTGGAAGCCCCCGAGGGCTGGGTGCCGGACGCGGGCCAAAGCGCCGGCGCCGCTTCGGAAATCGTGCAGGCCGGCGCCTATCGTTTTGTGCGAAAATGAGTGTTGCGGTGCTGAGACGAACCTCCGCTTCCGGATAGACTGCGGATAGGAAACCATGCATTCAATTCTGCTCAACGGCGTTTGGCGGCTCGCCCGCTTTGAGGCGGGCAAGTGCGCATTATCGCATCCGGATCAACTCGATTCCCTCGCAGTGGACTGCCTGGAGGCTGAGGTACCCGGCAATGTGGAATTGGATCTGCAGCGGGCGGGCAGACTTCCGGATCCCTTCTTCGGGACGAATATTCACGCGTTACGCCCGCTCGAATTCCACGAGTGGTGGTTCACCCGCGACTTCGATCTTGCCGAGGAGGCAATGGCCGCGTGCGCCAACTGGGACCTCGTCTTCGCCGGGGTGGACACGTTCGCAACTGTCTGGCTGAACGGCATCGAGCTGGGCCGCACGGCCAACATGCTCATCGAACACCGCTTCGACGTTTCGCGGGCGCTGCAGGCCGGGAAGAACCGCGTCTGCGTGCGGATTGAATCGGCATTGCGCATGGCGGAGCGTGCCCGCTACGACGCGTCCGTGCAAAGCTGGGAACGCCGCGAGGAAGGCGTGCGCGTCCGCAAGGCGCCGCACATGTGGGGTTGGGACATCATGCCCCGCGCCGTGTCCGCGGGCCTGTGGCGTCCGGTCTGGCTCGAACCGCGCCCCGCGAACGCCATCGAACAACTCTACTTCTGGACCTTCGGCCTGGCAGAGCAGGACGCCACGCTCGGCGTGCGCTTTCAGGTGCGCACAGACCGCTTCAACGCCGGGAGCCGCCTCCGCCTGCACT
The DNA here is from genome assembly GCA_903837785.1 of Candidatus Hydrogenedentota bacterium. GTDB lineage: Bacteria > Hydrogenedentota > Hydrogenedentia > Hydrogenedentales > CAILVY01 > CAILVY01. The sequence continues at coordinate 51,474 of CAILVY010000285.1, forward strand.
TCCGCGGAGCATGCGGCAATCATCTATTCGAGCACGAGACGCCGCTCGAGTTCATTGCGGGCGGCGACCGCATCCGCATTCCGAATGCGAAGCGGTGGTGGCCCAAGGGCTACGGCGATCCTGACCTCTACACGATCACCACGCGCCTCTACGACGCGGAAGTGTTGCTTGCGGAACGCTCGGACCGGATCGGCATCCGCAAGGTTGAAGTCGATCGCACGGAGAAGACCGGGCCCGTATGGGCGCCGGAACCGGCGGCTGAATGCCCCGCGCGTGTGGACCTCGATCCCGCGCCCGACGCCCATTTTGTGTTCCGCGTCAACGGCGTGCCGATCCTCGTCAAAGGGGCAAACTGGGTGCCGCTGGACGCGTTCCACAGCCGGGACGCCGAACGGCTGGAAGCGGCCGTGGCGCTCTTCGATGAGCTCGGCTGCAACATGATTCGCTGCTGGGGCGGCAACGTCTATGAGGATCACCGCTTCTTCGATCTGTGCGACGAGAAGGGCATCCTCGTGTGGCAGGATTTCGCCTTTGCCTGCTGCCGCTATCCGCAGGATGCGGCCTTTCTCGACGAGGTGAGCGCCGAAGCCGAAGCCATTGTCACGAAGCTGCGGAATCACGCGTCGCTCGCGCTGTGGTGCGGCGACAACGAGATCGACGGCGTCTACACGTGGGAAGGGCTGAACCCGGAGCACAACCGGCTCACGCGCGAGGTCCTGCCGCAGGTGGCGCACCGCTGCGATCCGTACCGGCACTACGTGCCGAGTTCGCCCCATATCCCGGACGCGGATCAGGGCCGCATGCCCGAGCAGCATCTGTGGGGGCCGCGCGGCTACTACAAGGGGCGGTACTACACGCACCACAACGCCCATTTCATCGGGGAAATCGGCTATCACGGCTGCCCCAACGTCTCGTCGATTCGCCGTTTCATCCCGGAAGAGCGGTTGTGGCCGTGGCGCGGCAACCCGGACTGGCTTGCGCACTGCACGTATCACTGGCGTCACGACAAGATTGACCGGGACCGCAACAAGCTCATGGCGAACCAGGTCCGCGAACTCTTCGGGGAGATCCCGAAGACCCTCGAGCGCTTCGCGCTCGCCAGCCAGATTGTTCAGGCCGAGGCGAAGAAATTCTTTGTCGAGTCCACGCGCCTGCGGAAATGGCCGACGAGCGGCATCCTGTGGTGGAACGTAATCGACGGCTGGCCGCAGTTCTCCGACGCGATCGTCGATTACTACTTCGGAAAGAAGCTGGCCTATCACTACATCCGCCGCGTGCAGCGGCCGGTCTGCCTCGTTCTCGGCGAACCCGGCAGCGACAAATACCTGCCGGTCGTGCTGTGCAACGATTCCCGGGAAACGATGCCCGTCGAATATCGCGTGTGGGACGCGGAGAGTGGAGAAACGGCCGCCGAAGGGCGCTTCACCTCGCAGGCAAACCAGAATTGGCAGGTGGCGCGCATCCGCACGTGCGCCTCGGATCAACGGCTTTTCCTGATGGAGTGGCGCGTCAACGGCGAATGTTTCGGGAACCACTATCTCGCGGGTGCGCCGCCGCACGCCCTGGCGCGGTACGCACAGCTCCTCGAGCACATTGCCGCACTGCCCGATGGCTTCGACGCGGCGCAGGTCGCGCGATAACCGGAGATCACGGCTTCAACCAGCGCTCGAACCACGCGATGGCGTCGTCCTGCGCCGGAATCTTCAGCGAGTGCGGCTCGTCGTAGAACTTGCACAGGAACTTCTCCGAGGCACCCATGCGCTTGTACACCTCGGCGATATGCGATTCCGCCGCGCGCATGCCCTCCATCGTGAAGAGCTTGTCCTGCGAGCAGTTGATCACCATGAGGGGGTTCGGCGCGTTGAGCGTGACCACGTCCGGAAGTTCCAGCCAGGGGACCTGCCCCGGCACGTAAAGCATCCAGGTGTGGTTCTTGATATGATCGAAGAGGATGGAGCGATAGGGGACCATCCACCCCGCGACAATGCCCACTTTCACGCGCGGATCGAGTCCGAAGAGGTGCGCGGAGCGGTACCCGCCGATGGAGAGCCCGAGGCAGCCGATGCGTGCGGCATCCACTTCCGGGCGCGTGAGCAGGTAATCCACGCTCGCAATGTCGCCCTGGGCCAGCACGCCGGGCCAGGTTGTGCCCGCGTCAAACATGGCCTTCGCCATCAGGTTCTCGTGGCGGGACGAGGTCGCGTTGAACTCGCGGATGTACTCGTCGCTTCCCGGGGTGAGCTTGTTCAAATCACGGACATACTGTTCCTGAAGCGTGTCCACCGGCAGGCGCTGTGCGCCGAAGTAGAAGGCGTCGGGCACGAGCACGACAAAGCCGCGCCGCGCGAGCGCGTCGGCAAAGCAGCGCCCGCCGTACGTGCCGTTGATGAGGTCCTGCAGGACCTTCGGCGGGTTCTCCGTCTCGGTGATCTTCTCCTTGCCGAAGTAGTAGAAGCCGCTGTGGCAATGCAGCGCGACCACGGCGGGCGCGGGCTTCGTGAGCCCTTCGGGGACCAGGAGGTATGCGTCCGTCTTGCGGTCCGCCGTGATGGAGTAGCGGACAAGATAGCGGGTGTAGCCGTCTTTCTTCGTGGTCTCCAGCACGATGGCGTCTCTTGGCGCGGGATCGGGATGATACAAGAGGATCTCGAACATCTTGTCCCGGCCCTGTTTCCGCCAAGCCTCCGGATCGGGCCAGTTGCCTGACAGGAACGACAACGGATGCGTGCTCTTCGCCGCATAGGCATCCAGGAAATTGAAGTAACTGCCCACGTCGCTTCGGGGCGGCTCCGCCGGCGCCTGTGCGAGCGCGGATAACAGCATCAGCAAGGGATAGGACATCACGCCGAGACTCCTTCTATGCCCGCCTCCGGGCTTTTGCCGCCACGACAGTGGCAATGCCGCCCACGATGATCACGCTGGCCGCCACGAACATCGTCCTGACCGCCGACTTCACCTGTTTGCTCTCCGCGATGCCGGTCATGCACCAGCGCGCGAAATGCTCGCAATTGTTGAACAGCAGATGATATCGCGATTCTTCGAGGCGGCTTTCGGCCCGCTGCATCACGTCCTCGGCGGACGGCGCGGGATCGTACTGGACAAGCCGGATCGCACGCCCCTTCGTAAACACGTCCAGCGCCACCCGCTCGACGATCGCCCGGGATCGCTTGAGCGGACTGCCGGAATAATGGATCGCCGTGCCGTCGCCACAGTCGATGCCGTGGTGCCAGTACAGAAGACGCCGAACGCAGATGTGGTCGCCGCGCGCCATGGCCGCCATCCTCACTTGATTGCGCCGGCCGTAAGGCCCTTGATGAACCGCCGTTGCATTGCCAAGTATAGAATCGTGACGGGCAAAGATAAAATCACGACCCCGGCGAAGATGTGGTTCCAGTTCTTGACGTATTTGTCGGACATGAATCGCCAGAGCTGGACAAAGACGAGCTGGCTCCGCGGCCCCATGATGATGAAGGCCTGCATGAAGTCATTCCAGATCCAGAGCCCCCAAAAGATCACGACGGTGATCGTGCAGGGCGTGAGCAGGGGAAAGATGATGCGCCAGAAGACGGAGACCGGGCCGCAGCCGTCGATGGCCGCCGCCTCTTCCAGTTCCTTCGGCACGCTGCTCATGAACCCGCTGTAGATGAAGATGCAGAGCGGGAGCCCCCACGAAACGTAGTGGACGAGCAGCGCAAAATACGTGAACTGGATGTGCAGCATCCGGAACTGCTGGAGGAGGGGAACCATGATGATTTGGAAGGGGATTGTGAGCCCGGCGAGGAAGAGCAGGCGCCAGAACTTGCCCGTGGCCATGGGGCGGCGCATCAGCGAATATGCGGCCATGGGCGCCGCCACCATCAGGCTGAGAATCACCGCGGTGCACATCAGGAAGCTGTTGAGCATCGGCCCGGCGATCTTGACGCCGGTGAAGAGGTACACGAAGTTGTCGAGGTTGAGCCGATGCGGCAGGGCGAGCGGCGCCTGAACAATCTCCGGGAGCGTCTTGAAGGCGTTGAGTATGGCGAGCAGGCACGGCGAGACGAACAGGAGCCCCGCGGCCAGCATGAGCAACTCCAGGAGCGGCAGCGAACGCTTCGTTGACGCGGCGCTCATAGGCTCACCTGCCTGCGCCGCAGCAGCGCGACCTGAATGCCCGCGATGATAACCAGGGCCAGAAACGTGACGAAGGACACGGCGGCCGCGTAGCCCTGGCGGTTGTTGAGTACGCCGAGGTGATAAATGTAATAGCCGATCGTGAACGTGCGGAAGCCCGGGCCTCCCTGCGTCGTCACCACAATCTGCGGAAACAGGTTGATGCCGGTGATCACCGCGAGCACGGAGGTCGTCGTCAGCGTGGGCAGGAGCATCGGGAACTGAATGCGCCTGAAGACGGAGAGCGGTCCCGCGCCGTCGATCCGCGCCGCTTCGTAGAGCTCCGTGGGAATCGTCTGCAGATTCGCGAGGTACAACGTCGTGAAGAAACCCAGCCCGCTCCACGCGACGAGCGCGAAGATGAAGTAGGGGACGAGACCCGGATCGCCCATCCAATCCTGCGTGATGCTGTCCAGGCCCGCTGTCCGCAGCAGCGTGTTCATTGCGCCCTCGCGGTAATTGGCGAGATACTGGAAGAGCAGCGCGTTCACGAGAATGCTGAGGATGTACGGATAGAAGAAGAGGCCGCGAATCGGGCCCTTCCAGAAGCGGAGCGCATCCAGGATCACCGCCAGCAGCATCGACGCGAACGTGAAGAAGATCACGATCAACGCGGATTCAAGCAGCGTAAAACGGATAGCGTCGAGGAAACGCGTGTCGCTCAGGAGCTCCCGGAAATTCGCCAGCCCCACATAAGCGGGGCGGCCCGTCCAGCCCGTCCAGTTGGTGAAGCTGTAGGCGAAGCCAAGCATCGCCGGAACCACGATGAACCCGACGTACAGCACGATGGCCGGCCCGCACAGCACCAGCGACGCCAGCGCATTGTGAATAGTTCTTCTGTTGGATGGCCTCCTCAAGATTGGGTACTCCCACCGCGCACCGCGCTTTCGCTTTGAGCGACGATACGGCATCTGGGTCCCGCGTGCCTCTCGTGCCAAGGGGTCGAGCAATCGTGAAGTGTGGCGACTGGAGTGATGAAGGACGGGACTTCGTCGACCGCCAGCGAGAAGAAGACCTCGCTGATCCGTTGAGTGAGAATCTCGCAAATTAATGAACGCATAGTCGTGAGACCGGGGAACAGTGCATCGCCGCGGCGCAATGATTCGACACGCCGCCATTCATAGTGACGGGGATGATACGCTGCTACCCCCCCTTCCCCCCCGCACGCGGGGGGGTGATCCGGATTGTGCGTCAGATCGAAACTTTCGTTGACTTGTCCAGGCTCCAACACATGCTGAGAATCCTCTCCGCCCCCTCGCACGGCCGAAACGGGTGCTTCTTCACCCCCCCGCGCATAAGGGACAGAAGCCTCTTCACCCCCCCGCGTGCGGGGGGGCAGGGGGGGTAGAATCTCCATCGTTTCGTCAATTACCCCAAAGATCGCAGCAACAACATTGTCGACGTCCCCCAGCACTTCCGCGTCCGAAAAATGCAACACATTCAAACCCAAGGACCGCAGGAACACATCGCGTCGTTCATCGTATGCCGCTGCCTCTTCCCCCATATGCGATCTGCCGTCCACCTCAACTACGAGGCCTTTCTCGCGACAATAGAAATCCACGATATAACTGCCAATGGGGTGTTGTTTCCGAAACTTGGCCGAGAGACTGCCACTCCGCAAGACATGCCACAATTTGCGTTCTGCCGGACATTCTGCCTGGCGCATTTTCCTTGCCCTGGCGAAATGGACTGTGGGAATGTGCTTCCAGGTTGTATGTCCGCCCAGGCCCATCACGCGCTTCCTGGACATCAGATAATTCCCAGGGGTGAGCCACAGGGCGCCTTGTGACGTGATAACGCTGTATGCGACGCCGCGAAAGGACTCCGTATTCATTGACCGCACAGCGTGGGGATGGAAATCGTGGCCAAGAACGAAATCGCCAAGGGCAATGTCCTCAATGGGGCGTAGGACTACCCCCCCTTCCCCCCCGCACGCGCGGGGGTGAAGAGGTTTCTGTCTCTCCTGCATGAAAGAGCGACAGACGCATATCGTCGTTCCTTTGAGGATGCCGGAGGCAGCAAGCATGTGTTCGCGTCCATCCCTCCAACTACACAAGCCAAGTATCCATTGTCACGTGCCCTTGCGGGCGCTTTCCCATTCGGCATCGAGCATGGCCAGGAGTTTGTCCACATCGCGGCCGCCCGCCATGATCTCCTGCATTACGCGCGCGAGGATGTCGTGGATGCTCGCCGGCGGCATATCGTCGAGGGCGATGTGATAGCCGGGGACGGCCCCGTACGTCTTGAGATTGGCGTTCATGTTCTCGATGAGCCGTTGTGCGGGCGGCCACGCGTACTTCGGTTGGGTGACCGGCACCTTGTCCGCCTGGCCGAACTGGCATTCGCCGTTCAGGAATTCCTGATAGACTTCCGGGTCGTAGAAGGTTTCCATCGCGGCCATGGCCTTGTCGAGCTTCTCTCCGGTTGCCGAGGTGGTGACGGCCCAGCCGGACTGCATTCCGGAAGTCTGGATGAAGACCGGCGCACGCCCGATCAGCGAAGGCACGGGCCAATACTCCATCTCGAACTCAACCTTGTTGGGTTCGATGTCGCCGGCCATCCAGCAGCCCATCATCCACGTCGCGCCCTTGCCGCCGTAGAAGTCCCGCTGCTCCTCGTTGTACCCGTCGCTCAGCGCGCCCTTGTCCACGAATTCATCCACGAGCCGGATCATCGTTTCGAACACCTGCCGCGCGATGGGATCCTTCGCGAAGCTCACCTCGCCCTTGTCCTTGCGGAGGGTCCAGGACGGCTTGCCCGGATCAGCGGCGCGGTCGTACAGGTCGGACGCGATCGCGAAGAAGAGCGGTTGTGCCGCGTTCCATTCGCGTCCGCCCAGCACGAGGGGCTTGTAACCCTTTTCCCGAAGCTTCCGGAACGCTTCGAAGTACGCCTCCCATGTGGCGGGCGATTCCGTCACGCCGATGGCCGCCCACATCGGCTTGTTGACGACGACGCCCTGGATCTGCAGGCCACCTTGCGTCGTGTAGCGCTTCCCCTTGTACGGCTTGGGCAGGGGTATGCCGAACTTCTCGTAGTAGGCATCCGGCAGGGGAACCAGGTGTCCGCCGTCCGAGAGAAAGTTGGCCATCTCCCACGTCATGACGATTTCGGGCAGGTCGCCGGTCGCGATACGCGACTTGTAGAAGTTGGAGCCTTCCATGTTCCCGAGGTCGATCAGCTCCAGTTGCCAACCGGGGTGATTTCGCTCGAACACGGCCTTCCACGTGTTGAAGTGCTTGCGGAATCCTTCGCGCCCCCCGATGTTCCGCGTAACGCGAATGACGTTGCCGCCGCCGCTCTCCGCGCCGCAGCCGCAGAGGCTGGCGGCGATTGTCACGGCCAATAACGCTGGAACAAGTCGAAGAAGGCTCCGCGATCTCATCGATTTCCTCCCACGATAGCGGCAAAGCGCCCGCCGGAGAGTATAGAGGAAGCGGCGCCGCCAGGGAAGTATCAGGGCGCGGGCTTAAAGGCCATGGTGAAGCGGGCCGCGGCTTTCGATGCGGCGGGATAAGTCACCGTCAGCCGCGTCAGCATGCCGGACTTGTGATTGGCGCGGCATGCGGCTTCAAGCGGTTCCGCCGCGAACACACCGGCCTCGGCGCGGATTTCGAGGACGCCCTTCTCTGTCAGGACGCGCACCAGGGAACCCTGAATTTCGACCTGCTGCCACGTCACGAATGCCTCTTCCACCGCCTGGCCGGGACCCTCGAACGAGAAGCGGTCCTCGAGCACGACGCTATCGGGCTGTACGCTCAGCGTGCGGACGGCTTCCTTTAACGCCGGCTCGGCATAGGCCTCGCTGAATGCGATTCGGACCGATTTCTCGCCGGCGCTCTCCATCGTTCCCCGAAAGGCCGCGCCCTCTAGCTGGAGCTTGCCGCCGATGCGCGGGACACTGTGCCCGTAGGAGTTGGCGAAGACATTCTCATAGCGCTTCTTGCTGAAATAATCGCGGTTGTACAGGCCGCCGCCCGGGTCGCACAAATAGACGGTTTCATCCACGCACACGATAAAACTGCCGACATCGTTATGATTGTGCGGTTCGCCGTTGTTTCCCGCCTTGGCCGCCAGCGTCAGCGGCTTGCCGCCGAGGGTGCCCGTGAGCCGCGCAAGTCCGGAAACCGGCAGCAGCACGTCTTTCCGAAGCGGGGCGGAGGCTTCCTTGCCGTCCCACCACAGCACATCGCAGACCACGTTTCCGATCCGCCATGAATCCTCCGGGCTGGCGAGCCCGAGCAAGGAAGTCTCGCCGGTCCGTTCCGCCAGCTTCGCGGCCAGGAATCCCTCGACGGTTCCATGTTCGTGCGCGTCGGAGAAGCTGGCGTACAAGTGGTTGCCCAGGCTCACTGCGGCGGGAAATGCCGCGATGGCCTTCATCTTCGGCGACGCCAGCAGATCCACTTTGCCGCCGCTATAGGCGCGCAGCATTTCTCCGAAAACGACACAATGGGAAAGGCCGTAGTTCCAATACCCCATGCCCTCCAGCGAGGCGCCGTCGGACTCGAAGGCGGCCTCGATGAATCGCCCGAGTTGTTCCACGACGAGCGACAGCGCCTGCGCGCGGCGTTCCGGGTCGGTTTCGAGCAGGAGGAAGGCCTCGCCGACGGAGCCTGCACAGACGCCGGTCCAGTTGTTGCGGCCGGAGTTCCAGCCATACTCGCGCCCATGCGCGAGGTACGGATCGAGGATGCGTGCTTTCACTTCCCTGCGTATCCGATCGCGTATTTCGGCCGGCAGCCGGTCGCCGAGCAGCCGATCGGCATGCGCCAGCGTCGCGCCGGTTTCGGCGGAGAACAGATCGATGTACGACGCGTCCTTCTCGTGCGCGGGCACCACCCACGTGGTCTCTTCACAAATGTTCCAGATGAGGTCATTGATGCGGGACATCCGCTGCGTTTCGCCGCCAAGCCAAACCGCAATCACCTCATTGGCGAGCAGGCTGCGCTTCTGATAGTACGGCCGCTGATACGACTCGCGTTCGCCCTTTTCCTTAAATCCGCGATACTGCGTGTAGGTTGTGACGGGCATGTCCGCGTCCTTGGCCGCCGTCCTGGCCGCCTCGAAGAGGACCTGCGCCTGCGGCTTCGCCGCCAGCGTCTTTACGTCGGCATCCTGAAAGCCGGGGATATAGGCGGACAGGTCGCCCGCCGCCAGGGTCATGTCCGGGGCCGGAGATTTCTCCGCCACTTGCGGCGCAGGCCGTGCGCACGACAGCGCCACGGCCGCCAGCACAAGAACGACAGTACACGCCGTCAATGGGTTCTTCATCGGCCTTCTCCTCCCCGCGTTGTTTTCCATGGCACGCTACGCCCGCAAGGCAATGATATCAAGACGCTTCGCGTGCTTTGATGAGGTTCAGCGCACTGCCGGCGCGGTACCACTCGATCTGCTGGGCGTTGTACGTATGGTTGACCGCGATGCGATCCTCCATTCCGTCCGCATGCCGCAGCACGAGCGTCAGCGGCATGCCCGGCGCAAACGTGTCGAGTCCGAGAATGTCGATGACATCGTCTTCCCGGATCTTGTCGTAATCGGCGGGGTCGGCGAAGGTGATCGCGAGCATGCCCTGCTTCTTGAGGTTCGTCTCATGGATGCGCGCAAAACTCTTCACGAGGATGGCCTTCACGCCGAGAAAGCGCGGTTCCATGGCCGCGTGCTCGCGCGAGGAGCCCTCGCCGTAATTCTCGTCGCCGACGACAATCGTTCCGACGCCTTGCGCCTTGTAGGCGCGCTGCACCGCCGGCACTTCGCCGCAGGTGCCGTCGATCTGGTTCCTGACCTTGTTCGCCTCGTTATTGAACGCATTGATTGCGCCGATGAAGCAGTTGTTCGAGATGTTGTCGAGGTGGCCGCGGTATTTCAGCCAGGGGCCGGCCATCGAAATGTGGTCCGTCGTGCATTTCCCCTTGGCCTTCAGCAGGAGCCGGAGCCCTTTCAGATCGCCGGTGTTCGGCGGGAAGGAATCGAGCAGTTGCAGCCGGTCGGAGCCGGGCTTGACGACGACCTCGATGCGGCTGCCGTCTTCGGCGGGCGCGGCATAGCCGGGGTTGTCGCACGCAAAGCCTTTCTCCGGCAGTTCGTCGCCCGCAGGCGCTTCCAGCCGCACTTCCTGGCCGTCTTCATTCACGAGCGTGTCACGTTCAGGATCGAAATCCAGGTTGCCCGCGAGCGCCAGCGCAGTAACCATCTCGGGCGAAGCGACAAAGGCATGGGTCTTGGGATTGCCGTCGTTGCGCTTGGCGAAATTGCGGTTGAACGACGTCACGATCGTGTTCGGTTCATCGTCCTTTCCGCTGCGGTGCCGCGCCCACTGGCCGATGCAGGGGCCGCACGCGTTCGCGAGCACCACCCCGCCAATCGCCTCGAAATCCCCCATGAATCCGTCGCGCTCGATGGTTTGCCGGACGAGTTCGGAACCGGGTGTCACCGTGAACTCCGTTTTCGCCTTCAATTTCTTCTGCCGGGCCTGGCGCGCGATCGACGCCGCGCGCGCCATGTCCTCATAGGAAGAGTTCGTGCACGAGCCGATCAGGCAGACTTCGATGTTCCGGGGCCAGCCGCTGGCCTGGACGGCGTCCCGCATCCCGGACACCGGCGTGGCGAGATCCGGCGTGAACGGGCCGTTGAGATGCGGCGTAAGCGTGCTGAGGTTGAGTTCGATCACGTGATCGAAGTAGGCCGAAGGATTCGCGTAAACCTCCGGATCGGGACGGAGGTGTTCGCGGATGGCGTGCGCGGCCTTCGCCACCTCGGCCCGGCCCGTGGCTTCGAGATAACGGATCATCGAATCATCGAAGGCGAAGACCGACGTCGTCGCCCCGATTTCCGCGCCCATGTTGCAGACCGTGCCTTTTCCGGTGCAGGACATGCTCTCCGAGCCTTCGCCGAAGTATTCGATGATTGCGCCCGTACCCCCCTTCACTGTCAGCAGGCCCGCCACTTTCAGGATCACGTCCTTCGGACTGGTCCAGCCGTCGAGCTTGCCCGTGAGGTGCACCCCGTAAATCTTCGGAAACTTCAATTCCCACGCCATGCCCGACATCACATCGACCGCATCCGCCCCGCCGACGCCGATGGCCAGCATGCCGAGGCCGCCCGCGTTCGGCGTATGCGAGTCGGTTCCGATCATCATGCCGCCGGGGAAGGCATAGTTTTCGAGCACCACCTGATGGATGATGCCCGCCCCGGGCTTCCAGAAGCCGATGCCGTACTTGTTCGAAACCGACGCCAGGAACTCGTAAACCTCCTGATTCGCCGTCAGTGCCGCGGCGAGATCCGCCTTGGCGCCCAGTTTCGCCTGAATGAGGTGGTCGCAATGGACTGTGGTCGGCACCGCGGTCTTCGCCCTCCCCGCCTGCATGAACTGAAGCAGCGCCATCTGCGCCGTGGCGTCCTGCATCGCGACCCGATCCGGCGCAAAGTCCACGTAGTCTTTGCCGCGCGCGTACGCCCGCGCCGCCAGGCCTTCCCACAAGTGCGCGTAGAGTATCTTCTCCGAAAGGGTCAAGGGCCGCCCCACGGCCTTGCGCGCCGCCGCCACGCGCTCCGCCAACCGCCCGTATACCCGTTGAATCGTGTCCACATCGAACGCCATGAAGCTATCCTTTCGTGCCGTAGGTCTTCCGTAAGATCTAACATTACCTAAAAGCGGCAAAATCCCGCAAATGCGGGATGATTCGTTTGATGCCCCTTTCTCCCGGTGGCTATAATGCCGCGCCCATTCGTTTTGGGCCGGTGCAATGTGCGCACCGCGTGTTTTGGCAGGGTGCGCCGGGCGCACCGGTGGTTTTCGATGGTCTTCAGCTCCCACATCTTCCTCTTCTACTTCCTGCCCGTGGCGCTGGGGGTGTATTACCTCTCGCCCCGGCGGCTGCGGCATCTCGCGCTCACGCTGGTGAGCTATGTCTTCTACGGCTGGGCCAACCCCTATTTCGTGCTGCTGATGTTCGGGTCAACCGTGTTCAGCTACTGCTGCGGAATGATCATCGCGCGCGGATTCCGCGGCTGGCGGCAGGAAGCGCCGCCGCTCGAGCGGGGCGGACCGCGCACGCGGCAGCAACGCTGGGCGCTCGCGGCCGCCGTCGCATGCAGCTTGTTCGTATTGGGCGTGTTCAAGTACTTCAATTTCGCGATCGAAAACTACAACGGGCTGTTGGCGGCGCTGGGACTCGGCCACTTGCAGTGGGACAATTTCCTGCGCATCACGCTGCCGCTGGGCATCAGTTTCTACACGTTCCACTGCATCAGCTACGTCGTGGATGTCTACCGGGGCGACGCGAAGGTCGTGCGCAACTTCATCGACTTCACGTGCTACATCTCGATGTACCCGCAACTCGTGGCCGGGCCGATCATCCGCTATCGCGAAATCGCGTACCAGTTGCAGGGCAAGGCCTACACGTTTGAGAAGTTTAGCCGGGGCGTCGCCTTTCTGAGCCTCGGCATGGCGAAGAAGATCCTCCTCGCCAATGCCTGCGGCAAGATCGCGGACACGTGTTTCAACGCGGGCGCCGTGGCGCCGCTTGATGCGTGGTACGGCATGTTCGCGTACACGTTTCAGATCTATTTCGATTTCAGCGGCTACTCGGACATGGCCATCGGGCTCGGCCTCATGCTCGGCTTCGTGTTTCCCAAGAACTTCGACTCGCCCTATCTCTCGCAATCCATCACGGAATTCTGGCGGCGCTGGCATCAGTCGCTGTCCTTCTTCCTGCGCGACTATCTCTATCTGCCGCTGGGCGGCAACCGCAAAGGCGCCCGCCGGACCTATGTGAATCTTGCGCTCGTTATGCTGCTGGGCGGACTGTGGCACGGCGCGGCGTGGAACTTCGTGATCTGGGGCGGCATCCACGGGGCGATGCTCGCGTTCGAACGGACGCAGGGCAAACAAAGCCTGTATCAGCGCGCGCCGCGGCTCGTCCGCACGGCATTGACCTTCCTGATCGTCTGCTTTGCCTGGGTCTTCTTCCGCGCGCCGGACTTGCCGTCCGCCGTGGCCTATTTGCGCTCACTGTTCGGCGTGGGCGCCGCGCAGGAGGGCATGTACCTCATTCGCGGGCTCATTTATCAGCCGTATTACCTCCTGTGGATGTGCGCGGCGGTCGTGGTGATCTGGGGCTTTCCGCAGACCTGGGATTTCACGCGAAGGCTCACGTGGGGCAAGGCGGCGTGGTGCCTGGCGCTGCTGCTGATCTCGATCCTCGTATTGACGACACAGTCCTACAATCCGTTCATTTACTTCATCTTCTGAGGAAAGACATGGGAAACCCTCACACAGAGGCGCGGCGGGCGCAGCGAAGAAACAGGGTCGCCGTTTCTGAACGAAGCGCGTCGCGGTGGTTTGTCATGTCGTCGCGGGACGGTGCTTTTTACCCCCCCTGCCCCCCCGCACGCGGGGGGGA
>CAILVY010000286.1 GCA_903837785.1 Candidatus Hydrogenedentota bacterium
AGGAGATGCTCATGGAAGAGGAGGTAAGCACGGCATGACTACAGCTGGACGATTCGAATGGCTCACCATGCCTGCTCCATCGACATCCGCAGGCCACGGCCAGGAAATGCCGAGTGATGCCCAAACACGAACCTGCCCATTCTGTCACTGGACAGACACGATCGGTCGTTTCGGTCGAATTGCCCATGAAGCGAACCCGAACGCGCCGGAGGATATGAAGCGGTGTTGGCGTTGTGGAGCGTTCTTCGACCTCGCAGTTGAGGTGGGCCAGTACTTCAGTCAGCGCAATATCCAGTTGCCGGCGACCTCTTTGAACGTCCAGTGCAACGCCAGATCGCTTCTGAAACGACAGGAGATCGCGACCTCCGGCGACTTCGATCTCTATCTTGAAGCATCGGTCCTCGGTCTGCGTCGCGGCTTTGACGAGCTTCTTTCCCTTGGCCTTCTGAACATTCGTCATTACTCACACCAGATCGAAGCGGCGCAACGCATTCTGAAGAGCGGCTGTCGATTCCTCTTGGCAGATGAAGTGGGCACGGGGAAGACCATCGTGGCAGGCATCGTGATCAAGGAGTCCCTGATTCGGGGCTTGGCAAAGCGCATCTGCATACTGGTCCCAGCAGGTCTTGTGGACACATGGCGCTCCGAGTTGCAGGAGAAATTCCGTGAAGCGGACTTCCACGTATACCGAGGCCCGGCAGATGCCGTGAAGGACAAGATCATCGTCAGCTACTCGCGTGGGCGAATGCCCAAGAATGCGGCCGCTCTGCAACGTCAACCATTTGACTTGGTGGTGGCCGATGAGGCACATCGCCTGCGGACGCGTTCCACCCAATGCTACGAGATGGTCAAGGGCCTCCGGACACGTGGAGTACTGCTCGTCACGGCCACGCCCGTTGCGAACACGGTGGCGGACTTGTACGCAATCTGCAGTCTGATTGACCGCACATCCCTTGGGACCGTCAGGTCCTTCAACCGCATGTACGTTCATCCGAAGGACCCGAGAGTGCCGATGAACACCCGCCATCTGAAGGCTCAGTTGAAACACATGATGAGTCGAGCGCGGCGTGACCAGATCGGGATTCACTTCAATGGGAGGAAAGCGGGCCTATACTACGTCACCCTGACGCCAGATGAGCGGCGCCTGTACGATGCTGTAACGGAGTACATCCGGGACGAGTACCGCAAAGAGGTATATGAAGAGACTGGGCGGCGTGTCCACCTTATGCAGCTTACGGTTCTTCAGCGCGAACTGACGAGCAGTAACAGAGCGATCCGCACCACGCTTGCCAAGATCGCTCAGCGACCGACCACAACTCCTGGCACTCGGGCCCGCCTGGAAGAATTCGTTCGAATGGCGGAGAGAATAGCGGTCGATCGCAAGATCGCCGCTTTGAAGGAAACCCTTGACTTCTTCCCCGAGGATCGGGCCGTGACGTTCACAGAGTTTCAGGTGACGGCCAGGCAGATCGCCGCCGAAGTCGAGGCCATGATGGGGCGGAAGGCTTTTCTCTTTACCGGCTCGACACCGATCTCAGCCCGCCCGGGAGTGCTCGAAGCATTTCAGAAGACGCCACGGGCAGTTCTCGTCGCGACCGACGCGGGCAGTGAGGGGCTCAATTTACAGTTCGCCGCGCATCGGCTTGTGAACTACGACTTGCCCTGGAATCCGCAGCGCGTGGAGCAACGGATCGGGCGCTTAGACAGACTCGGGCAGGAACACCCCGTTACAGTAATCAGCCTCGCCGCCGCGGAGACCATTGAGGCGCATCTTCTTGATGTAGTCGCAAGCAAGCTTCGGCTGTTCTCCCTCATTGTCGGCGAGGCCGCTGACGTACTGGGCGCGATTGGCGAGGGGGAATCCTTTGAACGCCTGATCCGGCGGATTGTTGTCGGGGCATCGAATGACGACGAAGTGCGCAGTGGTTTTGCGCGGCTTGGGGGAATTGCGCTCGCGGCAAGAGAGAGATACGACCAGACGAAGGCTACCAACATGGTGCTGACCTCATGAACAGGGAAACGCATTCACTGCCCGCGTTCGTCCGGAAAGCATGTGAGCGGGCAGGACATCAGCACTCCGAGTTCTGTCGCCGGACAAGGGTTGTTCCGCGCAGGAATTCTGTACTGGCGGACTGCCTCGGGCCAGCCGGAAGGACGCTTGCATTCCGCGCAGGCGATGCACTTCCCGATGATGTTCTTGTAGTCAGCGGATCGCCGGTTCTGGACGCATTGCGGCGGGACCTTCACGCCTGCCGTTGCCGCTACTGGGCCGAGACAGCGAAGGTTGACATTTCAAAGGGACAGTTTGAGGCGACACTTGAGGCTGCCCCCGGCCGGGTGTCCTCAGTTCGGTTGGCTAGGTCATGGCGGCCTTGGGGCAGATGCTACTTTCGTGTGGCGATCGTAGGGACTGACCGACGTGAGCAATTCATCTGTGTGGAAACAGACCCCCAAGGCCAACACAGGGTACTTGAGGAGTTCCCACCTCCACCGCCCGAGGCGGCATGCCTAACTCGATCCCCCGTGCCCAATGCCGCGATCGTTTCCTTCGTTGAGAAGGTCCTGGAGACTGGAG
>CAILVY010000287.1 GCA_903837785.1 Candidatus Hydrogenedentota bacterium
CGCAAGAAAATCAACTGTGAGCGTCGTTGCTGAAACCCTTGGGCTGCGGTAGAGTCTCAGTTCGATTTTGGGCTGCTCTGAGGTTTTCGTCCCAGACACCAGCGTTAAGATAACACAACATATAGTAGATGTCAAGCACTTTTTTAGGGCCTTTTTTCAGGGGATTATACCATATATTGAGGATTTTCGCCGGAGGTTGGCCTGAAGAAGCGCAAGATATTGTGCGTTACGAAGAGAGGCGGGGAAAGGGGACTCCATTCAATATATTGTATCTGCCGGGGCGGGGGCGATGGGTGGGCCTTGTGGGAGGGGGGGTTAAGTTCCGGAACCGCTTGAAGCCGCTTGAGTGGGCTCCCAAATGCCCGTGCCCGAGCCTCTTGGGGAAGAAGCCGGGCAGTTTCGGGCGAAATTGCCGCAGTATTTCGGCGTCGTTTCTTGCCTCAGTTGCTCTTGACGACTTCGATGACCTCTTTCATCACCTTGCGGCCGGTGACGGTCAGTTTCGCCGTGTTGTTCGCGGTGTCGCTTTCCTTCACGGCGTTATCCGGGTTGATCTTCACGTAGAAGGTATTGCTGCCCTCGTGCAGATTCACGGGCAGGCTGGACTCGCTCCAGCATTCGCCGGGATAGACCGGACCGCCGCCATGGTTGGCCGGTTCGGTGGTCGCGGGGTCGCCTTCGTAGAAGTATATCTTGAAGGGCGGGGAGACCGCGTTGCCCAGATTTCGGACGTTGACGTTCAGGGAAGAGCCCGGCCATTGACTATTGCTTCGGATATTGAAGTCGGCGTCGCTGACGGCGAGATCGACCACGGCGTCCGGAGCATCCGCCGCCACGGGCTTCAGCCGGAAATGGCATCCGCCGAAGCCGCTGCCGCCGCCGGAGGGATAGAAGCTGACGTGCAGCATGCCAGGCTTGAGCAGCTTGAACTCCCAGCAGAAATCCCCAGCGCCCTTCGACACGGTGGCCGACTTCGGGCTGTGTCCGTCCTCGGTTTCGCCGTTCGCGCAGAAGACCGACATCATTGCGCGTTCCTGCGAAGCGAGGACGTAATGGCCCTTGATCTGATAGGTTTGCCCGGCCTCGATGCGCGGAGAACTGCCCCGCAGCTCTGACAGCGTGATGGAGTCGCCGGGCCGGAACTGCGACCACTCCGTTTGATACGTTTCGATGGGGATGTTGTGGGGCAGGGGTTCCAGCGCGGGCATGAGCGCCGAGTTGTCCGGCGCGCCGGGGGCGGCCGACGCGCGCGTCAAGAGCACGGCGGCGCACGCCAGAAACAGGGCCAGACCGACCCATGTGAGCCGGTACGGCGAACTTCGGAATCGTGCGATCATTTCAATTCTCCTCCTCAGTTGGGACTTATGCTCGAGTATCGCGGCCGCGCCAGCCAATCCAGCGCGTTCTCCGTGATGCTCCAAAAGCCGAATCAACGTGTGGCCATAACCGTCCGCTTCGCCGGGGGTCATCCGGGACAGCGCGAGCGCATCACAGGCGAATTCGCGGTCCTGGCGCATCCGGTGGAAGCCGTACCAGACCACCGGATTGAACCAATGCAGGGACTGCAATGCCGCACTCAGCAAGGCCAGGGGCAAGTCGCCGCGTTTCACATGGGCCAGTTCGTGCAGGAAGATGTGGCGCAGTTCCGTGTCTGACAAGGCGCTGAGGCGCCGGCGCGGCATCAGCAGGCACGGGCGGAAGACCCCGCACACGACGGGGTACACAATCCCTTCATCCGCGAGCAATGCCGGACCGCGTGCCAGATTCATCTCACGTTTGCATGCCTCGAAGATTCCCAGGATCCGCGCGTCCGTCACCGGCGCGGCGCGCCGCAGACGGCGCGGGACGCGCACAAACGAGGCGGTCACCCGGGCGCCAAAGAGGAGGCATCCGGTGATCCACACCAGACTCACAATTCCGCTGAGATGCGAGATGCGCGGCGCGGGCGCCTTGGCGGGTTGCGGCGCGGAGGCGCGGGGAACCGAACTCTCCGAAAGGCCGGGGCGGGCCGGGGGGAACTCCCGGACGATCCCGGGACGGAAGCCTTCCGCCATCTGCACAAAGGCGGCGGGATGCGCCGCGGGCAGGATGCCGGCAAGACTCAACGGGCTTTCCGGCGTCCACGGAAGCAGCAGGCGCACGATGAGCAGGGTCCACAACATGGACCGCCAGCGCGGGCTGAAGCGGGCGCGGAAGAGGCGTTGCAGCAGGAGCACGGCGCACACGATCAGGCAGGCGGCAAGACTCGATTCCACAACGTAGCCGAACATCGTTTCAAGCGGGATGGAAAGCATGCTCATCGCTGGCCCTTCCGTTTCTCGTCGAGCAGCCGGTGAAGCGCCTCGAGTTCTTCCGCCGACAGATCCTCTTCGTCCAGAAGCCCGGCCAGCATCGGCTCGACCGCCCCGTCATAGACCCGGCGCAGAAAAGAGCGTCGCTCCTGGCGGATGCCCTCCTCGCGGGTCACGACCGGGAGATACAGATACTCGCGGCCTGCCTTCTCGAAACTCAGGGCGCCCTTTTGAACGAGCCGCGTAATCAACGTCCGGACGGTTGCCGGGGACCACTGCCGCGCGGCCAACGCCTCGACTATCTCATTGGCGGACTGGGGGGCCCGTTCCCAGAGCACCTTCATCACTTCCCACTCCGCGTCCGATATCTTAGGCAACTTTCCCATGACCGCCTCCTCATGGTTTACGTCTGTAAAACCCAAGATACTACATCCGTAAAAGTTTGTCAAGCCCCTTCTTCTCATCCGGGCTTTGCTCGTTTCGTGTGTCCGAAAAAGGTCACCCCTTCGCGGTCGTGCGACCCGAAGGGGTGAAGATCTGACGATCGGTGGTGCCCCACCCGCGGCGGAGGCTACGCCAAGACTCAGGTATTCTGTGCCACGTCAATGACCTTGGCCCAGGCACGGCTGACGGGGAAGTCCGAGGGGTACTTGAGGAAAGCGGTATGGCCGTCCATATACAGGACGTTGGCTCCGCCGGGTACGTGGCTGTAATCCCCGACCCACGTGCTGATAGTGTCGAACATCATGGCGATTTCACTCTGTGCCTCGGCGCTTGCGGCGGGATTGTTGATGTCCGTGATCATGAAGCGTTCGATGCCTTCGCGCAGGCGGTAGATGACATTCCCGCCGGAGTTCCCGAAGGGCGCATCGACTTCCATGTCGGCGTCGCGGCGGCCGGAATCGATGGGCGAGCCCATCACATCCTGGAATGCCACGAGCGCCATGGCATTGCCGTCGGTCCAGACATCCCAGTTCTCGTCGTTCCTCTCGCGGCCGCCGGGCAAATCCACGAGGGCATCGTTGAAGAGCCACCCGAAATAGAGATAGCTCGTGGAATCCAGGCGTCTGGGATCCACTTTTCCCGCGAGGGCCGGATTCACATTCCCGGCGTACCACCACCGGTCTGGCACTCTCTGTCCCGAGCCCGCGCGGTTGGCAAAGGAATCCGACGGACACAAGAGCACCATCACGTCCGAGATGTACTCGGGATACATGGCTTCGCCATCGAAGATAATGTCCGATCCATCGTTGGCCACGACCGAGTTGTCGTCGTTGTCGTGGGCGATGTCGCGTATCTTGATGGGCGGGAATTTCTGGCCCGCGGATTCGTTGGCGTACATCTTGAGCGAGAGGCCGAGCTGTTTGAGGTTGTTCGAGCAGGAGGAACGGCGCGCGGCTTCGCGTGCGCGCGCCAGGGCAGGCAGCAGAATGGCGGCAAGAATTCCAATAATGGCAATGACGACCAGCAGCTCGATCAGGGTAAACCCCCTTCGTGAACGGTTCATGGCTGTGTTCTCCCCGCGTAACGGCCCCGCGCGGAGGCGGAGACGACCAACCCCCGGCTGGACAACTTCCGCGGCTATTCTAGCACGGCTTTCACTCTAACGGACGGAAAAAGCAAGGAACCCGCCCTTCCAGCGAAGGGCGGGTCCCAGGGAATCGGTAAGTTCTGGTTCTCAGGTTTCGTTGAGCGACTTGACGAGTTCGGAGACGAAGCCTTTGGCGTCGCCGAAGAGCATCAGGGTCTTCTCGAGGTAGTAGAGTTCGTTGTCGATGCCGGCGAAACCCGGATTCATGCTTCGCTTGATAACCATGACGGTCCGGGCCTTGTCCACGTCAAGGATGGGCATGCCGTAGATGGGGCTGCTCTTGTCGTGGCGCGCGCCGGGATTCGTGACGTCGTTGGCGCCGATCACGAGGGCGACATCCGCTTGCGGGAACTCGGGGTTGGCGTCTTCCATTTCGAGCAGCTTGTCATAGGGGATGTCCGCTTCGGCCAGCAGCACGTTCATGTGGCCGGGCATGCGTCCGGCGACGGGGTGGATGGCGAAGTGCACGTTGGTTCCCTGGCGGGTGAGGATGTCGAAGAGTTCGCGCACCTTGTGCTGCGCCTGGGCCACCGCCATGCCATACCCCGGCACGATGAGGACCGAGTCGGCGGTGCGGAGCAGGTCGGCGGCTTCCTCGGGGCTGGCGCTGCGATAGGACTTCTGTTCCACCGCGGCCGCGGTCATCTGCAATTGCCCGAACGCCCCGAAGAGCACGTTCGTGAATGAGCGGTTCATGGCCTTGCACATGATGATCGAGAGGATCAAGCCGGAGGACCCGTCCAGCGCGCCCGCGATGATCAGGAGCTTGTTGTCCAACACGAAGCCCATCATGGACGCGGACAAGCCCGCATAGGAATTCAAGAGGGCGATGACGGTGGGCATGTCGGCGCCGCCGATTGGCATGATCAAGAGCACGCCGAAGACGAGGCAGAGCAGGACCATGATGGGGAAGAGCGGCCACAGGCCCGGGTTGACGACCAGGAGGACGCCCAAGAGCAAGGCCACGCCCAGCACGGACAGATTGACATAGTTCTGGTTGCGGAAGACCATGGGGCGGGTGGGCAGCACTTCCTGGAGTTTGCCCGCGGCCATGAGGCTGGCGGTGACTGTCAGCGCGCCGAGGATCACTTCGAGCGTCAGGGCGCCCATCGTGAAGCGGTCCAGGTTCGGCACGCGCAACGAATACTCCGCCGCGCCAACCAATGTCGCGGCCAGGGCGCCGAAGGCGTGGGAGAGGGCGGTTCGCTGCGGCACGGCGGTCATGGGCATGAGGGCCATCGGCACGCCGATGATCGTGCCGATGACAAAGGCCGCGGCGATGAAGTGGTAGTGTTCGATAGTGGGACTCAACAGCGTTCCGCCGACGGCCAGCAGCATGCCGAGCACGCCGACGACGATGCCGCGGCGGGCGGTGGGCACGGCGCTGAGCCACTTGAGGGACAGGATGAAGCAGGCGGCGGACGCCAGATAGATGAAGTGAATGATGTGTTCGCTCATGACTTTTTAGGCTCGCGTTTTTTGAACATTTTGACCATGCGATAGGTGATGAGGTAGCCGCCGACCACGTTTACCATGGAAGCGGCGACAGCTACTGTGCCCAGAAAAGTGCTCAGGCCGGTCTTCGCTTCGCCGGCGATCAGGATGGACCCCACGACGGCGATGGCGGAGATGGCGTTTGTCAGCGACATCAGCGGGGTGTGCAGGAGGGGGGAGACCCGCCGAATCACCTCCAGGCCGACGAAGGTCGCCAGCAGGAAGACGTACAAGTTGGACAGAATATTGGACTCCATGTGGGGACTTCTCCTTTATCCGTTCACGGCCTGGCGGACGGACTCGATGCGAATTTCGCCCGCATGCGTGAGGCAGGCGCCGCGGGTGATTTCGTCTTCGAAATCCAGGCCCTTTTCCGGGTCGTTGTAGAGGTGCGTGAAGAGGGTGGTAATGTTCTTGGCGTACATCTGGCTCGCATTGATGGGGAGTTTTGCCGGCAGGTTCGTGACGCCGTAAATGCTGACGCCATGCTTCTCGACCACCTCGTTCACCCGGGTCAACTCCGTATTGCCGCCCTGTTCGGCCGCAAGGTCCACAATCACGGCGCCCTGCGGCATCAGCTTGATCATGTCTTCCGTAATGAGCAGGGGGGCGCGCTTGCCGAAGATCTGGGCCGTCGTGATCACCACGTCGGACTTGGGCAGCCGGCCGGCAATGGCCTCGCGCTCCTTGTTCAGGAACTCTTCGCTCTGCTCCTTGGCGTAGCCGCCGGCGGTCTGCACGTCCTCGAGGGTTTCCATGGGGACGAAGGCCGCCCCGAGGCTCTCGACCTGCTCCTTCACCGCGGGCCGCGGATCGAAGGCTTCGACGCGGGCGCCCAGGCGTTTCGCCGTGGCGATGGCCTGGAGGCCGGCCACGCCGGCCCCGAGCACCAGGGTGGTGGCGGGCGCGATGGATCCGGCCGCGGTCATCAGCAGGGGAAACATCCTCGGCAGATGATCGGCGGCGATCAAGACCGCCTTGTACCCGGCGAGCGTCGCCATGGAACTCAGCGCGTCCATGCTTTGCGCGCGGGTAATGCGCGGAATGAACTCCATGGAAAACGCGGTGACTTTGCGGGCGGCGAGGATGCGGACGGCATCCGTGTTCGTGAGCGGGGCCATAAACCCAATCACGGTGCCGCCTTCGCGCAGCATCTCGGCTTCGTGTTTCCCCGTGCCGGGATGCGCCTGAAGCGGCTGTACCTTGAACACCACGTCCGCGGCGTCATAGACCTCCTGCGCGCTCTGCACGATTACCGCGCCCGCCTTCTCGTAGTCTTCGTCGGAGACGAAGGCGCCGAGCCCCGCGCCGGATTCCACGCACACTTCATGCTTCTTTTTCTTCAGTGCCGTGATCGCAGTGGGGACAAGCGAGACGCGGGTTTCGCCCGCGCCCACTTCTTTGGGAATGCCAATCTTCATCCAGGAACTCCTTTTGTTGTTCCGCCCAGCCGGGTATATTGGTTACACGACCCGGTGGAGACGGCAACCATCCTCCGGGTTCGCCAGATACAGTTCCCGCCTGCCTGTGCCCGTGGAAGTGGAGGGAACTTAGCACAGCCATGCGAACTAATTCAAATGAACCTGGAATAAGGCTCGAATCTGCAAGGGCCGACCGCAAGCGCCCCGCCATTCGGGCTCGCATGGGCAACTCCGTTCCGGCCGATGCACGAAAACGCAGCGTAACGGAACCAAAAATCTAACAATTGTCACTTGCTGGACATTTCCGGTTGGATTTTCGTAGTCTTATCGCGACTTGAGGACCACAACCGCGATTGGGGAGTCGGAACATGCTGAATTTGGCACACTACCTGGACGTAACCGCAGGCAAGTATCCCGAAGGCACCGCGGTCATTTTGGATGACCTGAAGATGACTTACAGCGAGGTGGCAATGGCCGCGCACCGGGTGGCCAACATCTTGAAGGCCAAAGGCATAGGCCGCGGCGACAAGGTGGCGCTCATGCTTCCCAATACGCCGCACTTCCCGATTATATACTATGGTATCCTTCACACGGGGGCGGCGGTGGTTCCGGTGAATGTGCTGTATCAGCAGTTTGAAATCGAGCACTACCTGCGCGATTCGGGGGCGGTGGCCTTCTTCGCCTTCAAGACCTTCGAAGGCGAGGCGCGCAAGGCTTTCCTGAACGTGCCATCCTGCAAGCATTTTATCGTGGCGGGGCCGCGAGACTGGCTGGATGCTCCCGAGGTGGGCGAGAACTGGATGCACCTGATGATGGCGGCGGACACGGAATTCGACACGGTTCAGACGATGCCGGACGACACCGCGGTGCTCTTGTACACCTCGGGCACCACCGGCGCGCCGAAGGGCGCGGAACTGACCCACTTCAACATGTTCTTCAACGCGTACTACTGCGCGCGGGAAATCACCCGGTGCCAGCCGGGCGACGTTGGGCTGGCGACCTTGCCACTCTTCCACTCCTTTGGCCAGACGTGCATCATGAATGCGTCGGTCCTGGGCGGCGCGGCCATCACAATGCTGCCGCGTTTCGAGACGATAAAAGCGATGGAAGTCATCTCGCGCGATCGGGTGAACCTCATCGCGCTCGTGCCAACGATGTATTTCTTCCTGCTCAGTGTTCCCAACTGGAAGGACTATGATTTTTCGTCGCTCAAGGTGGCGGTTTCCGGGGGCGCGGCATTGCCCGGCGACGTGCACCGCCGATTCCTCGAACGCTACGGGCTGTGCATTCTCGAAGGTTACGGCCTGTCCGAGACCAGTCCGGTGGCCTCTTTTACGCTCTTGGGCGAAGAGGTGCGGGTCGGCTCCATCGGCAAGCCCATCTGGGGCGTCGATATGCGGATCATGCGCGATGACGGCAGCTTTGGCGACGTGGAGGAACCGGGCGAGATTGTGCTGCGCGGGCACAATTTGATGAAGGGTTACTTCAACCGGCCCGAGGCCACGAGCGAAGCCATCGTCAACGGATGGTTTCACACCGGCGACATCGGCAAGCGCGATGCGGACGGCTATTTCTACATCGTGGACCGCAAGAAGGACCTGATTATCCGCGGCGGCATGAACATCTATCCGCGCGAGATCGAAGAAGTCCTCTACTCGCATCCCAAGGTCTTTGAAGCGGCCGTGGTCGGCATCCCCGACGAATCGCGCGGCGAGGAAGTCAAGGCCTATGTCTCTCCGAACGACGGCGAAACCATCGCCTCACAGGAGGTTCTCGATTTCCTCAAGGAGCGCCTGGCCAAGTACAAATGGCCGAAGGACGTTGAGGTGCTGCATCAACTCCCGAAGGGGCCGACCGGCAAGATCCTCAAGCGCGAGTTGAAGGCCATGGCGACGGCCCAACAGCAGGACGAGTAACGCGCGCCGGAAGGCGTTGTCCTGTTCATCAGGAAGAAAGGCCTGTCAGCGCAGGCCGCGCTGGAGATGTCCCTTGCCCGCCTCGATTTGTTGATGCGCCCCCACGAGCACCAGGACGTCGTTGGGCAGCAATTGAAAGTCGGGCGAGGGATTCGTGGTGGGCTTGCCGGCCCGAACCACGGCGATGATCATGCAGCCGGTCACGGCGCGAAGGTTCACCTCGGCAATCGTCTTTCCCGAAGCGGCGCTGTCCTCCGCGAGATAGTACGTTTGCGTGGCGGTTCTTTCGAGAATCTTGACGAGTTCCGCGGTGGAGGCGCGATCCGTCGGCTTTCCGCGGAGCATGCCGTAGCCGCCTGCGCGCACAGAGGCAATCTGCGCCTCGACAATGTTGTCCGGCACCCCGAACTGCCGGAGGACATGGGCGGCGACCTCGACGGAAGTTTCGAAGTCCTGGGGAATCACGAGTTTTGCGCCGAGCTGATAGAGCCGATCGATGTCGCGCACGAAATTCGTCCGGGCAAGAACATAGAGCTCGGGCCGCCGCGCGCTCACCTGCCCCACAATGCGTTGCGTGGCCTGATGATCGTTCACCGCGACGACGAGTGCACGGGCCGTGTCAATGCCCGCATGCTCGAGGATGGACATGCGCGTGGCATCGCCCATGATCACTGTCACGCCGTCCTTCTGGGCGGCCCGGGCGGTTCCCACGTTCATTTCGATCAGGCAGTGGGGGATATGCGCGTCCCGAAGCATGTGCGCGAGATTCGAACCCGTGAAGCCATATCCGATAATGACCACATGATCCTTGTGCTGGCTCGCGGCATGACCCGGCTCCTTGCGCGGCGCGGATCCGCCAAAGCGTCCCGCAACCACCGCGGCCACCGGGCGCGCGGCGGGAAACAGCAACGCGCCGAGGATCATCGTGCCCACGGCGAACGCGAGGAGCAGGTCAAGCGCCTCCTCCGGCAAGAGGCCCGCCTGATTGGCCTGAAAACCGAGCACATAACTGAATTCGCTCACGGAACACAACACGATGCCGACTTGCAACCCGATGCGCATCGGCCACCCGGACACGAGCACGGCCCCGGCCGTCAGCACGGTTTTCCCCAGCAACGTGACAACGATCAGCGCCGCCATCAGCGCGAAGTGATCCAGGAAGGTTCCGAGGTTGACAACCATGCCGAGGGAGATGAAGAACATGGCGTTGAATACATCCCGGAAGGGCGTTATCTCCGCAACGAGCTGATGACGCTGATCCGCCCCGGCGAGCAAAAGCCCGGCGATGCACGCACCCAGCGCCGGCGACCAGCCCAGCACGGAGGCAAGCCATGCCCCGGCACAGGCCATCAAGACGGCGAAGAGGGTGATCAGCTCACGGCCGCCGTGGCGTGAAATCTGATCCAGGACCCAGGGCAATCCCCAGCGCGCCGCGATCAGAACCGGAACGGTGATCAGCAATCCCAGCACGCCCCACAAGAGGCCGGAACCACCCGCTTCCGCCTTCGCGCCCGACATCATGGACAGCCCCAGCAGGATAGCGATCACCACCACATCCTGAAGCAGCAAAACGCCGGTGGAGATGAATCCCATGCTGGAATGCACCTCGCCCCGGTCACTCAGCAGCTTCAGGGTAATCGCCGTGCTGCTGAGGGACACCGCCACCCCCAGAATGAGCCTCGTGGAGAAGGGAAGCGCCGTGAACAGACCCAGGACGGCCGTCGTGACCCCCGCCGTGAGTCCGATCTGCAGCAGCGCTGCCATGAGCAATCGCCGCCCCGCGCGCATTAAGGGCTCGGGCGACAGTTCTAGACCCACGGTGAACAGAAGCAGCACCAGGCCGAATTCCGCGAGGTGTTCCACGCTTTCGGCGGGCACGAGCTGCCAACCCCAGGGGCCGATCGCCATGCCGGCGATGAGAAAGCCCATGATAGAGGGCGCGCGCAGGATGCGGAAGAGCCACGCCGTCAGAATGGCGGCGCCAAAGACCAACACGCCTTCCCTCAAGAACGAAATCTCCGTCATGGGAACAAACGACCCTCTCTTTCAATCAGTGGAGCTTGCAGAGGCCCACGAGGCTCAGGCTTCGCTCGCCTCACTCGCATCACGCTTCGCTGCGCCCGCGGCTTCCGGGGCCCGGGCGCCCAGCATGCTTCGCGCCCCTAGCGCTATCACGCCGAGCGAGAGAGCCAGCATGAGGCTGGCAACCACCGTGAGTATATGATTCGAATCCCGGATGTACTGTTGCAGCAGAATGACCAGCGAGGCGAGGGTGATCACGATCATGAAGATCGCGGGGTACAGGGCGAAGAAGTACTTCCGTCCCCGGAAGAAGAGCCAGACCGTCATTGTGATCAGGGTCAACGCCGCCAGCATCTGGTTGGCCGCGCCGAAGATGGGCCAGAGCTTGTTGAACGCGTTGCCTTGCGCAAGCAGCCACATCAGCAGCACCGCCAGCAAAGAATTGAAGAGGTAATGCTTGAGCAGCGCGGGCGGGCGGGCGAAGATCGTCGCCCACAGTTCTTCAAAGAGATAGCGGTTGAAACGGACCGCCGCATCCAGGGTCGTGATTACGAACCCTTCCACCAGCAGGATGCCGAAGACGGTGCCCAAGTCCATGGGAATCCCGAGACTCTGCTTGCAGAGGTGCCCGACCGACAGGCTGAATGCGAGGATCGGGTTGGACTTGACGCCCGCTTCCGCGGGGAAGACCAGGGTCTTGTAGTCCGCGTATTGCAGGCCGACGGCCACCGCCAGCAGCACACAGATCGCCAAGAGGGTCTCGAGCATCATCGCGTTGAAGCCGATGCGCCGGGCGTCACGCTCGCTCCGCAATTGCTTTCCGGTGGTTCCGCCGGCGACCAGCGAGTGAAAGCCGGAAATCGCGCCGCAGGCGATTGTGATGAACATGATGGGGAAGATATACCCCAGCTTCATGCTGCCCTCCGCAAAATTGAACGGGGGCATATTCATCGGCGCGCCGGAGAACCCCGCAATCAGCAGGGACGCGGCCAGCAGCAGGATACCGGCGTACAGAATCTGCACGTTGATGAAGTCTCGAGGCTGAAGGATTATCCACACGGGCAGCCCCGCGGCAAAAAACACGTAGATGGAAATCAGGATTTGCCACGACTGTGCCGAGAGGATTATCGGACAGTAGATGCCGGCCACAACGGAGCCGAGACAGATGGCGGCCGCCAAGGGATAGGCAGTCCGCCCGCTGATGTTCCGCCGATAGATCAGCCAGCCCAGGAAGGGGGAGAACAGCGTGACAATCACGACCGACGTCGAGGCGATGCCGCCGATCCGGCCGTTCAGCACCCCGTTTACCGATTCCGTCTTGAGCAGCGTCTGGCCTTCGTTGATGCCCAGCTTGGCCAGGGGCCACAAGGACGTGAGCGAAACGGACACGGCGCTGAGAAAGGCCGAGGTGATCAGGATGAGCATCAGAATCGTGAACAGAATGAAGAGAATAAACCCGGCCCGCCCGAAGGTTCGGCGCGCAACCTCCGCCATGGACTTGCCGCCTTCCCGCATGCACACGAAAAGCGAGGTGAAATCGTGCACCGCGCCGATGAATACGCCGCCCAGGACCAGCCAGATCCACGCCGGGATGTATCCGTAGAGGATGGCCACTGTCGGGCCGAGAATGGGCCCCGCGCCGGCAATCGCCGAGAAATGATGGGCGAAAAGCACGTGTGGTTTGGTGGGAACATAATCGCGGCCGTCATTGCACTCGACCGCGGGCGTCGGGCGCTCCGGATTCTCGCCCAAGGCCTTTGCCAGGTAGGGGCTGTAATACCGGATTGCCAATCCGAGCGCCGCCAGCGCCAGAATCAAGAATAGCAGCACGCTCATGGCTGACTCCTTCTATGCTTTCGGTGGTATCGGGAGTTCGACGGCGGCGCCGAACCTCCATCCACCGGCCCCATTTCTGCCATCTGCCCCTTCTCCTCTGGCGCCTCCCGCTTCTCATGGGGAAGCATTATACCCGGCATTCATTGTATCGTACAGGAGAGAATTTGTGCTAAACTTTCGCGGCGCTGCAGGGCGGGGGAAACCTTTCCGGAGATGCGGCGATAGATACGGAACAAGGAGTGTTGCATGGAGCTGTTGTGGTTTGCGATCACGAAAGACTGGGCAGTCCTGATGCCGATTGTCCTGTGTTCGGTGCTGGTGATGGCGGTGACAATCGAGCGCTGGAATTTCTACCGCCGCAACCGCCGGGACGTGCTGGAATTCATCAACCGCATGGACCGGGACCTTCAGCGGAACAGCCTGGAATCGGCCCTGAATATTTCCACGGAAGTGGGCGGGCTTCTTGGGGAAGTGGCCTCGGAGGGCATCCGCATCCTGCATGAACAACGGAGTAGCTTCGAGCGCCTCTTTGACATAACCTCCAACCTGGCCACGCGGAAGCTGGAACGCAACTTGTCCGTCCTGGGCACCGTGGCAACGGTTTCTCCGTATCTGGGGCTCTTCGGAACCGTGGTGCGCATCCTCCTCACCTTCGGCGAAATGTCCAAGGGGGCGGTGGGCGCCGGCGGCGCGCAGGACATCATGTTCGGCATCGGGTCCGCGCTTATCGCGACAGCCTTCGGCCTGGCCGTCGCCATCACTTCCGTGGCGCTGAACAACTACTTCCACACGGTGGTCGGACGCTGGGAGGAAGACTTCCAGATTCTGAAGCTGCTCTTCATGTCCGTCACGGAGCAGCGCCGGCCCGCGGCGGTCCCGCCGACGCAACCGGCCTATCCCCGGCGCACGGAGATCTGAGACCCGCCATGCATCTTGCAGGCAAAACGAAACGGCGGCTGGTCGATGAAATCAACATCACCCCGCTCACGGACGTCTTCCTGGTCCTGCTGATCATCATGATGGTGATCGCGCCCATGATGAAGATGACCCGGATGGACATCCGCACGCCCGAGGTGGACAGCGGGGGCGAACTGGATCCCAAGCGCCTCCTGGTCGAGGTCACGAAGGAAGGGGCGTACTACGTGGGCGGCGCGCAGACGAGCGAGCCGGAATTGGCGAACACGCTCAAGGCCAAGGCCACGGAGCCGGCCGGCGAACGAGGGCTCATCATCCAGGGCGATCGAGAGGCCCTGAGCAAGTATGCGCTCATCATCTTCCAGGCGGCCAAGACGGCCGAGTACAAGGAAGTAACGCTGGCGGTGGCCACGAAGGCGCCGGTGAGCAGCCTGGAAAAGGGGACGGACGGCGCGCCGGTCACGCCGCAGCTCCAACCGCTGGAGACGCCCGCCCCATGAAACGGCTGGCCCAATCCCAGATCAGCGAAATCAACATCACGCCCCTGACAGACGTGTTCCTCGTGCTGCTCATCATCATGATGGTTGTCACGCCGATGATCAATTTCGCCGGGCTCCCGCTCAGCGTATCCACGGAGGAAGGCGACAGCAAGCCTCAGAAGCCGACTTCAAAGGTGATCACGGTCAAAGTGGATGCCGAAGGAAACATTACTGTCAACGGCGAAACCGTCACGCGGACCTTCCTGGCCGCGGATCTCCGCGCCCGGCTTGCGAAGAATCCCGAGGGAACCGTGGTCCAGGTGCATCCGAACGCGCCCTATGATGCGCTGACGTTTGCGCTCGGCGCGGTCTACAAGGCCGGGATTCTCCGCGTAAATGTCTTCGAAGAGAAAGTGAGCGATACGGCCGGCGCCCCGGCGGCGCCCCCGGCCAAATCGTAGCCCAGTATCCAGCCAGAAGGAGCGCGGCCATGGCGCCACGGCCCAGACCCCTGCCGTATCTCCGCTGGTGGATCGGGGGCATGCTCTTCGCCGTCACGATCATCAATTACATCGACCGCCAGACCCTCAGCGCCCTCGCGCCCATCCTCGAAACGGAATATCACTGGAGCAACGAGGACTTCGCGCTTCTGCTCATCTCGTTCCGCGTCGCATACACGCTGATGCAAAGCGTCTTCGGGCGGCTTCTCGATTGGATCGGCACACGCCGGGGCATGTCCTGGAGCGTGGCGTTCTACTCCGTGATCACCGCGCTCACGGCCACCGCGCAGGGGCTCGCGAGCTTCAGCGCGTTCCGCTTCCTCCTCGCCTGCGGCGAATCCGCCAACAATCCCGGCGGCGCCAAGGCCGTCTCGGAGTGGTTTCCCGCCAGGGAACGGGCGTGGGCCGTGGCGCTCTTCGACAGCGGCTCGGCCATCGGCGGGGCGGTGGCGCCCATTATCGTCCTCGCGGTATACCACTGGTTCGACAGTTGGCGGCCGGCCTTCCTCGTGACGGCCTCGCTGGGCTTTGTCTGGCTCGCGGCGTGGCGATGGCTCTATCACCGGCCGGAGGACCATCCGCGCCTTTCGCCCGAAGAACGCGACTATATCCTTCGCGGGCGCGCCTCGGACCCCGACAGCGACGTAAAGATCCCCTGGCTGAGCCTCCTGGGCTATAAGCAGACGTGGGGGATAGTGCTTGGGCGCTTCCTGCTCGACCCCTACTGGTTCTTCATGGCCGAGTGGTACGGGCTCTATCTCAAGAGCAAGGGCTTCAGCCTCGACGCGAGCATCCTCGGCTTCATTGCGCCCTTCCTGGGGGCCGACCTCGGCAATTTCTTCGGCGGGGGACTGTCGAGCTACTGGATCAAGCGCGGCTGGCCCGTGGGCCGCGCGCGCCGCGCCGTCCTCATGATTTTCGGACCCAGCATGCTCCTGCTCATCCCCGCGGCCTTCCTCAGCAATTACTGGGCGCTGCTCGCGCTCTTCGCCTGGGCCAGCTTTGCCTACGCCGCCTGTTCCACGATGTTCCTCACCCTCCCGACCGACGTCTTCCATACGCGGGCCGTCGGAAGCGTCATGGGCATGGGCGGCACCGGCGCGGGCGTGGGCGTGCTCCTCTTCACGTTCCTCACCGGCTGGATCTCGACCCACTTCTCCTTCCAGCCCGTCATCATCGCCGCCTCCATCATCCCCTGCCTCGCCACGCTCGTCTTCGTTAGCCTCGTTCGCGCCCGGAAGACGCCGGACAAACGGGGGATCGTGCTGAATTTCTAGCCCTGTATTCAGGAGGCGATCGACGGCCGCTGCTTTTCTGGCCGGGTCAAGGACGGCCACGGCTTGTTCGCTGCCTGATGTCCGGCGCATCGCCCGGCTCTCCGGCTTCGGCACGAGCCGCGTGATTCGCCTTCTCGCCTCGCCTCACTTCCGCGCACTGTATTCATAGGCGCCCATGTCGTAAGCACCGCCCTGTGGGCGCGGCACGCCGAGAAGGTCCGTGTCGGGGACGCCTGAATACGGGCCCACGCCCGCGTCGATGCACGGCGAACCGCCCAGCAATTGGTAGTTGTCGTTGGCCGCGTCCACGAATGCCGGGTCGTCCGTGATATTGCCATTGTTGGTGTCGCCACCCTGGACGCACGAAGTCAGCACGACCGTTGCGCCACCATTATCGTGGTAGATTTCACCACCGGAATCGCCCCGGAAGATGCAATTCGTGACCGTGGGGCTGCCCATCCTATTGCGCATGGCGCCGCCCGAACCCGCCGTGTTCAGAGAGACGGTGCAGTTGGTCACGCTGGGAGAGCAGATTTCGTTGAACATGGCGCCGCCTTCTGGGGCCGTATTCCTGAAGAACAGGCAATTGCTTATGGCCGCATCGCCTTTTTCCGTGTATACACCCCCGCCATAGCTGTTCGCCGAGTTGTGGTGAAACGTGCACGCGCTGACGACGGGCGCACAGTTCGAGTTCATCATTCCACCGCCGTAGTATTCGGTTGAGTTCTGATAGAACGTGCAGCCGCTCACCACGACGGGGCTGTAGGAATTGGCCATTCCGCCCCCGAAAGATGCGGTCGAGTTGCCGGAAAACGTGCAGTCGGTCACTTCCGCCAGCGCAAAAGAATTCTGCATTCCGCCGCCGCCGCCGAAGCCCGTAGCCGTGTTGTTGGAGAAGGTGCAGTGGGTCACGACGGCTGTTCCTTGTCCGTCAGTGCTGTTGCACAATCCCCCGCCGCCGCCGTCGCCCGCCGTATTTCCGGTGAAGGTGCAGTTGGTCACGGTGGTCAGGGGCGATTGTGTGTAGATGCCCCCGCCGGCGTTCGTCGCGGTGTTTCCGGAGAACACGCAGTTGCTCACCGTGGCCTTGCAGTAAAGGCTCCTGTAACCGCCGCCAAAATCGGCCGTGCCGTTCTGAATGGTAAAACCATCGAGCGTCACGCTGTTCATGCAATACACACACCGGCGCGCCGATTGGCCGTCAAGGATCGTCGTGTTGGCGAGCCAGTTGCGCTCGTCCTGCGCGTCTTCCGTGCCGGCGAAGCCGCCGTAAACATTGACGCCGGACTTCATTTCAATCACTTGGTCTCCGGCGCCGGTATAGGTTCCCGCGGCGACCCAGATTTCGCCTTCATGCAGATTACCAATGGCCGCCTGAATGGAGGTAAAGGCCGTTTCCCATGAACGACCGTCCTCTGTGCCGGACGCATTGGCCAGGCTCACGCGGCGCACTCCCGATTCAAGCGTCGGGTCGTAGCCGAGCGGGAGTTCCGCGCCGTCGTCGTATCCATCCCCGTCGGTGTCGGTCACGATGGGATTCGTGCCGTAAAGGCTCTCCTGGAGGTCAGACAATGTGTCGGAGTCGGCGTCGGAAGCCGCGTCGGCGGAGCTGAGGTTCTGGAAATGTTCCTGTTCCCACGCATCGCTGATGCCGTCGCCGTCCGAATCGTCCAACTCGTAGGCGCCCATATCGACGGCCCCGTCTTGTGGTCGTGTCACGCCGCGGATATCCGTGCCCGGAGCGCCGTCCGATGCGCCCGCGTTAATGCACGGCGACGTGGGCTGGACACGCCCCGCCGCGCCCAGCGTTCCGGCGATGAGCGGATCGTCTGCCATGTTTCCGTCGCCCGGGTAGCCGCCCTGGACGCAGGAATAGGTCACACTGAGCGTGCCGCCCACCACGTAGAATTCGCTCGGGCCCGTGGCATTCGTATCGCCCCAGAGAATGCAGTTGCGTATCGTTACCGCGGACGTGGCGCCACCGATTGCGACTACGCCATGGGTGTCAGGACTAAAATTCTCGAAAAGGGTGCAGTTCGTCAGATTCAGTATCGCGTTGTAGGCCTGTACGGCCCCGTACGAATTCCGAATGAGAACACAGTTGGTCACGGACAGGGACCCGTCAGACGCATAGAGGCCCGCCCCGCCGTTATTGAGGAAAGCGCAGTTGGCAATGGAACCTGTTGAGCCGACGCTCATCACTGCTTGGAATTGGTTCCGGGTAAAGGTACAGCCGCTCACAAACGTGGTCGAGGAAAAGCCGATGAGAAAGGTTGCCTGGCCCTTGTTCTCGGCAAACGTGCAGCCGGTCACCTGCGACGACGAGCCGATATCCACAAACGTGCACCCCCTGCTGTTGTTCTTGATGAATGTGCAATGGGTCACGGTGGGCGAGGCCGCTTCGTTATACATCGCGTCACCGTACCCGGCATAGACACTCTTGGACGGGAAGTACGCTTCATTTCCCGTGAAGGTGCAGTTCTCGACTGCGGGCGAGGTGGATAGGTTGTACATTCCAGCGCCGGAGTCCACCGTGTATCCGTTCTGGACGACGAACCCATCGAGCCGCGCCTCGTTCGCGCCAATCACGCACCGCCGCGTGGCCTCACCGTCAATGATCGTTTTGTTGGTCTCCCAATTGCGCTGGCCACGCGCGGATTCCGTCCCCGCGAACCCGCCATAGAGCGCAACGTTCGCCTTCATGGTGACGACCGGGTCTGTGGTGGAGGTGTAAGTCCCCGCCGCCACCCACACTTCGTCGTTGGGCGCTGCCGCGGCGTCTACCCCCTCCTGGATCGAGCCCAGCGGCGAATCCCAGGACGTCCCATCGCCCGTGCCGCCCGGCGCCACGTACACAATCGCGCCGGCGGCGAATACGGCCGTCACGGTGACGTCGCCGGTCACGTTCGCATCCGTGCGGGGATTCTCGAACGAACCATCGCTCCACTGGACAAAATGGAAACCCGATGCGGATGCCGCCGTCACCGGCGTGCCATCTTGACCGTACGCAACAGTCTGCAGAGACTCACCCACAATACTGCCGTTGGCGTCCGCCGTATACGCCAGCGTGAAGGTGTCTAGGGCGAACGTCGCCGTCACGCTGCGGTTCGTCGTCACGGGCGTCGTGGTGTATGAGCCCGTCTTTGTCCCCTCCACGCTGTCCTCGACGCTCGCGATATGCCAGTGTTCCGCGGGCGTCACGGTGATGTCGCTGGTGCCGCCGTGCTCCACCGTGGCCGGGATGGCCACGCACGTGCCGTCGCCCACCACGTTGCACGTGATGTCGTAAGTGTTGATGGCAAAAGTGGCGGTGACTGTGCGGTTGGCCGTCACCGGCGTAGTAGTATAGGATCCGATCTTCGACCCCTCCACGCTGTCCTCGACGCTTGCGATATGCCAGCCCTCCGCGGGCGTCACGGTAATGTCGCTGGTGCTGCCGTAGTCCACCGTGGCCGGGTCGGCCACGCACGTGCCGTTCCCCACCACGCTGCATGTGATGTCGCGGGTATCGATGGCGAAAGTGGCGGTGACCGTACGGTTGGCCGTCACCGGCGTAGTGGTATAGGAGCCGGTCTTCGACCCATCCACGCTGTCCTCGACGCTCACGATATGCCAGTTCTCCGCCGGCGTCACGAGCAGGTAGCTTGTGTTTCCGTGATTGATCGTGGCCGGGTTGGCCACGCACGTGCCATTGCCGATGACGATGCACGTGATCTCATAGGTGTTGATGGCGAAGCTGGCCGTCACAGTAATATCTGCGCTGACGTTCGTGTCGGTGCGTGGATTGTCGGTCCGTTCGTCGCTCCACTGGACAAAATGATAGCCGGGATAGGGCGTCGCCGTAACCGCGACGCCGTCGGCGCCCAGGGTTGCCGTCTGCGGCGTGGGACCGGAGATCGAGCCAAACATTCCCGCCAGATAGGTGAGCGTGTACTGTTCCCCTTCCCCTTCGCCCTCCCCTTCCCCTTCGCCCTCGCCTTCGCCCTCGCCTTCACCCTCGCCTTCGCCCTCGCCTTCGCCCTCGCCTTCACCCTCGCCTTCACCGCCGCAGTCGAAGAGGCTGCCCGAACCCGGCGCGAAGTTGTCTTCCGTGCCGCATTGTGTATGGTATCCCGCCGAATTAAAGAACTGTATTGTGCGCAGCAACTCCGAGAGATCCACCCGCCAATCCTGTGGGTTATAGTCGCTGTCATGCGTGGTGCACGAGTGGTCGCCTGGCCCCGGGTTATAGCCGTCTTCCGTGCCCGCTTGACAATGGAACCCGTCCGAGTTAAAGAACTGAATCACGCGCAGCAACTCGCTCAATGAGACCAGCTGGTCGTGTGTCTGGTCCGCAGTGTGATACTGCGCGGAAACCGGCAGGGCGCCAAAGACGAGAAGAACTGCAACCGCAATGCCACGCTCGAACATAGTGCTGACTCCCCCGATTTGGCTGTGAGAGCGCATCCCCTCTCGTTGTGAATAATAGCCAGCATAGGCGGGCAGGCCGGATCTGTCAAGTGGTTCCGCGGCGACACGCCACCAACTTGACGCGGTCCGGCTCGTGCTGCAGAGAGTTGGACCGGAGGTACAGGCGCACGTATACTCTCCGGCAACGTGAACACGGGAGGTAGGTCGTGAGCGCTCCAGTTGCCCCGAAGAAACCCATCCGTCATCTCCGCTGGTGGATAGGCGGCCTGCTGTTTTTCGTCACGGTCATCAACTACATCGACCGCCAGACGCTCGGGGCCAACTCGATCGTGTTGAAGCAGGAGTACGGCTGGAGCAACACGGACTACTCCTGGATCGTGAACGCGTTCCAGATCTCCTACACGATCATGCAGAGCGTGGTGGGGCGGCTCCTGGATGTCCTGGGGACGCGCGCGGGCGTGGGGGGGAGCGTGGCCTTTTACTCGCTCATTGGCGCGTTGACCGCCGGTGCGGGTGGCTTCTACAGCTTCTGCACGTTCCGCTTTCTCCTGGGCGCGGGCGAGGCCGCGAACAACCCCGGCGGCGCCAAGGCGGTGTCGGAGTGGTTTCCCGCGAAAGAGCGCGCGGCGGCGGTGGCAATCTTCAACAGCGGTTGCGCCATCGGCGGCGCACTCGCGCCCTGGCTGGCCTACGGCGTGTGGGCCTATTTCCACAGTTGGCGGCCGGCCTTCCTCATCACGGGCTGCCTGGGCCTGCTGTGGCTCGTGGCCTGGCTCAAGCTGTATCACGCGCCCGAGAAACATCCGCGCCTGAGCCCCGAGGAACTCGACTACATCCAGAAGGGCCGCTCGTCCTCTACGGCGGACGCGGATGCGCCCAAGGTCACCTGGCGCAAGGTGCTCGGTTACCGCCAGACCTGGGGCCTCATCCTGGGCCGTTTCCTGCTGGATCCGTTCTGGTTCCTGATCACGAACTGGTACGCCCTCTACCTCGAGAGCCGGGGCTTCAGCCTGAAACAGAGCATGCTCGGCTCGGCGATACCGCTGCTTTGTGCCGCGCTCGGCAATTACTTCGCGGGCGGGCTCTCGAGTTATTGGGTACACCGGGGCTGGGAGCCGGGCAAATCGCGGCGAACCATCCTCTTGATCTTCGGGCCGAGCATGGCGCTGATACTGCTCTCGAGTTACGTCAACAGCTACGCCGGCCTGGTGCTCATCTTCACCTACGCCACCTTCGCGTATACCTGCTGCGGCACGATGTTCCTCACCCTTCCGACGGACGTGTTCCACACGCGGGCCGTGGGCACCGTCATGGGCTTGGCGGGCACCAGCGCGGGCATCAGCACGTTGATCACCACGCTCATCATCGGCAAGGTCTCCGATGCGTACGGGTTCGGCCCGGTCATTCTGGCCGCGGCCTTCATCCCTGCCATCGCAACGGTTGTATTCGTCACGATGGTCCGCGCAGGCAAGAAGCCCGACCCCGAGGGGATCCTGCTGAAGTTCTAGCCGGCGCCACGTCCCCTAAGAGAGCTCCTCTCAGTCACGGGCGCCGCGTGGCTGCAACATCGCGTAAGATCGCCGTCCGATCAGTCCGACCCGTCGGATCGGTCCGGTCTCCATGCATCTCCGTCCTGCGCTGCGTTCATGGGCAGGAGACGAACTCCGGGACCTAGTCGGCCTCGGCGGGGGCGGCCCGGCGGCGCTGGAGCTGTTTCCAGACCCACCACGCGCCGCCCACGGCAAGCACGACCACGACGACCTTGTCAATCTGGCTGGAGTACTCGTGGATGACGCCCCAGTGTTCTTTGAGCCAGATGCCGGCCAGGAGCAGGATCGTGTTCCAGATCGTGCCGCCGATCAGGGTGAAGATGCTGAACTTGAGCAGGTTCATGTTGCCGACGCCGGCGGGAATCGAGATGAGGTGGCGGACGACCGGGATGAACCGGCACACGAGGATAGTCAAGTCGCCGCGCTTCTCAAACCACCGGACGGTGAAATCGAGGTGGTGTCTGTCGAGCAGGAGAAACCGCCCGAAGCGGATGACGACGGGATAGCCGCCCCATTTGCCCATGTAGTAGCCGATGAGCGAGCCGACGATCGTGCCGAGCGAGGAGGCGAGAATGCCGCCGGCGATGCTCATCTTGCCCTGAACCACGAGAAAGCCGGCGAAAGGCATGACAATCTCGGAGGGGACAGGCGCGATCATGCTTTCGAGCGCCATCATGAACACGAGCCCGGGATAGCCCAGGAATTCCATCATGTGTTCTATCCACAGGGCGATTTGGACAAGCATGCGCGAGACTTCCCTTCTGGTTGCCGGTTCCGCGAAAACTCAGCCCGCCGGACTCAGAAGCACTCCTCTGCATAGTGCAACGCCGTGTACTCATTGGCTTTCAGCATGCGCGCGGTGGCCACGGCATGGGGGAGCACAGTGTTCGCATAAAAGCGGGCTGTCTCTATTTTGCCACGATAGAAGGGCGCTTCGCCAGTTTCGCTGTCGAGCGCGCGCTGGGCGGCGATGGCGTGCTTGAGGTGCTGCCAGCCCATGAGCATCTGGGAGAACAATTCGAGATAGGCCGTGGCGTTGCAGATGTACTCCTGGATCTGGCCGGACATGCCGACCGCCCCGAGTGTCATCGTCGTCTCGATCACCTCGTTCTGGACTTCCTGGACCTTCTGCGCGAGGTCCTGCAGGGCGGGCAGGGCTTCGGCCTCGGCGAGCGTTGCGCCAATCTCCATCATCAACGCGCGCACCGCGGCGCCGGCCTGCATCGCCACCTTGCGCCCGAGCAGGTCCATCGCCTGGATGCCGTTCGCGCCCTCGTAAATCGAGAAGACCTTGTTGTCCCGGAGCAACTGGGCAACGGGGAACTCCTCGCAGTAGCCCGCCCCGCCGAAGCATTGGAGCGCCTGGATGATTGATTCGACCGAGGCATTGGAGAGGTGCGCCTTGCAGCAGGGCGTCATGACTTCCAGGATCAGGTTGAGGTTCTCGCATTCCTCCGGATCGCTCGAGTTGGCCATGCGGTCCGCCAGCTTCGCGCAGTACAGGACCATGCCCAGCGCGCCCTCGATGAAGGCTTTCTGCTTGAGCAGCATCGTCCGCACGTCCGGATGGTTGATGATGGGGATTTGCGGCGAGTTGACATCACGGCAGGTGACGTCGCGGCTCTGCAGCCGCTCGCGGGCGTATTGCAGCGCCCACTGATAGGCCACGGAGGCGCCGGACACCGCCTGGATGCCGGTGAAAACGCGGGCGCGGTTCATCAGTTCGAACATGTAGGGGAGGCCCTTGTTCGCCTCGCCGATGAGCCAGCCGCGGCAATCGCCCTTCTCGCCGAAATTGAGGGTTGCTGTGGCCTGCCCCTTGAGTCCCATCTTGTGTTCGATGCCGGCCGTGGCCACGTCGTTGTATTCGCCCGGGCTGCCGTCGTCGTTCACGCGGAATTTCGGCACGAGGAAGAGGCTGATGCCCTTCACGCCGGCGGGCGCGCCCTCGATGCGGGCGAGCACGGGATGAATGATGTTCTCCGTGAGGTCGTGATCGCCGGAGGAGATGAAGCGCTTCACGCCGCTGATGAGGTAGTAGTCGCCGTCCGGCGCCTTGCGTGCCGTCGCCTTGATATCGCCGAGCGAAGTCCCGGCGTCCGGCTCCGTGAGCGCCATCGTGCCGGCCCAGTCCCCCGCGTAAAGCTTGCGCATGTACATGGCCTTGAGTGCCTCGCTGCCGAACTTGTCGATCAGCATGGCGGCGCCCCAGGTTCCGTTCACATACATCGCCGCAGACGTGTTGCCGCAACTGAAGAGGAAGGACGTGACGGCAAAGATGCTCATGGGGAACTGCTGTCCGCCGTCGTCGAAGGAGATGTTCGGCGCGAACCAGCCGCCTTCCTTGCAGTGCCGCCAGATTTCGTGCATGCCCTTCGGCGCCTGCACGTGCTGGCCGTCGAATTGCGCGCCGTTCCGGTCGAATTCCTGATAGTTCGGCCAGAAGACTTCGCGGGCCAGCTGATAGGCGGCGTCGATGGCCATGTCGAAGGTTTCGCGCGAATGATCCGCGTGATAGGGATACTGCGTGAGCTCCTCGACGTTGTAGACCTCATACAGCAGAAAGCGAATGAAACGCATGTCCGTCAACTTGTCACTCATTCTGAAAATCCTCTTGTCGCTGCCTCGTTCGACATCCGCTGGAACCGTGCGCGGGGCGCCCCCTAGTCACAGGACTCCAACAACCACTCTGCAACATCTTTCACCGGCACGTCCGGTCGCTCTTCCATCTTCAATCCGTCGCTGATCATCGTCATGCAGAAGGGGCAGGCCGTAGCCGCGGCCTCCGCATGCGTGGCCAGCAGTTCGCGGGACCGGTTCACGTTGACGCGTTCGCCGATCCGTTCCTCCATCCACATGCGCCCGCCGCCGGCGCCGCAGCAGAAACTGTTCTTCTGACTCCGGGGCGCCTCGATCAGCCCGCCCGCGGCCGTGAGCAGCGCACGCGGCGCGTCGATCACGTCATTATAGCGCCCAAGATAACATGAATCGTGATACACGACGTTTCCGGCGCGCTTGACGGGTGCGAGCCGTCCTTCACGAACCAGGCTCGCCAGTAGTTCCGTGTGATGAAGCACCTCGAAGGCCCCGCCGTACTGTGGAAACTCGTTCTTGATGGTATTGAAGCAGTGCGGGCATGCCGTGACGACTTTCTTGACGCCGTATCCGTTCATCACGTCCACGTTCTGCTGGGCCATCATCTGTGCGAGGTACTCGTTCCCGATCCGCTTGGCGCTGTCGCCCGTGCAGCACTCTTCGGCACCCAGGATGCCGAAGGAAACGCCCGCCTTCTGCAGCAACTGCGCCACGGCGCGCGTCACTTTCATGTAGCGCTGATCATAGGAGCCGGCGCAACCCACGAAGAACAGATAGTCGACGGCCGCCTCTTCGGCCAGGGTCTTCACGCCGAGATCCGCGGCCCAGTCGCCGCGGCTCTCCTGCGGCAGCCCCCAGGGATTGGACTGGTTCTCGACATTGCGGAGCGCCGTTTGCGCCTCCTCGGGGAAGTCGCCTTCCATGAGCACGCGCGCCTGGCGGATGCCGATGAGCTTGCTCATGGGCAGAATCTCGACGGGACAGGCTTCCTCGCAAGCGCGGCAGGTGGTGCACGCCCAAAGCACGTCCTTCTCGATGATCTCCGGATAGAGTGCGCGTGTTGGATCGGCCTTCGGGTCCCGCAACAGGGCCGGGCCTTCGGCAAAGAGATGCGCCTTGAGTCCGAGGATCACTTCCTTCGGGCTGAGGGGTTTCCCCGTGGCATACGCGGGACAGGCCTCCTGGCAACGTCCGCACTCCGTGCAGGCCGCCGCATCGAGCAGTTCCTTCTTCGTGTAGTCTGTGATCCGGGCGACGCCGAAACTTTCCGCGCCCTCCGCTTCGAGATCGAGCTTCTCAATGCGGCCGCGCACGCCGTCTTTGCTGAGAAAGAGGTTCGGCAGCGCGGTGATCAGATGCAGGTGCTTGGAGTAGGGGATGTAGACGAGGAATCCGAGCACCACGAGGTTATGCAGCCAGTGAAAGAGGCCGAAGGCCACGGGGTAGTCCGCGCGCGAGGTCTGGGCGGCGCCCAGCAGGAGCCCGTGCAGGAACGTGGAGACCGGGGTGAATCCGGGACGGGCCTCGATGACGCGGAGCGCGTAGAACGCAACGATCAGCGCGAGAATGAGCCCGATGATGACGAGGGCGTCCAGTGTATGAATGAAGGTGCCTTCGAGACGCTTCGGACGCAGAACGAGGCGGCGATAGAGGGCGATCAGCAGCGCTGCGGCGACGAGAAGCCCGAAGAAGTCCTGCAGCGTGTTCATCAACGAATAGACGGGGCCCATCCAGGCGAAGCTGAAGGCGGGCAAGACCCCGTTGATGAGCCCTTCAATCGTGCCGTACGTGAGGATGAAGAAGCCCCAGAAGATGATGAGATGCCCGAGCCCGGCCGGCTGCCGCAGGACGAGCCGCTGGCCGAAGCCCTTGAGCAGGAGATCCTTGAGGCGTTCGGCGACAGCGCCGGAGGGCCATGCGCCCTTGCCCAATTGCACGAAGCGCACGATCTCGTACACGCGCCAGAAGAACACCGCATGCGCGGCGAGAATCAGCACGAGTAGCACGCCGCCGCCGAGGGTCATGATTGGACCTTTCGGATTTCCTCGGTCAGCAACGGCACGATCTCGAAGAGGTCGCCCACGATTCCGTAGTCGCAGACGTTGAAGATGTTCGCCTGGGCATCCTTGTTGATGGCGACGATGATGCGGGCCGGACGCATGCCCGCCTGATGCTGAATGGCGCCGGAAATCCCGCAGGCAACGTAGAGGTCAGGGCTCACGACTTTGCCGGTCTGGCCCACCTGATGCGAGTGATGGATCCAGCCCGCATCCACGGCGGCGCGGCTCGCGCCGAGCGCCGCGCCCAGCGCGTCACACAGGGATTTCAGCACGGGCCAATTCTCGGGACCCATGATGCCGCGCCCGCCGGAAACGACCCGTTTCGCTTCGGTGAGTTCGATGGTCCCCGGAGGCGCCTGGGTCACTTCCTTGACGGCGATGCGCGGGGCGGATGCGGGTACAGGATGCCGGACGATTTCGGGCACAGGACTTTCATCCCGGACCACCGCCACCACATTTGGCCGCAACGAGGCCATGGCGGGAACGGAGCTGACACGAAGGTCCGCCAGCACTTTGCCCGCGTAGATGGGCTTGCGCGCGGTAAGCCCGGCGTCCCACCCGAGTTCGAGCACATCCTGTGCGAGCTCGACGTCCAATTGCGCGGCCACGGAGGCACAGAGCTCCTTGCCGAGCGCGGACGCGGAGCCAATGAGCACTGTTGCGTTCAATTCGCGCGCCAGGCCGGTGACGAGGGGCACGTAGGCGTCGCTCGTATAGTGCGCGAGACTGGCGTCTTCAAAGGCATGTACCACGGCAATGCCCAGACCGGAGAGCTGTTCGGCGCCGGGCAGCGCCGGGCCGAGATACACGGCATGCAACGGCATGCCCGCCGCACGGGCAATGCGCCCCGCGGCCCAGGCCGCTTCGAAGGCGCACGGCTTCAGTTCACCGCGTTGTTCGAGAATGACGAGAACACTCATGGCTTCACCTCACAGGATCTTCTCGGTTTCCCGGAGTACCCGGACCAGTTCCCGAACCTTTTCGGCGGGTTCGCCCTCAATTATCTTCTTGAGCCGCGTCTGTCGCGGCAAGGACACGGACTCGATCGCCATCCCGGCCGCGAGGTCGCCGGCGCCCAAACCCAGCTCGGCCACGCCGACTTCCGTAATCTCCTTCTTCTTCGCCTTCATGATGTTTGGCAGGGTCGGATAGCGGGGGGTGTTGATGCCTTTCTGTGTCGTGAACAGGGCCGGCAACGGCACCTCCAGCGTGTAGGAACCCCCTTCGATTTCGCGGTCGACCGTGGCCACGGAACCGCTCAGCGCAAAGCGCGTGATGACGGAAGCATGCGGAATGCCCAGCAACTCCGCGACGCGTTCGGGAACTTGGGAGGCATCGTC
Organism: Candidatus Hydrogenedentota bacterium; assembly: GCA_903837785.1. Lineage (GTDB taxonomy): Bacteria > Hydrogenedentota > Hydrogenedentia > Hydrogenedentales > CAILVY01 > CAILVY01. The sequence continues at coordinate 27,698 of CAILVY010000287.1, forward strand.
ATCCACCGCCTGCTTCCCGGCAATCACCAGGTCCGGGGCCATGCGCTTCAGCGCCGCGGCCAACGCTTTCGCCAGGCCGCGGGGACCGGCGTTCTCCGCCCCCGTCACAAGCATGGCCGCGTCGGCGCCCATCGCCAGGGCCGAACGCAACGTCTCTTTCGTCTCCGGAGGTCCGGCACTGAGCACAATCACTTCCGCGCCCGCCTGCTCTTTCAGACGAATCGCTTCTTCCACCGCATGCTCGTCATAGGGGCTCATGACGTACTTCAGACCGCCCGTCTCGACGGACTTCCCGTCCGCCGCCACGGCGAAAACCGAAGCGGTGTCCGGCACGCGCTTCATCAATACCGCGACTTTCACGGTTGCCTCCTTCTCATTCGATGGGCCTCGCCGCCATGCCCCGCGCAATCGCCCACACACGATGCGCAGGATACAAATCCACGAAGGCTGTAAGTGGTCCTACAGCCTTCGAGAATTATGCGTAAAACGTATCGTTTTTCCGGCGGCGGTGTCAAATTGGCCCCACCTATTCCGGAAACGCGCTTCATTTTGCCGGGGGCGCGGGTGCCGGAGCGGCGGGGGCCGCGGGAGCCGCGGGGGCCTGATGATGTTCGCGGGGCGCGCGCGGCGTTGTGGCGGCCTTGCCGGCCATGGCCGAAATGGGGGCGGCGTTCGGGATGCTCAGGGAGGCCTGCCGCCACGTCGGGTACTGTTCAAGACTCAGGGTGAGGTTGCCCATCTCGGCGGCGTTGTCCGGCATCGGAATGCGGGCCATCTCGGAGACAGCCTTGAGCCCCTGCTCGCCATTAATGACGAGGAGGCCCTGATTGGCGCGTTTAAGCAATTCCGGGGTGATGCCGGCGGGCGGGGTTCCGGGACCCGTGGTCGCGGCAGCTTTCAGGGCGGCGTCCTGGTCGACGCCGATGATGACCTTGTCTTTGCCATTGACCGCGTAGAACGAGGTGCCGGGGATGAGATCCTTTGCCACGGAAACCTGGGGGTCCGTGGGGGCGGCTTGGGGCAGGGGCACGAATTTCGCCAAACCGAAGAGAATCATCAGCGTGGCGGGGTTGGGCGAGGCGACGCAGGCCATGAACTTCGGGGCGTCCTTGGAGGCGCTCGTCACACTGGCGGCGATTTCGTCGCCCAGGTTCTTGGAGAGCCCGGTGAAGATGCCGCGAATCCGCTTGCCATCCTCCGGCGAGCCGGCCCATGCCTCGATCTGCTGTCCAACCAGTTCCTTAAGTTCGGCGCTGAAGCGCAGGGAGAGCAGGGCGGCGCCCATATCGGCGAAGAGGCCCGGATACTGCAGCGGCGCCAGATCGGGATAGGGGGTGCCCGTGGCATTGTGTCCGGCGATCCGCAGGTTCAGGGCCTGCCCCTTGCTCTTGAGGGCGATTGCCGCTTCGTCATAACTGGGCAGCAAGGCCGCGAGCGCGGGCTTCGCGACCGCCAGCGGCGCGGGCAGTGCATTCATGTCCAGCAACTTGAGGTCGAGGTAGACCACAACGTCCGACGAATCGGCCGCGGGGAAATCGGCCGTACCCAGGCGCACCGCACGCGGCGCGGCGGGGGCGGCCGCGAGGGCCTTCAGGGTTTCGACACTGTTTCCGCCGTAGAGGTAGCCGTCCTGGAGGAAGTAACCGAATTCGGCGGTTTCCTTGTACTTCGCCTTCAGATCCTTCACGCCGAGCGGCACTTCCTTGGCTTCGCCGGCGGGATGGGCCGCGAGGACTTTCTCTGCTTTGGCTGCATCCGCAATCGGCACCAGCATGGCCACCTGGCTGGCATCTTTGAAGAGCATCATGGCCGCGGGCTTGGACGGGTCGATGCCCAGTGCCTTGCCCAGACCGGTGAAGTTCTTGATGCCCTCCAACTGCAGGTCCTTGGCGAAATCCTGGGCCAGCGCATCCATGCCCGAGGGCAGGTCCGAAACGGCCGACTTCAGGCCGGGAAGTTTCACCAGGGCATCGCCCTGCGCTTCGAGCGACGTAAACGATGGACAAACGAGCGCAGCCAACGCATCGGCCGGCAATTTGCTCAGGATATTCCCGGGATAGGCGTCCTGTGCGTAGGCGGGCAACACCAGGACCGTCAGCGTCAGGGCCAGCAATATGCGGAAACACTTCATAAGAAAGACCTTTCGTGTTTGTTTTGAACCTGTAGCGTACAAGATTCAGACCGGGAAAGAAAAGCCGGAGTTTCGCGGCGGTGGCGCCCGGCGTTGTGACCCTAATCGACCGTATGCTTTCCAGTATTGCGCAGTATTGTCATGGCACCTCTTGATCTAGGGCCTTGCTTTCTGGATAAGACAGGCATAGGATACTTATACAAGTGCGGGGTCCGTCGTATTGGAGCTGAATACGGCGTCAAGGCTGTCGGGACACGCCCGGAGACGCGGGACGAAAGCAATGCCTCGCATGGCCCAACCGGGGAACGTCGAGGGAGGCAGGTTCATGTTTGCGGCGAATTTCCGTCACCTTCTCAGTGTCTCGTTCATGCTCATCCTTCTCGCGGCCGGGTTAATGGGCTGTCCGGTGTCGCAAGGGCCGGAGGCACTGTTCTCCGCCACGCCCACCAGCGGGGCCGCGCCGCTGGCGGTGGCCTTCACGGACGCCTCGGCGGCCGGCACTTCACCCATCACGGTGTGGGCATGGGATTTCGGCGACGGCGCATCGAGCACCGAGCAGAACCCCACGCACACGTATGCCCCCGCCGGCAAATACAGCGTCTCGCTGACGGTTACGACGGACAGCGGCCGCGACGTGGAGCGCAAAGCGGATTACATCACGGTCTCCTCGGGCCCGAACGCGGATTTCAACGCCGCGCCCACTTCCGGCCTCGGTCCGCTGGAGGTCGCATTCGCCGATCTTTCGACGCCCGGCCCGTCGCCCGTCACCGCGTGGCGGTGGACCTTCGGCGATGGGGGTGTGAGCGCGGAACAGCATCCCGTGCACACGTACGCCTGGGGGGGAACGTACAGCGTCTCCCTGACGGTTAGCACGGCCTCGGGTGAAGCTACTGAACTCAAGCCGGGCTACGTCATCGTAGATATGCTGCCCACGGCGGAGTTCATGGCTACGCCCAGTTCCGGCGGAGCGCCGCTCGATGTCGCGTTCACGGACCTCTCCACGCCGGGCACTTCTACGATTGTTGCGTGGGCATGGGACTTCGGGGACGGCAACACGAGCGCGGAACAGCATCCCCAACATGTCTATGCCGCCCCGGGAACGTATAGCGTCTCGCTGAGCGTCACGACCGGCGTGGGCAGTGCCACGGAAAGCAAGACGGACTACATCGAGGCGCTCGCACCGCCCACGGCGGCCTTCGAGGCCGCGCCCAGCAGCGGTTCCGCGCCGCTCGCGGTCGCATTCACCGACCTGTCCGCGCCCGGGGACTTGCCCATCACGTCCTGGTCCTGGACCTTCGGAGACGGCGGGACCAGTTTCGAGCAGCACCCCGCACACACGTACACGGCTGCCGGAACCTACAGCGTCTCCTTGACGGTCCGCTCGGAAGCCGGGTCGCACAGCGAAACCAAGACGGATTATGTGCTGGTTCACGAAGCGGTGTGGTACGTGAAGGCGGGCGCTTCCGGCGGCACAGGGCACTCGTGGAGCGCGCCGCTCGGCTCGGTTCAGGAGGCCGTGGATGCCGCGTATGACTCCGGGGGCGGCGAGGTCTGGGTGGCTGAAGGAACCTATACCGCCTTGGCCGAACAGGTGCTTCTGATGCGGGCGACGGTTGCCCTCTACGGCGGATTTGCGGGAACGGAACGCGTGCTGGAAGCGCGGGACTGGACGACCCATCCGGCGATCCTTGACGGAGAATCGGCGCGGCGCTGTGTACTGGGGGCCAACGATGCGGTGTTGGACGGGTTCACGCTGCAGCACGGCGCGGCGGGCGAGGGTTCCGGCGGCGGCCTGTATAACATCCATGTGTCGCCCTCCGTGCGCAACTGCCTGTTCACCGGCAATTCCGCGACCTTCGGCGGGGGCATGGCCAACGAATCGTCCGCGAACCCGAGACTGGTCCGATGCGCCTTCGTCAACAACAGCGCCGTCGATTCCGGCGGCGGCATCTTCAACAACTTTTCGTCGCCCGCCCTTTCCGAGTGCAGTTTCTCGGAGAACACGGCCGTGTCCGGCGGCGGGCTCTGCACCTGGCACGGCGCCCCCACGCTCGACGATTGCAGTTTCTTGAAGAACACCGTGAAGGAAGATGGCGGCGGCATGCTGAACCTCTATGCAGCGCCCGCCATCTCCGCATGCGAATTCTCGGAGAATAGTTGCGAGGTCTTGGGCGGCGCCATGAGCAACCAGGAATCCGCACCCTTGGTGGTGGCATGCACTTTTTCCAAGAACGTCGCCCTATATGGAATGGGTGGGGGAGTAAACAACTACTACAACTCCTCGCCCATGATTTCTGAATGCCACTTTTCAGAGAACATCGCAGGCCAGGGAGGTGGCATATTCAACGCCGATGGCTCCTCTCCGGCCGTGACGGGATGCTCCTTTTTTCGCAACGAAGCGTCAGCAACAGGAGGAGGAGTGGCGAACTCCTTCTTCACGGCGCCAACCATATCGAACTGTATCTTCTGGAAGAACCGCTCAGGCAATGGCGGAGGCATGTCCAATTCCAGAGCGTCGACCGTGGTCGTCAATTGCCTGTTTACTGCAAACCAGAGCGAGCGTGAAGGCGGCGCAATCGTCAATAGCGAATCCTCGCCGCTGTTCATGAACTGTACCATCTCCTTGAACGAAGCGGAAAACGGCACCGGATTCTTCAATGGGTATTCCTCGCCTGCCATTACGAACTGTATCCTCTGGGGGGATTTGGGGTTCTCTACTGATGACGAAATCGCCAACGACACCCATTCAACACCGGTTGTGTCGTATTCGTGCATTCAAGGCGGCTATGCCGGAGAAGGCAATATTGTTGCCGATCCACTTCTGGCGATGGGGGAGAGCGGCATACTGAGAATGCAGCCCGGTTCGCCGTGCGTTAATGCGGGAACGAACTCCGGCGCGCCGGAAATGGATTTCCTCGGCGTTCCCCGCCCACAAGGAAGCCATGTTGACATGGGCGCATTTGAAGGAGCGCTTTCTGAGTCAGACGTCGTACATCTCAACATCTCGCTCTCTCCACCCGATGGAGGATGGACGGAGCCCCCGGTGGGGACGCATGTTTACATCCGGGGCACGGCCGTCACGGTCACGGCCTCGGGTTTCGGACAGCGTCTAGCACACTGGGAAGGGGACGTGTCTGGAACAGACGCGAGCATTGTCGTGGACATGGACGACGACAAGGCCGTCACGGCGTTCTTTGAACCAAGCGTCGTATACGTGAATAGCGGCAACAACACGGGGATTGAGGACGGGCTAAGCTGGACCACAGCCTATACCACACTTCAAATGGCGGTGGACGCGGCTGCCGCCGTGGGCGGCGGCGAAATCTGGGTCCGCGAAGGTATCTACACAGGGACGGAAGACAACGTACTCACAATGCGTCCTTCCGTGGCGCTCTATGGCGGCTTTGCCGGAACGGAAACTGTCCGGGAACAACGCGACTGGAAGAGGCACATTACCGCCGTCGACGGAGAATGGACACGCCGTTGCGTTCTCGGCGCATCCCGGGCCACGCTGGACGGATTCAACCTGCAGAATGGGCACGCAAGGTATGGCGCAGGCATGGTTTGCGACCGCACCTCCCCCACCGTGACAAACTGCGTATTCTCCGGGAACTCTGCCTCGTATGGCGGCGGCATGAACGCTGGCAAATCTTCAGCAATACTCACGGGCTGCTTATTCGTTAGAAATACCTCCGGTGTCGGCGCCGGACTCTATAATTACAGCTCCTCCATGACTCTCTATCAGTGTTCCTTCTTGGATAACGTTGCGCCTCGCGGGGACGGCGGAGCAATCTGCACCAGTTCTTCCTCAATCCCCAATACGCTGGTGAATTGCACCTTCGCCAAGAACTTCGCCTACCGCGGTGGCGGCATATATGTGGAACTCGCCTCTTTAACAATAATGAACTGCACATTCTCTGGGAACTCTGCTGAAGAAGGCGGAGGGATGTTCAACTACGCGTCGCCGCTGAATGTGACAAACTGCATCTTCTGGGCCAACTTGGCCACAGTCAGGGGACCTGTCGTCAATACCGCACACGCCGAGGATTCGCCCATCTCCATAACATACTCCTGTGTGCAGGGCGGCTATCCGGGAGAGGGGAATATCGATGACGATCCCAGGTTAGCCGAAAACCGCAATGCATACGCGCACTTACGACCTGGCTCTCCCTGCATTGACGTTGGAACCGCGATTGGCGCACCGAGTATCGACATTCGGGGCGTTGCACGGCCTCAAGGTCCGGGAGTCGATATGGGTGCGTTTGAGCTAGACGATTCGGATGCCGACGGCATGAGTGATTTTTGGGAATTAACCTGGTTTGGCAACTTGATGGGGCAGCCAAACGACGATCCCGACGGGGACGGACTCTCCAATCTTGACGAAAGCGCCTATGGGACGAGTCCGATCCTGGAGGATACCGATCACGACGGCTTGAACGACGACAACGAAATTAACCAGGGATGGGAGCCCACCGTACCGACGATCGTTCGCCGGGTGAGTCGTTCGAACATCTCCGGACTCGAAGACGGACTATCTTGGCCAACCGCATTTGCGTCTATTCAGGACGCCGTGAACGCGGTTCATAGCGCCGGAGAAGGCGAAGTCTGGGTGGCCCAGGGAGTCTATACTGGAACGGAGGTTAACATCGTTGCCCTGGAACGGCGTGTTCATCTCTATGGTGGTTTCTCAGGCATGGAAAGTGCCCGAGAACAGCGGGATTGGCGCGCGAACCCCACCATCCTTGACGGTGAGGGGCAACGGCGTTGTCTTGTGGGATCCGACGATACCGTGACGGACGGTCTTATTATTCGAAATGGTTATTGTACTGACAGTGGTGGCAGTGGTGGCGGCATGCTCAACTCTTGGGGTGCCTTGGCCGTCAGAAACTGCATATTCTCCTGCAACTCCGGCACGAACGGCGGCGGTGTGTGTAATTTTGATAGCGCTATCACTATAGATGATTGTGTGTTCAATAAGAATCTTTCTTTTCAATCTGGGGGCGGACTATACAGCAATAGCGCCTCGCTCGGAGTTTCTCGATGCACTTTCGTGGGGAATAGCGCTTCGCAAATCAGCGGTGGGGCTGTTTATGCTGCTCACCTCCGTTCGCCCAGTGCACTCGTGAATTGCACCTTCTTCAATAACAGCGCCGACTTAGCCGGTGGCAGTCTGTACAGCACTTACGCAACCTTGACGATGATGAACTGTACATTTTCCGGAAACTCGGCCCAATATGGGGGCGCAATGTCCCTAGGTTCATCGACACTCAACGCAACGAACTGCATCTTCTGGGGTGATACTGCGACGAGCGCGGGACCGGAACTGCGAACGACTGGAACATCGCCACTCTCGGTTACGTACTCGTGCGTGCAAGGCGGCTACGCGGGCGAGGGCAATATCGACCAAGACCCCCTGATGATAATCGGTCGCGAGGGGGACGTGAGCCTCCGAGCAGACTCTCCCTGCATTGACGCGGGCACCGCCGTGGGTTCGCCGGAAACCGATATACGGGGCGTGACGCGTCCGCAAGGCGCGGGAATCGACATGGGCGCGTTTGAATTCGACGACATGGACGGCGACGGCCTGAGCGATTCCTGGGAACGGCTCTGGTTTGGGAACCTGACCCCACAGCCCGGCGACGATCCCGACGGGGACGGACTCTCCGATCTTGAAGAGAGTATCTACGAATCCAATCCGACGCTGGCGGACTCCGACGGAGACGGCCTGATTGACGGGGAAGAGGTTCATCAGGGATGGGACCCGCTCGTGCCAACCACTTTCCGCCGGGTGAGCCGGGACAACACGTCAGGAATTGAAGACGGTTTGTCCTGGGCAACGGCGTTCACATCCATTCAGGACGCCGTGGATGCGGTCTACGGCGTGGGGGAGGGCGAGGTCTGGGTCGCGCATGGAACCTATACGGGGACGGAGGAGAGTATCGTCGTTCTGAAGGCACGCGTGCGCCTCTACGGCGGCTTCTCTGGCACGGAAAACCGCCGGGATGAACGGGACTGGCGGACGAACCTCAGCGTCATCGACGGCGAGGGGAAACGACGTTGTCTCGTCGGGGCCGACGACACAGTCTCGGACGGCCTTGTTCTCAGGAATGGCTTCTCCGACTACGGCGGCGGCATGTATAACGAAAGATGCACGCTGATCGTGGCGAATTGCAACTTCTCCGGGAACTTCGCCGCATTCGGCGGCGGCATGTGCAACAGAAACGCTTCCGTCGTACTGACCGGTTGCACTCTTGTCCGGAA
>CAILVY010000288.1 GCA_903837785.1 Candidatus Hydrogenedentota bacterium
GCTTGCGCGATGCCGTTTCCCAGTTGATGGAATATTCCTACTGGCCGGGCGGGAACGTCGCAAAGCGACTCGTTGTCGTTTCCGAGAATCCAATCACACAGGACGCGCGGCGCTACATCGGAATCTTGCGCGGAGAGTTCAAGTTGCCCTTGTATTACCAACAACTTGACATGAAGACTGGGTTGCTGGGGGACATGCAGTGACAAGGAAGCCCCAACACCCATTAAGCCCACCGTAAGCAACACAAAAAGTTCCTTTGCGGAAGATTTTTTCTGATCTTCCGTTGCCAAACCAATCCCCGCAGGTCCGGCCGCGCGAGCCGGCCTTCAATGGCCAGGGCGAGCGCGGGCCGTGAGCCGTTTCATCTGCAAAGAGCTGAGGAGCAATGCGGCGCCATGGCGCCGCAGGGGAGCCTCGCCAAACACCCATACGGAAGTGAGCCGGCATTCGACCGTGGAAGGGCCGCGCCAACCGCCGGCGCGCGACTCGTGGCCGCCGGCGTCCAGAAACAAGGTCGGTTATCCCCGGGAACTGCCCATTCAACGACAGCAGGCTTGGCGCCGGTGAGGCCGAGGCCAATGAAGCGCCATCCAGTTTTTTTCGGGTTTGAGCCGGGGACGGATCCCGCTGAAATTGGTCTCTGTTCCAGAGAAGGCGAAACGCGGCGGGTCCCATTCAAGCCGCACGGGCTCCCTGGGCGCGTCCACAAGGTCCGAGCGGCATTAGACTGCCAGTGTTCGAGAGACCTTGGCCGACGGACTCGCCCGGCGGCCGCGCGAGCCGGCCGCCACGGGGCTCCAGTTGGACCGAGCGGGATCACCGCCGCGTTCGCCAAATTCATGCTGCGTGCTCCGTTCGCTGGTTGAACAGTTCCATGCTGAAAGTCATGCCGTGCTTGAGCATGTAGTAGACGGCGCGGGCCAGGCGGTGGGCCAGGATCGCGTTGGTCGTCTGCCGGCCGTGGCGCCGCTCCAGACGCTGGGCCATGGCGCGGATGTCGGGGTGAGCACGCTTGGCGACCATCACGGCCTCCTTGAACGCCCACTTCAGGTACCCGTTGCCCATCTTGCCGCCGCGCATACCCTTGATCACGCCGGCCGACTCGACCGAGCCCTTGATCAGGCGCGCGTAGCTGCAGAAGTCTTGGTGGCGATCGAAGCGGCTGATCTCACCGATCTCGTAGAGCAGCGTCATGGACAGGACCTTGCCGACGCCCGGGACGCTCAGCAGTACGTGCAGGTCGCGCCAGCGGTCCTTCTTGGCCGCGGTGTTGATCGCCCGTTCCAGCAGGTCGATTTGCCGGTCGTACTCCCGGATCAGGGCCAGATCGCTCTGGACCATCAGCTTGAGGTACTCGTTGTCATGGCGCTGGAGCAACTCCTGCTCCCATTTCTCTCGGGATCCGGCCTGGATCTCGGCCTCCGGTTTGCCCTCGGCGATCAGGCCGCAGGTTTGCCAGCCGACCAACTGGGCACGCTGCCAGACGTAGGCCATCCGCCGGCGCAGCAGCGTGCGCAGCGGGCGCATGCCCCGTGGATACACGTACGCGTAGGGAATCATGTTGGTACGCAGCAGGTGGGCGATCTTCTCGGAGTCCACCCGGTCGTTCTTCTTCTTGTCGGCCTGGATCGAGCGCAGGTACAGCGCATGGGCCAGCACGAAGGGAATGTTGGCCTCCGCGCAGGCATCGGCCAGCCAGTACCAGCAGAAGCAACACTCGGAGCAGACCGTCAGCGAATGGCGGTACGGCGCCATCAGCCGCAGGAAGAACTCGAAGTCGTTGTCCTTGATATTGCGGTGTACGAGCACCTGGCCGGTCCGGTCCACCGTGCACACGTACATCTGCCGCGCGTGCAGGTCCACTCCGCAGTTGAACTCCGTCGTCGTTTGGTACAATCTCATAGCGGCTCCTCCTGACTGCTTTGAGGTTACGGCCTCTTGGGATACCCCACACGGGGTAAGCCCGTTATTATTGTAGCAGGAGGAGCCACTGCTCCCCCAATGGAGGGCTTAACCGAGTTTCACGCTCCTGCATGGTACGTCGCTACGCGCCGCCCATGAGGGGCCACGTTCTGCGGCAGAGGAGAGCGGGATCGGAGACGTACGCGTTCACAGCGCAGCGGTTCACGTTCTCGTTCACGAAGCGGTGCCGGATCGCGTACGGGTACGTGAACGTGAACGGGCACGAAGGGATGGAATCGAAATCGCGACCGCTATCGGGTCTCGATATCGATGCCGGTATCGATTTCGATGTGGAGGCGTAGAGGAAGATGACAGAGGAGAGCCCCGGTTGAGGGAGCGCGGGAAGCTCGGGCTCGGCGTCGGTATCGGAATCGCTATCGAGTTCCCGCCGACGGCGGCTGCGCCGTGGGTGCGGACAGGAATCGACCCCGAGACCGATACCGACCCTGACGCCGAGGGGGGCTAAGACGACCGCTTGCATGAAGCGCCGCGACCTCATACGGCAAATTGAACAAAGAAGTTATCGGACAGGCTCTTCTTTGTCTGTCCCCAATGATTCCCAATGATTCTTGCGCTGCGCCGACTCGGCTTCGGCCCGGCGGATGTCGCGCAGGGCAATCCACAGCGGCAGTGCTGCGGCCGGGGCGAACACAAAATCCATCCAGAACCAGCAGAGGGGCAGGCCCCGCAGGGGGATGCAGATGCCCGCCAGCACGGGCACAAGCGCGCACATGATCAAGCCGCACTGCACGACCCAGACATTGCGCACGGGATCCCGCATGGCCCCGGCGAAAAGGATGGCCAGGACGATGTGAGCGAACGCGAGCCAATCGCCCGCGTACAGCATGAACGGGAAGGTGGCGTTCACGGACTCAAGCCCCTCGATGGCGCGAAGAACGAAAGTGTGAAGAGTGCCGGAGGGTGGATCGTCACCCCAGACGATGCGCACCGCACCCTTCAGTTCCGGCACTGCCGGCCAGATGGTGACGCCGGACACAAGGAGTCCAAACGCCACGATACCCAACATCCACTGTGCGCGTTTCATCGACACAGGGTCAGGATCCCCCACATGCAGCACGTTAGTCCGCCGATTACCAGTCCCGCGACGGCGTACCCTTTCTTCCGGTCCCTGATCAATCCCGCGACGCTGATCAGCACGGACAGCGGCAGGGCCGCCATGGCGAGGATTCCCACCAGGAATCCGATGGGCGAGCCTCACCCGAAACCGGGAACGCCAGCCATTGAGCCGCCAAGCGCAAGGGCGTACGCCAGCCACGGCGCGAGGGCCA
>CAILVY010000289.1 GCA_903837785.1 Candidatus Hydrogenedentota bacterium
AGCTTACGTTCCGCGCCCTCGGGCGTGTACTATGGGGCATTTTCCCGATGAGGGTCATTGTCGGGGTGCACCCCACAGTTTGTAGTCTTCTTTTAGGCTTGTTCGGTCTTGAAGTGTAACTAGTTTTTTCATTTAAGACTCCAAGGGTCGATAGTTCTATAAAGAGCGAGCGCAATTCTGCCGTTGAGCGATGCTTTAATGGCCACAGCCCGGATATATGCATTTTATGTGGACAACGTGCCGCTCCGGATCATTTCTCCTATCCCGACGGTGCAGAAGTTGACGGCAGAGGCCGTTCATCGATGAAACCCGCGTCAGGGTTAGTGAATACCGTTGGCGATACCTGGAGTATCCTGAGATAAGCCTCCTGTGTCGAGGTTAGAGGCTTGGCAAGAAATCTGCCGGCCATGGTGCGCAGCACCATCACTGACAGGAACACGTCCGTCATCATTAGCGTCGTGGGTCGCGTGGTCTGGCGCTTTTCCCAGCCCTTCACGGTTCCTCCCGTCTCTTTGAGGCTCTTACGCATGGTCCGCTCCATGAGCCGCCACACCAAAAGGGAAAGCACCAGAATCAACCCCAGAGCCTCGATGCGGCCAGGGGTCTTGAGAAAAAGGCTGTTCACGATCGCCGGGTCCTTGAGGAAGCCGAAATTCCTCTCAATGTAATGCTGGTCCTTGTATGCGGCGAGCAATTCTCCCGCGCTCATGGCGTTCGGACCATCGTCGGACACATTGCTAAGGAGCACAAAGCAGCCCGTCTCTTTCTCTGCCCTTTCTATGACTTCTGCCTTGGGCTCCACCCGCAGCTTAAGATGATAGGTCGTTCGAGTGACCGGGCGGGGAACAGCCGCTTTTGGTCTCCCCTTTCCGTAATGCACTTTCTCTTCAATCTCGCCCGTCAGGCGATGAAAAGTTTGCTCCGGAAGCCTGGCGAGTGCTGCCTCAGCGTCCGGGCGACATGCATACTTGATCCTCTGTTCGCCGACCTGAATCTTGCTCATCTTCTGTTCGTCGTCTTTGATGCGCTTCTCGAGCCCATGGGTCTTGCGGCGGTCGTGGGCGTCGGAATGCACCACCAGCACCCGGAGCCGTCTGCCATATAGTGTCACGACGGTCTCAAAGACTCGATAGCGCGCCCGAGGACGCTTCGGGCTATCCGGCTCGTTGGAAAAGCGGCCGAGGTCCACCCATGCATCTGCGTCCACTGCCCGGGTAATGGCCTGCTTACATTCTGTGTATTTGCCGGGCAATCTGGTGACAAAACGGCACCCTGTCTTGGAATCCTCCATGAGGTCGAGATTCTCTTTGCTGACCAGCGCACTGTCCCCCACGTAAAGCATGTCCGTCTCTCCGAACTTGCGCATGGAGTCCACGACCCATTTGAGAATGTTCTCGTTGACCTTCATGTCCGACGCGTTGCCGCTTTCGCACTTCATGTAGATGGGGATACCTTGGTCCACGCAGAGCATGCTGTGCACCAATTGTTTGAGATCGGGTCGGTTCTGCTTGCTGAAACCATGAGTTATCTCAAAGGGGTGGTCATCCTTGGGCTCTTCATATAGATCGTAGGCGCCATACATGATGCGGCTTGTAGTGTCCTCGCTCACGTGACGGGTGTTGATGTTGAAGAGGCTGACCCCGGTAACGGCTACCGCTCCGTATATCCGTCCGGTATTTGCGCGAAAGAGGCGATCCAATGTACGCGCAGCCGCGTCATCGTTGAGTTTTTCAGCACCGATAGGGATGCCCAGAAGCAGCTCGATGTCGAGATTTTCGAAGGAGGTTTCCAAGCGGTACAATGGGCGTCGTCCGGAAAGCGTGTCAATGATCATGGCGGCCACCATGTGACCGGGGCTGACATCGCACCCTTCGGAATGGCACATTTCATTGACTGTCTCGACTATGCGAAGCTTATTGACATACGCCGCGATTATAGGTAGAAATCTCGCATCAGTGACACACAATCCATCAAGCACTTGCTTCATCGCGCACCTCCTCGCTGTTTCTAACCTGTAACAGAATTCATCTTCTTTGTCGCGCAAATTCCAAAGCCCCCTCGAAAAAATCACAAGTGCCGTCCTCATGAGGTGCGGAATGTGAGGTGAGCGTCAACACGTACGTACAAGAACATCGAGTTGTAATCGTGTTCGATCCCGCCAAAGTCTCGTCCGATGAACTCAAGGACGTGATTGAGTCCGAGGTTAGATTCAGCGACGGCCGAATAGCTCAGCCTTTCAAGGTGCGGGAAATGAGTCAGTAG
>CAILVY010000290.1 GCA_903837785.1 Candidatus Hydrogenedentota bacterium
AAAGGCCGCCTTTTCCCTCTGTCGCTCGTCCGTCGCCGCTCACAAGTGAGCGACGGACGGCTCCGACGGAAAAAGGCTACTGACCCCCTCCGCAACAAACCGTTGCACTTAGAATATGAATCCGGGCTGGACCTTTCGGGATTCTCCTGCTACAATCCCGCGCTTCCAAACCCTTCGAGGAGTGCATTGTGTCGCGTCCATCCGCCAATTTCCTGGCCGGGCTGAATCCGCAACAGGCCCAGGCCGTCGCGTGCACGGAAGGCCCGGTGCTCGTGCTGGCGGGGGCGGGCAGCGGCAAGACGCGGGTGATCACCCGGCGCATTGCCCATATTCTGGGCAAGGGCCTGGCGCAGCCGAAAGAGGTGCTTGCGGTCACGTTTACGAACAAGGCGGCGTCGGAGATGCGGGAGCGCGTGGCCGAGTTGATCGGGCGGGAACGGGCGGAAGGGGTGGTGCTCTCGACGTTTCACTCGTTCTGCCTGCGGGTGTTGCGCACGCATGCGGATCAGATTGGCTATCGGCGGAATTTCACGATTGCGGGCGAGAGCGACGCGCGGCTGTTGCTGCGGCGCGTGACGGACGAGCTTCGGACGCACGATGCGAGCTACAGTCCGGCCCTGTTCCAGTCCGCGATCAGCCTTCGGAAGAACAACTGCCAGGGACCGGAGGAGGTGGAGGCGGGTCCGGTGCGTGATGCGACGGAGGAGAAGTACGCGGCCAGCCTGGCGGAGGTTTACGAGCGCTATCAGTCGGCCCTGCGTGCGGCGAACAGCCTCGACTTCGACGATCTTCTTGTGCAGACGCTCCGGCTTTGGCGGGAGCATGCGCGCCTGCTGGCGGGGGCACGCCGGCAGTTCAAGTACGTGATGGTGGACGAGTATCAGGACACGAACCGGGTACAGTACGAGTTGCTGCGGCTCCTGACGGGGGAACGGCGCAACCTGTGCGTGGTGGGCGACGACGATCAATCCATCTACGGCTGGCGCGGCGCGGACATCAAGAACATCCTGGACTTCGAGCGGGATTTCCCCGAAGCCACGATCATCACGCTCGATCAGAACTATCGATCGACGGAGACGATTCTGCGCGCGGCGAACAGCGTGATTGCGAACAATTCGGCGCGGCGGGAGAAGAAGCTGTGGTCCGAACTGGGCAAAGGCCGGGCCATCGACTGGATCCTCACGGCGGACGAAGAGGCGGAAGCGGCGGAAGCGGTGAAATGGATCCAGCATGTCCGCGAGAAGAGCGGGGCGCCGTATCAGGATTTCGCGCTGCTCTATCGTTCGAACATCCAGTCGAAACCGCTCGAAATTGCCTTTCGGCGGGCGGGCATTCCGTACGTGGTGTACGGTGGCCAGGACTTTTTCGAGCGCGCGGAAGTGAAGGACATCATTTCGTATCTGAAAGTGCTGGCGAACCCGGCCGACGAGGCAGCGTTTCTTCGGGTCGTGAACATGCCGCGGCGCGGCATTGGCGATGCGACGCTGCATCAGGTGCATGACCTGTGCCGGGAGGAGCATCTGCCGCTCGGCAAGGCGTTGCTGGAGCTGCTGAAGCGCGGGCTGGCCCCGCCGGCCGCGGAAAAGGGGATTCGCGAATTCCTGGGCGTGGTGGCCGAGTTCAGAAAGCGCTTCAAGGAGCGCCAGGGCACCCTGCAGCGGATTGCCACGGATCTTGTCCTGGCCATTGATTATCGGGGCGAACTGGACCGGGCCTGCAAGAACGCGGCACAGGCGATCAACCGCTGGCAGAACGTCGAGCTCGTGCTCAACGCCCTGGGCGAATACGAGAAGACGGCGAAGACGCCGGGCCTGATGGAGTTTCTGGACGAAAGCCATCTGAACAGCGATCAGGACCGGAAGAGCAAGGCGGAGCGGCGCGAGAGCGCGGTGACGCTGATGACGATCCACAGCGCGAAAGGGCTCGAGTTCCCCTTCGTGTTCCTGATGGGCATCGAGGACGGGCTGCTGCCGCATGAAACGAGCCTGAGCGAGGGCACGCTCGAAGAAGAGCGCCGCCTGTTTTATGTTGCGCTGACGCGTGCGCGCCGCCATCTCACTTTCTTCGAAGCGATCTCGCGCGTCAAGCACGGCAAGGAACGCATGACGAAGACCAGCCGTTTCGTGCAGGAGATTCCCGAGGAGCTGCTGACGCAGCACGCACGTGCGGCCCGTCCGATGGTCGAGGAACGGGTTGCGCCCCCGCAACCCAAGCCAAAGCCGAAACGGCGCGCGCCGCGCAAGCGGGGCTGAAACGCGTGGTGGGTGAGTCAGGGCGTTTTGCCGGAGATGCCGACGTGGCGGGTCTCTTCGAAGCCGGTGAGGACGTCGCGGGCGCGGATGAGGTAGTGTCCCGGCGCTTCGTTGAGGGCGAGCGGAAGGAAGGTTTGTCCGACGCCCTTTTCGCACCGGACGATGCGGCGGTAGTGCGGGATGGGCTGGCCTTTCTTTGGCAGCAGATCGATGCAGACGAGGTGGTCGCCGGGCCACTCTGCGCCGGTGCTGACCGCGATCTGAATCGGGAGGCGCTTGCCCGCGGCAATCCCTCCCGGGGTGAGGATGCCGAGGCCTGTGACGCGGCCGGGGAGCAGCGCGAAGCAGCGCGCATCGCCGGGCGCGAGGGTGAAGGAGGCTTTGTGCGGTTTGCTCAGGCGCCGTCCTTCGCGCAGGTCGTAGACGATGTCGCGTTTTGAAAACGGCATGCGGATGCGTTGCTCCTTCGCCTGTGGGTCCGCGAGCACGGCGAAGATTTCGGCGCCGCCGAAGCGGAAGCGCATGCGTTCGCCCTGGAAGGGGCGGTCCTTGCGGGTGCGCACATCGAAGGCCGGTGAGGTTCCCGCCTGCCTGAGGAGGGCGTCCAGCAGTTCGATGCCGTGCGGGTTCTCCTGCCAGGCGGGCAGGGTATGGTTGAGGAGCAGGTGTGGTTTGCCGGGGACACGGAGCCAGAGGGGGACGGCCTTCATGCGGCCCATAGCCGCGGCGCCGCTTTCCTGGGTGGAGACATCGGCCTGCACGCGATCGAGGGTGGCCTTGACGGGTTTCCCTGCGTCCAATGAGACATCGGCGTCCCCGGTGACGGGCGCGGCCGCGTCGCCATGGCGGACGCCGAAGAGGTCATCGAGCGGCGGTGTTCCGCGCGGCACGCCGTGCTCGTTGTAAACGCCTGGGGCGACGTCGGCGATGAGGCAACCGCCCTGTCCGGCAAAGGCGCGGAGCGCGCCCACTTCGGCATCGCTGAGAGCCCGGGCGGAAGTGAGGAAGAGCACGCGGATGCCATTCAATTTCCGGGACAGGTCCGTGCTGTCAATGAAGCGGTATTCATATCCGAGGCGGTCGAGCGCGGCCACAAGGTCCGCCTGCGCGTCAACCGGCGTCTTGAAGCGGAATTCGATATCGCCGAGGCGGCGGCTGGGGCGGCTGTCGAGAATGGCAACGCCGCTGGAAAGGCGTTGTGCCGAGAGCAGGAGCGGGGCCAGTCCGGCTTTCAGTTCGCCCACGACCCGGGCGGTCTCTCGGAAGAAGGGCGTGGGCCGGCCATCGGCGGCCAGAGCGCTCAATGGATTTTCGGAACCGCAGGCGTTCCGGTACCACAAGGCATCGGCTTGATGCAGCACGGCATGCCAGGGGAGCCATCGGCCTCCGGCCGGGCCCTCGGGTTCGGGCGTTGCGCCGGGTTTTGCCTGGGGCGCGTTCATGAGGGACGCGACGAGGGCGCCGGGTTTGCGGAAGTCGCTCAGTTTCGCGAAATCGGCCCGGGCCGTGGCCGGCACGCGGAAGAAGTCGAGTTCACGGGCGAGCGCGCGCCAGTGATAGGGGGCGGTTGCATCGTCCGGCCCGGTTTCCAGGCCCACGCGCGCGTTCCGATCCACGCTCTGAATCTGTTGGCGGGCGAAGGCGCAGTACTGCGTGAAGACATTGTCCAGGCACGTCCAGAAATCGACACTGGGCGCGAAGCGGTTCCGGAGCCGGGCATCGCGCTCGTCCACGTGTGTTACGTCGTCCCAGGAGGCGTACGTTGCGCCCCAGGCGGCCTCGAGGGCCGCAATGTCGCGGTATTGTTCACGCATGGCTTCGCGGAAAGCGCCCAGGGACTCCTCCGAGAGAATGGTTTGAGGATCCTGAAGGCACGCGGCGTAGTTACCGCCCAGGAGGTATGTGCCGGCGCCGCCGGCCCAGTAGCGGGTCGTTTCTTCGGCAAGCTGCCGCCCCTCGCGGGCGCGAAAGCCGGGATCGCCCGGAAAGGGCATGGGGCCGGCGCTTGTGTCCCGGGAGAGCAGGTTGAATTCCGGGATGTAGCGCAGGCCGAGTTGCGCGCAATGAAACAGGGCGGCCTCGCTTGCGGGCGCGCACACGGAATCGACGCCGAGATCCGAGAGCCGGTGGAGATAGAATCGGTTGTTGTATTCCTCGGGCGCCTGCGCCGTGGCGGTGAACGAGAAGCCGGGCTCACGTTGCGGCATTCTTACCGTCAGATAGCGGGAGTCGCGATCGGCGCAGTTCAGCTCCCATTCCGCGACGCGTTTGGCGTCGCCTTCGAGCGCGAAGACTTCGAGCTTCACGAGGGAGGCCATGAGGTCGGCGAAGCTGAGCCGCAGCCGGACAGGCGCGCCGTCCTTGGGGGCGGGGCCTTGTGCTTCGGCCACGACGCGTCCGGCCGGGGTGCCCGGGGCGAGCAGGGGATCGATCGCGCGCGCGTAGACGGTGCAGATTCGGTCGGGATTGAAGATTGGGCGGACTTTGGCGGTGATTTCGAGGGTGTCGTTGGGCAGGAGGTAGTTCTTGGCGCATTCGACGCTCTCGAAGACGGGCCAGCCCGGCACCTGGATGGTTTCCGTGAACCAGTCAGCAACGCCCTTCTTGTCCTGAATCCACATGTCGAGGAAGTACTCACCGGGGCCCACGAGGAGATCGACGGCATACGTGGAGGCGCCTTTGGCGAGGGGGGTCTTGCAGGTGTAGGCGAGCTGGGTGGGCGCATCGGGCCGGCGCACCTGCACGGCGACGCGGTACTCGCGGTCGGCGGGCTGGCTCAACTGGATGAGGTAGGGGCGCGTGGGCTGGCGCATGGCCGAGTCGCGCATTTGGGCGACGAATTCCTTGGGATAGCCCGGGGGGATCTCCTCGGAGACGGGGCCTTGGGGCGCGAGATCCGCGACGCCCGCGATGCGGACCGGCACGTCGCGGTGGGCTGCCCAGCGCAGCGCCCGGCACACGAAGGACATGGCATTGTCGAAATGGGCGGAGAGGGCATTCATCGAATCCAGGGGCGGCGGGATGAGGCAATGAGAGACGGGCCGGTCGCCGGGAGGATACACGAATTCCACAAGGCGGCCCTTGCCGGCGGCGGCGCGCCGTGTCATGGCATGGAGATTTGGGCTGGAGGCGCCGAGGAATTCGCCCACGCCGCGGGTGATGTCGCCCTGATCGTTGGCCCACGCGAGGTCGCGCAGGAATCCCCGCACGAGGGGGACGCCCTGCTGCGGGGCGGTTTCGGATTCGGGGGAGAGATAGGCCGTGATCAGGCCCGCGCCCTGCTGTACGCGTTCGATGAGCCGTGCTTGTGCGGCCCTGGGGAGTTCGTCCGGATTGCAGTGTGCGAGCAGGATGACGTCGGGGCGGCCGTCCAGGCGGCGCAGGAGCAGGGCTTCACTTGCGCTGAGGCCGTTCCCGCCGCGCACGGGGAAGGTGTCGAAGACGAGGTCGAGGCGCTGGGCGAGTTCGGCAGCATCGCGCAGGGTTTCCTCGGGGGCGATGAAGAGTGCGCGAATGGGTCCGCCGCGCAGCGGCTTCGCCCACGTGACGTGGGGCGAGGGCACGTCGAGCGTGACCGCGTCGAGGGGCGGATCGGCATGTTTGGCCTGGGCGGACCAGGCCAGCCCGGCCAAAAGAAGGACGATGCAACGCCGCATGGGCAAACTCCCAGACATTCCGGCCTCAGCATAGCAAATCGAGGGGCCGGCCGCGGAAAGAGATTCGGGGAGGCCGCGCGATCGCACGCCGTCCCCATGAAGCCACACTCTCCCGTCTACTCCTGCGGCGGCTTGTTCTCGAGCATAATGTCGTCGATGATGAGCAGTCGTTCGAACCAGATCATGAGCAGGGTGCAGAGATAGCGTCGGCCCATGGCGCGGAGGCGCAGGTTGGACTGTCCCCAGGTGCGGCCGGACCACGTGATGGGGATGTCGGCGATCTTGTATCGCCGGATGATGCACGAGAGGGACATTTCGATCGTGATGTTGAAATGGGCGGCCTGAAGCGGGCTGATGCTCTCGATGACGTGGCGGCGGTAGACTTTGAAGGCGTTCGTGAGGTCGTTGTGTTTCGTGAGGAACATGAACTGCATCATGCGGTTCACAACCCGGTTCACCACGAGCTTGACGGGGGGATACTGGGTGACGCGGCTCTCTTTGCGGAAGCGCGAGCCGAAGCAGCAGTCGTAGCCTTCCTCGATCTTGCGGTAACAGCGCACCACGTCTTTCGGGCTGTCGGAACTGTCGGCCATGACGATGGCGACGAGGTCGCCTTCGAAGTGCCGGAGCCCGCACCGGATGGCGCGTCCGAGGCCGCCGGGGGGGGTGTTGTGTACGAGGTGTATTTCGGGGATTTCGGCGCGAAGGTCTTCGACGACGCGCGGGGTGTCGTCGGCGCTGTTGTCATTGACGACGAGGAGTTCGAAGGGGATGCCTTCGGCGCGGAGTTCGGCGGCGAGATCCCGGAGGGTCGGGGTGATGTTCTTTTCCTCGTTATAGGCGGGAATGAGCACCGTGTATCGGAGGGTGTTTCTCGGGGCGGGCCGTAGATCAGACGCGGCCTTCAAAGCCATGATAAATCTCCTGGAGAATCGCCCGAATGTCGTAGGTGTATCGCCAGTCCGGGTAGTGGGCCTGGAACTTGCGCACGTCGCCAATCCACCAGATGTGATCGCCGATGCGGTTGTCCTCGACGTAGCTCACGTTCATCTTCTTGCCGGTGATTTCTTCGCAGCCGGCGATGGCCTCCATCATGGAACAGTTGCTGTGGCGGCTTCCGCCCATGTTGTAGACCTCGCCGGAGCGGGGGGCCTGGGCGAAGTGGGCGAAGCAACTGACCAGGTCGCGCGAATGGATGTTGTCGCGGACCTGCTTGCCCTTGTAGCCGAAGATCTTGTATTCGCGGCCGGTCATGGCGCATTTCATGAGGTAGGAGAGGAAACCGTGGAGTTCGGCGCCGGAGTGGCCGGGGCCGGTGAGGCAGCCGCCGCGGAAGACGGCGGTCTTCATGCCGAAGTAGCGGCCGTATTCCTGAACCATGACGTCGGCGGCGACTTTCGAGGCGCCGAAGATCGAATGCTTGCACTGGTCAATCGACATGCTCTCGTCGATGCCGTGTTCGGCCCAGGGGTGGCTGGGATCGAGTTCCCAGCGCGATTCGCGTTCGACGAGCGGCAGCAGGTTCGGCGCATCGCCGTAGACTTTATTGGTTGAGGTGAAGATGAAGGGGGCTTCGGGCGCGAAGAGGCGGGCCATTTCGAGGAGGTTGAGCGTTCCGAGGGCGTTGACGCCGAAATCCGTGAGCGGTTCGCGCGCGGCCCAGTCGTGGCTCGGCTGTGCGGCGGTGTGGACGATGAGGTCGATGCCGCCGGCGTATTCCTGGAAGATCCGCTCGAGCGCGGCATAATCGCGGATGTCCGCGGGGTGGTGCCGGTAGTTCGGGAACTCCTGGCGGAGCCGATCCGCGGCCCAGCGCGTCGAGGCCTCGTCGCCGAAGAAATACGCCCGCATGTCATTGTCGATGCCGGCCACCGTGCGGCCGCCGCCGGCAAAATGCCGCACGGTCTCCGCGCCGATCAACCCGGCCGAACCGGTAACCATGACCACGCCCATATGCGCCTCCCGCGATCCGTCCGGGACCGCAACGGGCATTCTATCCCACGGGCTTGCACCCGCGTCAAGCATTTCGGAGGAGGGGGGTGGGTTGCGCTGCGTTTCAGCCAGCCCACGGGGATGGGGGGAAGGGTTATTCGGATTCGCGGGGGTGGACGGGGTTTCCCGCGATGTCGTCGATGTGGAATTGTTCGGAGGAGAGGTAGCTCCTGGCGAGCGGGAGGGCCATGACGGAAGCGATTTGGCGCGCGCGGGCGGCGGTGCGGCGTTTGGGCGTTTCGCCGATGGCCATCTGAACGAGTTCGAGGAGGTGGTAGACGGGCTTGGCGGTGCCGGTGAAGGGCGCGAGGCTCACGACGCTGAAGAGCCAGCCGCATCCCCCGCAGTAGTGGACGGCGAGATCGGCTTCGCTGTCTTCGAATTCGTTCAGGCGGGTCTTTGCGGCGCGGTAGGCGTCGCGCAGGCGGAACTGGGCCGCGGGCGCGCACATGCCGCAGCAGAGCGCGCGTTCGCGGGTGTGCGGCGGCTCGACGGCTTCAACGCCGAGGAGCGCGAGGAGTTCACGGGTCTTGTCGAAGTAGAAGTCGCCTGCGGCCTTCGGCCAGCAGTTGTCATGGACGACGCCGCGGAGGCCCAACGGCCTCACGGCAAGTTCGCCGGAACGGATGCGGTCGACGAGCCATTCCTCGACGGAGATCATCTCGAAATCGAAGGCAATGCCGAAGACCTCGGGGTAGACTTGCTTGAAGAGGTGGAGGCACGCGAGGCAGGGCAGGATCAGCCGCTTGAATCCCATGCGGCGGAATTCGCCGCGGACGTGTTCGGCGACGGTTTTGACGGCGTCCCAACAGCCCATCCGGTAGAGGGGCTCGCCGCAGCAGAGTTCGAGTGCGCCGAAGATGGGCACGGCGCTGAAGAGCGCGGAGTCCATCAGAAACGGCTGCAGGAGCATGTTGCATCCGGCATAGAGCATCGTCTCTTGTTCCCGGGGCTGGCGCCAATTTTCGCGCCAGGCATCGACGAGGGCGCGCTCGTCTTCGGGAAGGCGTTCGAGCATCAGGGTGTAGAGGTTGGGCTTCTGATAGGGCAGGACGAGTCGTCCGCGCGCGGGGATGCCCTCTTTGCGGTAGCGTTCTTCCCAGCGTGAGACAATGAGCGTGTGCGGGTTCGCGCCGGTGGGGCAGAAGGCGTTGCAGGCCATGCAGCCGGTGCACCGTGCCAGGACTTCCGATGGGCCGTTTTGGACGAGGGACTGTATTTCGGCGCGGGCGCGATCAAGGGGCCATTCGAGGACGGGGCATTGCTGGAAGCATGCGCCGCAGCAGTCGCAGCGATCTTCGAGGAATCGCCTGGACAACACGAAGGGTTCTGGCGCCATGGTTTCCGATCTCCCGGGGTTTATGTGATGGGCGGCACGAAGAAGCGCTTTCCGGCGACGGACTGTTTCAAGAGAGTTCCGAGCGTGAAATCGAAGGCGAGGGCATTCTGGCGCCGCCGGGGGGTCTCGCCGATCGCTTCCTGAATGAGCTCGATGAGATGATAGACGGGGGTTCGGGAAGCCGACACGAATTTCGCGGCGGACATCATTTCGAGACAGCCGGCGCAATACGCGGCGATACGGTCCGCACCGGGTCCCGCGGCATTCTTCACGCATTTGCGCTGTCCGCGGAGGAGTCCGGTTTTGGCGTAGGCGGCGGCATGGGAGAAGCCGCTGCCGATGCCGCAACACAGGGCGTGCTGGCGGTTCTCCTCGGCTTCGAGAATCTTGAACCCGAGCAATTCGAGTATCCTTCGCGGCCAGTCGCAATACTGCTCTTCGAAGAGTTTTCCGTGGCATGAATCCTGGACGGTTACGCTCTCGCCGTCGAAGCGTTTGACGATGGGGAATGCGCCGGAGGCGAGCCGCTCATGCAGCGTCTTGAGATAGGGTACGAACGCGATGCCGGAGAAGTCTGCGCCGAACTGCGGCAGGACATTTGTGAAGAGGTTCAGGCCGGCGGTGCAGAGCATGTGAACGCGTTTTACCTGGAGCGTCCGGAAGTAGCCGGTGGTCTTCTTCGCCACTTCTTCGAGTTGATCGTAGAGGCCCATCCGGAAGTACATCTCGCCGCAGCAGTATTCGAGCGCGCCGCGGATATTCATGCCGTCGAAGAGCGAAGAGAACGTGAGATAGGGCGCCGAGATTATGTTGCATCCGGGGAAGAAGATCTCGTCCACAGGGGACAAATCCTTCCAGGATTCGACGGCGCGCCGTTCGTCATCGGGCTGGCGATCGAGGACGTGAGTGCGGAAGTTCGGCACGCTGTGCGGAAGGAAATAGCGGGCGCGGGCCGGGAGCCCTTCGCGGAGATACTGCCGGTGCCAGAGGTCCAGGAGGAGATTCGCGGGGCGGCAGTCCTCCGGGCAGAGGAGGTTGCAGGCGAAGCAACTCGTGCACTGCTTCAATACGGCTTGGGCGGAATCCCCCGGCGCGTCCGGGGCGGCGCAGCACCTCTTCAGTGCGGCGATAGCATCCTTGGCGCGCGGTTCCGGCAGGCGCAGCACGGGGCACAGCGAGAAGCACAGGCCGCATTCCGTGCAGCGCGCGGCATCGAAGGGTTTCCGCTCGTATTTCCGGAAGGGATAGGGATCACTTGGCATCGGCGCCTCCGTGGGCGGTTACGCCGTTATTTTAGCAGACGCGCGTCCACCCAGTCGGCATGATCGGCCGTGACGTCGTCGCCGGCGTCTTCCACGATAAGCGTCAACTGCTTGGCGCTGGCGATGGGCACGCGGATTTCCTGGGGCGGGGTGTCGTTGCGGAAGAGGCCGCTCCGGAAGACTTCCTGGCCGTCGGCCTGCACGACGAACACGACGGAGCCGCCGGTGACTTCCTGATCCTTGCCAATCGTTGCGGCGAAGGCCGCGTGCGGCCCGGGAAGCGGGTAGACGATGCGCGAGGAGGCGTGCGCGCCGATGCCGCGCGGGCAGATCTTGCCTCCGATCATCATGGGCTTCCCCATGATGCTTTGATTCCGCTGCACTTTGCCCCAGCCCGCCGTGGCTTCCGTCCAGTCGAGCGTGTCGAGATAGACGCCGTCAATCTTCACGATGCGGCGCGGGGCATTCGTGCTGTGCGCGACCGCGGACGGGCGCGCCTCAAGCGGCACGAGCACGCGGGACCAGGGCACGCGGTCCGCGCGATACAAGGGGAAGGCCGGGCCGTCGTCGAAGGGCGCGACGGATTCCGGCGCCGCGGTATCGCCCCGGAGGAAGATGCCGGTGAGCGCCTTGAGCGCCGGCCCCGCGGTTTCGATGCGTACGGCGTGTTCTCCCGCGGGTACGTCCGCCAGGAACCAGATCCAGTGTTCCTTGAAGCCTTCGCCGGCCGCGCCGAAGGCGCCCTGGGACTTTGACACGGCAATTGCGGCATCGTTCCCGTCGAGGGTGATGCGGCAGGTGCTGCCCGAGACGCCGGCCTCGCCTTCGCACAAGACGCAGAGCTGGGCGCCCGCCTCGGCGACGGCGAGGCGGCCTTCGACGATGAAACTGGTTCGTTGCTTCGCGGGGCCGTCGGGCGAGGTCCAGTCGGGGCCGAAGGCCGGCGGCTCGTCGTCGAATACAATGCGTTCCACCCGGGGTTCCTGCGACGCCTTCCAGGCCACGGCGGGTTCGGGTTTCGGGACCGGGGCGCTCACGGGTTGATCGGTCGGTACGACCTCGATGAACTGGGTTTCATAGGGGCCGAGCGGCAGCTTTAGCGGCTCGCCGCCGGCGGCCACGCGCGCGAGGAGGCTGCGCCTTGGGTAGAGCATGCGGACCTCGAGGTTCTTCCCGGAGGCAAAGGTCTTGCACAACGGGGCGCCGGCCTCTTGCATCCAGGGATTGCGCAGGCAATAGACCTGGCGGTCCCCCCCGAGGAACGCATAGCCGTAGGCCTCGCGCCTGGCCGGGTTGCCGCCGATGGGCAGCGGCTCCTGGAGGAACTCGCGGTTGTGGCGCGCCCACTTGATGAGGTCCGCGAAGAAGCGCCATTCCTCCGGGTCCATGAATTTCGGGTTGATGTAGGAGGAGATAAACCAGCGGCCGCGCCCGATGGCCATGGCGGCGTGATTCTGGAAGGCGCCGGGGCACTGCACGATGATGTCGAAGCATTGCAGGGCGGAGCTGGGCATGAGGAACGAGGGGCGTCCTTCGAGGTTCTTGATTTCGCGGGCGGTGGTCATGGACTCGATGTAGTCCGGCGCGGGGCAGCGCCCGTAGGGGCTGTCGTCGCCGAAGGGGCCGATAATGAACGGGACATGCATGAGCCACCACGGGCTCGGCTGATAGCCGAAGCAGGTGGGTTCGAGCGCGATATCCGGTTTCTGGGCGCGGAGCGCGTCGAAGACCGCCATCAGTCCTTCGGCGAGGGGCAGGCAGGACTCGATGCCGGCCGGGTGACCGTGGCTTGCCTCGTCACAGCGCGGAACGAAGCCGTCGAATTTCATGTGCGCGAGATCGGCTTCGAGGGTGTAGCCCAGGGCGGCGTTCTTGAAGGCGGTCTGATATTTGCCGCCCTTGGCGAGGCAGGCCACGAGGCCGAGGGTTTTGTGCGGGGTCACTTCGTAGCCCGCGGATCTGAGCCAGGTGTTGTCGAGCGCAAAGTTGTACATGCTGCTGGGGGAGATCCAGAGGCCGACATGGCTGCCCATGCTTTCGAGGGCGGCGCGGATGGGGGCGAAACGTTGCGGGAACTGCTTCGTGTCCATTTCCCAAGCGGACTTCGGATTGGACCAGCCGGCATCGAGGGCGTAGGAGTCGAAGAAGAAGCCGGTCTGATCGTAGAGCCCCTTCTTCAGTTCGGCGAGGTTCTGCAGGACGAAGCGCTCGGACGAGGGCACGGGGGCGGTCCACCAGTCGTTGTAGTGGACGTGCATGTCCTTGGGCTTCACGCGCACTGTGTCGAGATAGCGGAGGAAGGCGCGGCGGAGGGCTTCCGGGCCGGCGCTTTCCTCGTCGGCCTTGGAGCACGAGCCGAAGACGGCCGCGGGCAGCGCCGTCCATTCCTTGCCCAGGTTCAGATCGGTCTGCTGGGCGAGTCGGAACGTGTTGCCCTGCGCCTCACACAGCGCGGAGGGATGCTCGATTCCCGCGAAGAGCACTTCGCTGAAGACGGGCGAGGAGACGAAATCCGGGCCCATCAGACGGAATTGCTGGCCCTCGACGGCAAGTTCGAGGAGCCCGACGCGCTGGAGCCGGGCGGCGCTGCCGCGCGCGCGGAGTGAGGTGGCGATTCGGAGGGTGCGGCCGTCCGCGCAGAAGGAATAGACCTGCCGCACATCCACGGGCGGCTTTGCGAGCGAGGTCTCCAGCACCACCTGCTGTTCGTCCGCCGTCATGCGTTCGAAGGCGGTCTCGCTGAGGTTCGTGCGATTGCCGTCCGGGGTTTGGAGACTGAAGCGCGGACCGCCGATGATCCATGCGCGCGCTGCGGCGGTGTCCTGATACCCGGTCCACTGATAGCCCTGGGGGGACTTGGCGAAGACGGCCTCCACGCCGCCGGATCCGCGCAGGGCGGTTGGCTGGGCGAGGGCGGCCTGGGCACAGAGCAGCAGGGCAACGCAAGAAAGCATGGGGCGAATCATGGGCCAATCTCCCATTGGGTTGACGCCGATGCCGCGGCCCTGGAGCCGTTTCCCGGCCCGCAACCGACGCCACGGGTTTCCGGCGGTTTCCCGTTTCGTTCGCCCCACAATAGCAGAAGCGCTGCCACGGCCGTGAGCGTATCCCTCAGTTCCGGGCGCGGTCTGAACGAAAGGGAGGCAGAACCCGGGGTGGCGGGCGTGATGCATCACGATGCGCCCTTCTTCGCCACAGGAAGCAAGTCCGCCTCTTTCAGTTCGCTTGGGAACCAGCGCAGCTTGTCGGCCTCTTGGCCGATGACCAGTTTGCCGCACCGCTTGACGAGTGCCTTGTAGAACTTGTCCGCCGCCTTGGGATCGCGACTCTTAAGATAGGCGCCGCCGTTCCACAACGCTTTGGCGGTCAGCGGTTCGTTATTGGGGAGCAATTCCGCGCATTTCCACATCAGTTCGGCCGCATAGTAGCGATAGTGAAAGCGAAAGTTCCATTTGGGTGCGCTGGCCGCGTAGCGCCGCTTTTCGTCGTCTGAGGCACGGAGAACGTTGGATAGCATTCTCCATTCTTCAGAGTCCGGCGCGAATGGGCTTGCCTTCCCCTTGATGCGGAAGGGATCATCGATGTCATAGGCGCCGCCATCGAACGCCCCATCCGGGGCTCCCTCCGTTCCCATCAATTCCATTCCCTGTTCGCGGGCGATCTCTCCGGCGCGGAAGAAATGTTCGGCGCGCTCCTCCGGCGCAGCCTTGGAATCGCGGGCGGCCGCGAGTTCTTTGACGATCGTTTCGAATGCAGGCCGCGTTGTGAGCGAACGACACATCTTTGCGGCGGCCTTCCAGTTTTCCTGCCGTGCGAGTCGTTTTGCGCATAAGTCTCGGAGTTTGTCCATACGGTCGTTCGGGATTTCGGCCGTGTCGATATAGCGTTTCAGTTCTTCCAGTGTAAGGACGCGTTCGGCAACGTATGCGGCATCCAACCAATATCCGCCTTTGAGCAGCAGATCGAGCGCATTCACATACTCACGCCGTACAAGCAGCAGCACGCCCGCCTCTGAGTACACACGATCGGCGCACGAGTCGAGTTTGTCAATGTCATCGTAGTAGAGCGAACTCTCCGGAAATGTGCCGAGAAGGTTGCGCACGATGTCGAGGGCCTCGCCAATCTTCCCCGCTCTCAGCAGTAATTTGGATTGTATCCAGCGCGCCACCGGTTGCTTCGGGCCGGCCAAGGCGCTCCATCGTTCCGCCGCCGCAAAATCCCCCCTGCGATACAGGCGCATGGCGGTGCGTGCCGCAATATCGGCCGGTATGTAAAAGCCTTCCGCGGAGATGGCTACTGCGGCCCGGGTCGTGAGCGCGGTATTCAGGTACGAGGACTCCAGCGCCACCAGTATGAGATTGCGGCATTCAGGGTCGAGAATGAGACCGCGGTCGATCTCGGGTGCGGAGAGCGCTTTCGACAAGGCGGTGTAGAGTGAGACGATTGTGCCGGAACCGGTCAGCGCGGCGAGGTAATACCGGTGTATTGCGAGAACAAACAGAGAGGCGTTTGTCTCGGCCCGGGCCTGCCACCCCAGCGATTCACCAGAAAGCGCGGAGGAATCGGGGAATCCGGAAGATGCGAGTGCGCGGCACAACTCGAAACATTCGATTGCCCGAAGCGGATCCTTGTCCGTCCACACTCTTCCCAGCATATACGCCGCCCAGACGCTTCGATAGCAGCGCTCGGCTTCGGGCAGGGCAAGCAGTTCCTGCCAATAGCAGGCGGCGGTGTCGAAATCACCTGCACGATAGGAAGCGGCGCCCAGGGTGTACAACCTGAACTCGTCGGGGAGCTTTCCCAGCACGTCTTCCACGGCTTCGGTAGAGACGACTGGATGTTGTGGAATGGGCTCCTTCCACTCGCTATACCATCGACAGGAAAGTCCGTTGCCGTATGTTCCTTGCTCCTTCATGGATATCCGCATTTCTCTGTAACGAGCCACAAGGTTCCTGGCCTCGGGATTTCCTTGCGCGGCCAATGCTTCCCCCAGATCGCCGATATCGGCGGCGAGTGTTGCCTGCCACTTCTCCTCGCAATTCAACGAGACATCATAATTCAGCGGGATATACTCGACGGGATAATGTACCCAGTCTCCGTTCAGGCCGACACGAGTTTCCAACGATTCTGCAAAATTGATGCCGGGAACCGTGAGCATCTCGTATTCGGGCAAGAAGGAAATGTAGATCGCGGGACCGCCGGCACAGCATGCGGAGGCCACGCAGGGCAGGCATGTGAAAAAGGCGAAGATGGTCTTGAAGACGCGCACCCTGTTCATTCAATCACTTCCACCGATTTGATCTTGACGCTGGACTTGTCCACTGTATTATGGACGAAACGCATCCAAAGCGCCAGAAGATCCTTGCCGGCGGGGGGTGCGGGGCCGCGAAGGACGAGGGAGGAACCGGCGCGCGAGACTTCCTCGAAGTGGTTGAGCAGGTCGGAAGCGAGGCAGTGGGCCGCGTCCACGTCGAGGGTGATCTGAATGCTTCCGGCCGCGTACGCGCCGCCGGGGCTCTTGATCCACACTTCGCAGAGATCGTTTTCCGGCGCGCGGACTTCGGCGGTGAAGCGGGCTTCGGGGGCAGCTCCGTCGAGGACCTGTGCGAGGGTGTCCCAGGTCCAGTTGTGTTGATCGGAGGGGACGGGCAAGCGGAACCAGATGAGTCCGCGCAAGGCCCGTGGATGCTTTGCGGACAGTTGCCGCACGAGTCCGGCGATTTCTTTGGGATTGGCCAACACTTCCCTGGCCTGGGCGCCCGGCGGGAGGGGGCGTCCAGCCGCTTCTGCGCGGATTCCTGCGAAGGCGCCCTGGGCATTGAAGACAACCTGATAGCCGTAGGTTGGGAGCGCGAGGTAGAACGGGACTCCGAAGGCGGCGGCGCGCTTGAGATAGGCGGGCACGCGGCCGGCCGGACAGACCTGCACGGCGTCCTGGACGCTCTTGGGGGTTTCAAACGAATGGACCTGCAGCACGTAGTAGCCGGTTTGCCGGGCCAGGTTTCGGAATTGGACGTCCGGGAGCCACGTGGGCAGGGCGGTGATGGACAGGGTTTCGTTCTTCAGGGGTTCACGCATCCCGGACAGAAGGCGGGCGTACGAGCCGAGCTTTGACGTGGGGCAATCGTAGTCCAGTTGCAGCCCGGCCACGCGCACGCCGGCTGCCCGGGCCTGCCGCGCGGTCTCGGCCATCGCCCCGGAAAGCCGGGAGACGGTTTTCGGGTCTTCCGTGTTCAGGCATTCGCGGGCGCGGAATACGAGCGTCACGGGGATGCGCGCATCCGCGAGGGCATTCCAGGCGACACTGACGGGCGCGAAGCCGGCGCCTTCGTTACCGCACTCGAAGTCACCGGCATAGACGGAGAATCCCGAGGCGCGCGTTGCGCCGCGCCGGAGCGCTTCGCGAAGTTCCGGCGTCCAGGCGCGCTGCCAGACGTAGAAATGCGTTTCAAGCGGAGCGAGGGGCCGAAAGCAGAAAACGGCTGCCGGGAGCACTAAGACTCCCAGCAGCACGAGGTGCCCTCTATGAACTCGGGGCCGTTTCATGTTGCCTCAGCAGAACCGGTTCTCCCGAACGCAGTGCCATGCCGGTGCGCGCGACGCACGCTACTTGAGCGCGCCCTTGATCTCGGCTAGTCCGACGCCGAGGGTGGCCTGGGCGATGGCTTCGAGGTCTTTTTCGTCTCCCTGGATGTGGAAGGTGCGGTGGAGGTGCGACGCGGAGGCCTTGGGCGCGAGCGCGGCCGCGGGGGAGGAGGTTTCGAGTTCGTAGAAGGGCCCGAGCGGCTTTTTGCCGGGTTCGGGCGGCCCGTCGTTGTAGGAATTGACGACGTCGCCGGCGAAGGGCTCTTTCTGCATCTCCCACATGGAATTGACGTAGTCTTTGGCGCCTTCGGGGAGGGTGTATTGCACGAGGGT
>CAILVY010000291.1 GCA_903837785.1 Candidatus Hydrogenedentota bacterium
TCGGCGGCATCACGCGCGAGCCGCTGGGTGGTTGGCATCCGGCTCAAAGCGGCAGTACAGCCGACGGGGCAGGAATAGGCGGAATCCGTGACGCGATGCACACCGGGCATTCCGAACCGGCATGTGGCAACAGTGCCTCCCGCGCGGCCAATGGCGCACCGGGCGCGCGCGCCGCGCGGACACCTGGAGCAACAGGCGGCGCGTTCGGCGGCGCGGCCGCCGGCTGGGGCGGTGGACTGACCGGCGGCGGCGGGGTGGACATCAATGCCGGTTACGAAACGCATGTCTATTCGAATCCCGGCAACTTTGAGGTGAAGCTGCAGGTGCGCGACGGCGACGGGATGGCCAGTCCCGTCGCAACGAGAAGCATATCCATCCCATGAGCCTGTAGCCCTGCACATAGCCTCACGTGTCTTGTTCCGCCCACGGCGCGCGGGACACGGAGGGCTCGTGCGGCGGAGCATCGGCACAAGGCCATGCCGGTGCAGTTGCGAGCCGGCGCTCAGCCTTTGCCCGCCCTTGGGCGTGCTGTTGGATTCCGCATGCCGGAAGCTGCTTCAATAACCGCCGGATGCGGCGACACGGCGGCTTCCTCATCGTCGGCAATGGGCAACAAAGAATGGATTCGGGCATGTTGAACAAAGAAGATGTGTCGATCCTCCGCGGGTTGGCGGCGCGGGTCGCGGAGATCGCGGCCCTGCCGGTGCAGGAGGAGAAGCGGGCGCTCTGGCGCAAGCTGAATGCGCGGACGCCGGTGCGCCCCATGGTCATGATGGACCAGGTTTGCTGGAACGAGTTGGAGGAGTCGGAGGAGTTGTTGCTGCGCTGCACGGACCCCGAATGCCGCGGATACGAGGAGCAGCTCCGGCGTACGCTGTATCAGTGGTCCCATTTCCCGGTGGACAGTGTGGTGGAATCGTTCATTCGCATTCCGAGGGCGATTGAGAACAGTGGTTTCGGGGTGGAAGTTCAGGAGGAGACCGTTTCGACGTCGTCCGCCAACGGGATTCTGGGGCACAAGTTTTTCAATCAGTTTCAGCACGAGGAGGATCTGGAGAAAGTCCGGATGCCCCGAATCACCCATGATCCCGTCGAAAGCCGGCGCCGCCTGGCGGTGGCGGAGGAACTGTTTGACGGATTGCTGGACGTGCGGCTTTCGGGAATGGATCCTTACTTGTCGTTGTGGGATCCCATCAGCACCTGGATGGGCGTGCAGAATGCGCTGTATGCCCTGATCGAGCGGCCGGACTTCATGCACCGGTTGGCAGGCCGAATGACCGACGGGTATCTGGGCATGCTCGATCAGTTGGAGGAAGGGGGGCTGCTGTGCGGGCCTCAAAGCCTGATCCATTGCACGGGCGCGTACACGGATGAACTGCCGGCCGAAGGCTACGACCCGGAACGGCCGCGCACGAAGGACCTGTGGACCTTCGGCCTGGCGCAGATGTTCTCGACGGTCTCGCCGCAGATGTTCAAGGAATTCGAAGTGGACTACGTGAGCCGCATTTGCGCGCGTTTCGGGCTGGTGTATTACGGGTGCTGCGATCCGCTGGACGGGAAGATGAACGAGGTCCGCATGATTCCGAACGTCCGGAAGGTTTCGATGAGCCCGTGGGTGAATGAAGAGCGCGGTGCGGAGGCGATCGGGGGCGACTTTGTGTATTCCCGCAAGCCCAACCCGGCGTTTCTGGCGGAGTCCACGTTCGAACCGGAACACGTGCGCGCGGACCTGCTGGCGACGCGCGAGGCCTGTGCGAAGCACCACTGCCCGCTCGAGATCATCTTGAAGGACATCAGCACGGTGCGTTATCACCCCGAACGCCTGGATCAGTGGGCGGAGCTTGCCATGCAGGTGGCCGGCGCCTGAGCCTCCGGTGGACGCGTGCGGAACGGCGGCAGGCGCCCCGGCGTGCGCCGGTGTCTGATAAAGGCATTTCCCGGGGTGCATGTTGTTGTGCGGGTTCTCCGCGTGCGAGAATACGGTTCGTGCGGGCGGAGCATTTCGCGGGATCCACGGCGATCAACGACCGGGTGATTCCTTCCGGTCTGCAAACAGGCGCAGGCAAAGGTGAGGCGCCTGAACAGTCCTGCAGAGGCTGGCGTAGGCAAGAAAACCAGGAGTGAAGCATGGCAGGGGACGATAAGGCCAGTC
The DNA here is from genome assembly GCA_903837785.1 of Candidatus Hydrogenedentota bacterium. GTDB lineage: Bacteria > Hydrogenedentota > Hydrogenedentia > Hydrogenedentales > CAILVY01 > CAILVY01. The sequence goes on from CAILVY010000291.1 coordinate 2,153, forward strand.
AACGGGAAGGCGCCGGCTCCTGGTTCTCGCCCGAGCATATGGCCCGGTTCACATGGTTTGCAGTGCTGCTGGCATTGGCGATAGAAGTAATCGGGCACCTAGTCGATCAACTCTGGGATGTCCGTTTCCTCTACAACATGTCAACGCTGCTGGGCGTGTTGCTTCTGATGTCGCCCATCGTCTTCGTCATTGCGCTGCTGCGGGAGAAGCCGCTCGTCCGGATGTTTCTGGTGCTGGCGGGGCTCGGCCTGGGGCTGACGGTGCTCCTGGACCTGACGAAGGACATCGCGAGCATCGAGGAATGGCCGCTGATAGGGAACAATTCCGCCGTCCGCGGCAACCTGCGATGGTTCACGCTCGTCGGCGGGATCTTTCTGCTGTTTGCCGCGCTCTATCAGGCGATCAGCGAATTGGTTGCCTCTCGGCAGCGCTTGCAGGCGGAGCGCCTGGGCCTGTTGGAGGAAATGCGGCAACGCGCGTTGGCCGAGGAGAGCGCGCAAGCGGCGCGCGACTACGCGCAGAACCTGATCCAGACCGCCAATGTCATGGTCATCGGCCTGGATGCCGGCCGGCAACTGACGGTATACAACGAAGCGGCGGAGCGCATCACGGGATATTCGCGCAAAGAACTGGAGGACTTGGGCTGGTTCAATGCGCTAATGCCGCGCGACCGCTACCCGCTGGAGAGAAAGAATCTCCTGCACCTGGTGCAGGGGGGGCTTCCGAAGAGCCTCGAAACGCCCATTCTTACGAAGTCCGGGGAAGAGCGGCTGATTGCCTGGAGCAACAGCGAGGTCTATGAACGGGGTGTATTCGCGGGGACCATCTCTTTCGGGTCGGATATTACCGAGCGCCGTAAGGCGGAGGTGGAGTTGTTGCGTTCGAGCAAACTGGCGACGCTGGGCGTGGTTGCGGCCGGTCTCGCGCACGAAATAGGCAATCCGCTGGCTTCGCTGTCCGCCCGGCTGCGGTTGATGGAAGAGGACAACGATCCGCAGTTCTGGCGGGAGAGTTTCAACGTGCTCGGCCAGCAAATCATGCGCATTTCACGCATTGTCCGCGGCGTGTCCCGGTTTTCGCGGCCGCTGGACCCGGGCGTGGCGAAGTGCAATGTGAATGTCCTGATTACAGATGCCCTGGATGTGGTCCGTTTTCACACGTTGGCGAAGCGATGTGAGATACGAACGGAACTTGCCACGCCGTCCCCGATGGTTCTCGCGGCGGCGGACCAGCTGGTTCAGGTCTTCCTGAACCTCGGGCTCAACGCCCTGGAAGCCATGCCCGAAGGCGGCACGCTGATCGTGTCAACCCGGATGGAAGGGGCGATGGCGGCGATCTCCTTTCGGGATACGGGCATGGGGGTTCCCGAGGAAAACAGGCAGAAGGTGTTTGACACGTTTTACACGACCAAGGAAGATGGCATGGGATTGGGCCTGAGCATCGTGCGGGCGATCGTGCTCAATCACCAGGGCCGCATCGAGTGCGGGAGCGCGCCGGAAGGCGGCGCCTGTTTCCGGGTTCTTCTGCCGGCGTATGAGGGCGATCCTGCGCCGGCTTTTCAGGAAGAGGGATGAGCCGGGCGCATAACGCCTTGCCCGTAGACCATGCGGCCCGGGGATCTTCGATGGTTCTGAATTCCCATGAACAGCGCAAAGGCCGCAATGGGCAGTTCTTCTTGAGGCGATCCAGCCCGAACTTCTCGCGGATGGGTCCACTCCCTCAGCGCCAGTGAGTCCGCGTTGCTGCTCCCGCTACACACACGGGTGGGCGCCGACGATTCGTTCCGCCAATTCGGCGGCGTGACGGAGGCAGTCGTTCGTGGAGATGCCGTGGTAGCCGTTTCCAGCGAGGTAGAAACCGGGCAGGTGCTGCAGGCGTTGTGCGATGCTTTGGAGGCGCTCGCGATGGCCGAGATTGTACTGGGGAATGCCGCAGCGGTGCCGAAAGACGCGGGTCATGATCGGTTCGCTCTTGAAGTGCAGGACGGGGTCCGCATTCTTCAGCGCGGTATCGATCAAGATGGAGTCGTCCTCATTGATGGCGCCGGGGTCGTTTGCGCCGCCGATCATAACTTGGAGCAGTTTGTGTCCGTTGGGTGCGCGGTTGGGGAAGATGGAGGAACTCCAGAGGACGCCGAGCGAGCGCAAGCCTTGATTACGGGGGATGAGGTAACCGAATCCGTCGAGCGGGTCCGCAATGCCGTCTTGCGTGAACCCCAGGCCCAGCACCGCGATGGTTGAGGATTGGATTGCCGCCAGGAGTTGTCCCAATTCGAGGTCCAGGGGGGCCACGAGCAGCGCGCCCGCCTGGGGTGGCGAAGCCATGATCAGCGCATCGTGGCGCCGGGACAGCGGTCCGCCGGCGACTTGGCCGGTGACTTCGTATCCTCCGTCCACGCCGTGGATCGATTCAATCGTCGCGTTGGTCAGCGTGTGGGCTTCCAGGCGGACGGCCAGCGCCTCGATGAGTTCGCCCATGCCGTTCTGGAAGGAAAGGAGTTTTCCCGACATGGGATTTCGCGAGGTGGTGACGAGTTCATCCACTTTCTCCTGCGCGCCCTGCCGTTCTTCCGCCTTGCGCTGCTTCATGCGCGCGATCATGCCCTTGACGACACTGCCGTGCTCGCGTTCGAGTTCGGCGAAGACCTTGAGCGTCGAATGAATGCTCAGCGTGTTGACATTGCCCGCGTAAACACCGGACATCAACGGATCGAACATGCGTGCGACAGCCTGCGCTCCGAATCGGCGTGCGACGAACTCCGCGACACTCTCGTCCTGAGCGCCGTCTCGTCTTCTGATCATCGGTTCGAGGGCGAAGCGGAGTTTCGCGTGCAGCGGCAGAATGGGCGTCTTGAGAAAGCCCGAGGGCGATGTGGGCACCTGCTGCAACTGGCCGTCCAGCAGCAGGAAGCGTTTTCGTGCGGCGTCGCTGCTGACGACGAGGCGGTCGCGGATGCCCAGTTGCTGAATCAGTTGGAAGGTGGCCGGTTCATTGTTGAGGAACCCGTTGGGCCCCCACTCGACGAGGAAGCCCTTTGTGCGTTCGGAGCGGATGCTCCCGCCCACGCGATCGGATTTCTCGTAGAGGGTCAGCTCGAACGCCCGGCCGGATGCCTCGAAAATCCGCTTCAGATGATGTGCGACGGCGAGTCCCGAGATGCCCGCGCCAATCACGCCCACACTAATCGCCATGGCGCGTTCCTTCCGCCTGTGTTTCCGCAATCAGGCGGGCGAGCCCGTCCATGACGGCGCGGTCATCGTTCGGGCAGGCCACCCGCAGGAAGCTGTCGAAGCCCTGTTCCCGGGCGAAGGCCCGCAGGTCGATTTCGATATCCCAGAGGGTTTCGATATTCTCCGCGGCGAAGCCCAGGGGCACTACCACGAGATGATCAGCGCCCCCGGCCCGGAGCGAGGCGGCGAGGTGTTTCGAGTCCGGTTCGAGCCAGCGCGCGGGACCGACGGCGCTCTGCCAGCCCAGGCCGGTCCGAATGCCCTGGGGCAGGCGTTCGCAGACCAGGCGGTACGTTTGTTCGATGTGGTCCTTGTAAGGATCGCCGCGTTCGATGAGCCGCATGGGAACGCTGTGGGCGGAGAAGAGGACGGCCGTGTGCGGCCAGCGCGCTTGGCCGAGCGAGTGCAGTGCCTCGGCGGTGTGCTGAGCGAGGAACTCGATGTATTCGGGGAGCGCGGGCCAGCGATCGACCTGCGATGAGGGCACGCCGGGCAGATGCTTCTTCATGGCGCGATGGAAGTCCTCGAGCGAGGAGCGGCTGGTCGCGCGGCTGTACGCGGGATACATGGGGAGCGCCACGACGTGGTGCACGTGTTGTTCCGCGAATTGCGCGAGCCCTTCTTCTGTGAAGGGATGCCAGTAGCGCATGCCGGGCACGGCCGCGGCGGCGATGCCGCGCTGGGCCAGCGCGTGGCGGATGGCGTCCGCCTGTTTCGCGGCGATTCCGTTCAGCGGGGTCTTTCCGCCAATCAGGCGGTAACGTTCCGCGCTGGCCCCGGCCCGCTTCTTCACGATGATCCGCGAGAGCCACGGGCGCACCAGCGCGCCGAGGGGCATGTCCAGGATGAAGGGATCACGGAAGATGTTGAGCAGATAGGCGGGCACGTCTTCGAGGGCATCCGGTCCGCCCATGTTGAGGAGTATCACACCCAGCTTCGTTTCCGGCATGGCTTAAACCGTTCTGGAGAAAGTGGCGCCCTTGGCGGGGCCTTTGCGTCCGTCGAGGTAGTTGTCGAAGACGAGCGCGAGGTTTCGGAGGAAGTATCGTCCCAGCGCGGTGGCCTCCACCGCGGCGGGGCCGTTTTGCACGAGTCCCTTGGCAGCCAGTGGTTCCAGCCGGGACAATTCGAGATCGAAATAGCGGTCGAAGCCGATGGAGAAGCGTTTCTCGACCGCCTCCTTCCGCACGATGCCGTTGCAGAGGAGATCCATGATGACGGTTCGACGAATGTGATCGTCGGCGTCAAGGGTGATGTGGCGCTGCACGGGCAAATCGCCGCGATTGAGGCGTTCGTAATACGGCGTATTGTCCTTTTCATTCTGATAATAATAGCCGGACACGTCGCCGATGCCCGTCGCGCCAAAGGCGAGAACGTCCGTATCGGCGTTCGTTGTATAGCCCATGAAGTTCCTGCGGAGCCGTTGGGCGCGCCAGGCGGCCGCGAGTTCGTCCTCGGGCCGGGCAAAGTGGTCCATGCCGATCATGGCGTATCCCGCGTTTTGCAGGCGCTCGATCGTCATCAGGTAGAGGTCGAACTTGAGGTCGGTTTCCGGCAGTTCGGAGGCCACGATCTGTTTCTGGTTCTCGCGCAGCGTTGGCAGGAAGGCGAAGCTGTAGACCGCAATGCGGTCAGGGGCGAGGCGCGTCACTTTCGAGAGCGTGTCCGCCGCCTTGCCGAGGTTCTGGCCGGGCAGGCCGTACACGAGGTCGAAGTTCAGGCTTCGGACGCCGTGCGCGCGTATAAGGCCGCAGAACTCGGCAGTTCGTTCATAGGTCTGATTGCGGCCGATCTTGCGCTGGACTTCGGCGTCGAAGTCCTGCACGCCGATGCTGAAGCGGTTGAATCCATGCCCGAGGAGGAAGTGCAGCTTCTCGTCATTGCACGTCATGGGGTTGGTTTCGATGGCCAGTTCCGCATCGTCTTCGACGTCAAAAGACTCGCGCACGAGATCGAGCACGGCGCGGAACTCATCCTCCTTCAACGTGCTGGGCGTGCCGCCGCCCCAGTGGATCTGCGCGACGCGGCGCCGTTGCGGCAGGAGCGCGCGCACGAGCCGGATTTCCCGGAGCAGCGCGTCCACGTATTCGGCGGTCTGTGCGGCGCACTCGAGCTTGGCCGTGTTGCAGCCGCAATAGTGGCAAATGACCGGGCAGAACGGGACGTGGAAGTAGAGCGTGAGCGGGATATCGGGTTTGTGGTTGCGCAAGGCGTCCGCATAGGCTTCGCCGGACTCGGCGGGATGCCATACGGGAATCGTGGGGTAACTTGTGTAACGCGGTGCGGCTACGTCCATCTCGCGCACGAGATCTTTGTCCGGAATCACCGCGTTCGTGGGTTTCATGTCGCGCTCCTGAATTCATGCACGCAGTCGACGAGTGCCCGGACATTCTCGACCGGGGTGGCCGGGGTGACGCCGTGGCCGAGGTTGAAGATGTATCCGGGGGTTGTCGCGTTCTCCGACAGGATGCGTTTCGCCTTCTCGAGCAGGGTTTCGCGATTTCCCAACAAGGCCAGCGGGTCGAGATTGCCCTGATACGCCGTGGGCCCCGTTCCTGTGTGCTGTTTTCTGAGCGCGGCGAGATCGACGCGCCAGTCCACGGCGAGGACGTCAATCGGCAGTTGGCAGTTTTCTGCGGCGAATGCGCCCGCGTCTTTGCTGAAGAGGATGCCGGGCTTTCCCATCGGCCGCAATGTTTCGAAGATGCGTCGAAGATAGGGAAGCGCGAATTCGCGATAGTCCATCGGGGCGAGTGCGTCCGCCCAGGAGTCGAAGACCTGGAAGGCATCCGCGCCGGCGTCGAGTTGCATGCGGAGCCAACGAATGAGGACCGTGGTGAGCTTGTCGAGCAGCGCGTGCAGCGCGGCCGGGTCCGTGTTCATGAGTTGCTTGACGACGGCGTAGTCGCGCGAGCCCATGCCTTCGACGGCGTAACAGGCCATAGTCCAGGGGGCTCCGGCAAAGCCAATGAGGGCTTTGTCCGCGGCGAGTTCGTGGCGCACGGCCTGGAGCGCCTGGCCGAGAAAACAGGAGGACGGGTCGAAGTCCGCATCGATCAGCTTCGCGATATCCTGCATGTTTCGGATTTGCGGCGCGAGCCGCGGGCCCTTGCCCTCGATGAACTGGACCTCGATCCCCATGGGTTCCAGCGGGAGCAGGATGTCGGAGAAGATGATTGCGGCGTCGAAGCCGAATTCGCGCACGGGCTGGAGAGTCACTTCGGCGGCCAGTTCGGGGACATGGCACATCGTGAGGAAGTCGTGTTTGGCGCGGACTTCCTGATAGGCGGGGAGATATCGGCCGGCCTGCCGCATGATCCAGATGGGCACGTGGCGCGTTGCCTGTCCCCGGCATGCCTGTATGAGCGTCGGTGCGTCCATGGTTCTCCGTTCGTTAGCGGTAGCACTCGTTGATGGAAGTCATAACAACCGAAACCGCGTGGTCCACTTCCGCATCCGTCATTGCGGTGTTGAGAAAGCCCACTTCGTATCCGGAGGGCGCGAAGTAGATGCCTTGTTCGAGCAGGCGTTTGTGCAGTGCTGCGTAGCGGGCGATGCCGGGCTTGGAGATGGCGGCGGCGCTTCGCGGCAGGACTTCGCTGTCGAAACTAAACCAGAACAGGCCGCCGGTCTGGACGTATTGCAGGGGCAGCGCCGATTGTGCCAGGGCGTTCGCAATGCCGGTCCTGAATCGTTCGGCGACGGCCATCAGGCGGTCCCAGCCGCCTTGATCGAAGAGCACTTCCAGAGTGGCGAGTCCGGCGGTCATGGCCACGGGATTTCCCGAGAGCGTGCCCGCCTGATAAACCGGTCCGCTGGGGGCGAGTTGATCCATGATCCCGGCGGAGGCCGCCAATGCGGCCGCAGGGAATCCGCCGCCAATCACTTTGCCGAGGGTGACGATGTCCGGTTCGACGCCATAATGCTGAAAGGCGAAGCCCGGCTGCACCCGCAGCCCCACGAGCACTTCGTCCAGCAGCAGCAGGGCGCCGTGATCGCGGGTGATCTTTCGCAGGAACGCCACGAACTCGGGGCGTTGATAGAGCAGGCCATTGTTCGCCGGGATGGTTTCGAGCGCGACTGCGGCGATCTTGCTTCCCTGCTTCTTGAAGAGATCTTCCACTGCGTTCTCGTCATCCAGCGGCGCCACGAGCGTCGTGGCGGCGATCTCGTTGGGCACGCCGGCGGAGCTTGAGGTGCCAAAGGTTGCCAGGCCGCTGCCCGCGCTGACGAGCATGGAATCCAGATGGCCGTGATAACAGCCGTCGAACTTGAGGATATAGGGGCGGTTCGTCACGCCGCGTGCCAGGCGCACGGCCGTCATGACGGCCTCGGTGCCGGAATTGACGAAGCGGACTTTCTCCGCGAAGCGGAGCCGCTCAAGCACTTTTCTGGCCAGCAGGGTTTCCGAGCGGTGCGGGGCGCCGAAGGTCCATCCGTCGGCGAGCGTTTTCTCGATGCGTTCCCGGACATGCGGATGGGCGTGCCCGAGCACGAGCGGACCCCAGGAGCCGCAGAAATCCAGATATCGGTTGCCGTCCCAATCCTCTAGCCAGGCGCCCTCGCCCCGGCGGAACGTGATGGGGGTGCCGCCAACCGACTTGAAGGCGCGCACGGGCGAGTTTACGCCGCCCGGCATGACTTCGAGCGCTTCTTTGAAGAGTTGTTCGGATTGTCCGCTTTCCATGGATACTCCTTCAGATCCAGCGTTCGGCGTGCAGTTGGCGCGTGAAGTAACTCAGGATGATTTCGGCGCCGGCGCGCGAGATGGCGGTGAGCGCCTCGAGGGCGGCGGCGGGGAGGTCCGCAGCGCCTGCGCGGGCGGCAAAGACGAGTGACGCATATTCGCCGCTGACCTGATAGGCGGCCAGGGGTTGCGTCACGCGGTGCTTGAGCTCGGCGATGACGTCGAGATAGGGCAGGGCGGGTTTAACCATGAGGATATCCGCGCCTTCGGCCGCATCCTGGAGCGCTTCGAGGACGGCTTCCCGCGCGTTGCGGATATCCATCTGATGGCTCTTGCGATCACCGGACGCCGGGGCGGAGTGTGCCGCGTCGCGGAAAGGCCCGTAGAACGCGGAGGCGTACTTCACGGAGTAGCTCATGATGGGCGTGTTCTTGAGTCCGGCGGCATCGAGGGCGTTTCGGATTGCGAGGACCCGTCCGTCCATCATGTCCGACGGAGCGATGAGGTCCGCGCCGGCTTCGGCATAGCTGACGGCCGCCCGGGCGAGGACTTCGTTCGTCTCATCGTTCAGGATTTCCCCGCCGGAGGAAAGCAGGCCGCAATGCCCGTGGTCCGTGTAGGCGCAGAGGCAGAGGTCCGTTGCGAGGAGAACGTCTTCGCCGAAGTGCTTCTTCAGTTCCCGCAGCGTGCGGAAGATCAACGAGTGCTCGCCGCACACGCCGGAGGCGTGATCGTCCTTGCTTTCGGGCAGCCCGAAGAGGAGATGATTCCGGATGCCCAGCGCGAGGTCCTTCTCGACCTGTCTGACGAGGGTGTCCGTGGACTGGCGGCAGATTCCGGGCAGCGTGGCGATCTCCTGCGTTTGTCCCGAGCCTTCCACCACGAAATGCGGCTGAATCAGCTTCTCCTTCTTGATAGAGGATTCGGCCACGAGCGCGCGCAAGGCAGGCGTCATACGCAGCCTGCGCGGGCGGATCAGCGGATAAGCGTTCATCAGGTCTGTTCCTTCACTATTCGCCCATTATCCAGGAAGGCGCGCACCGCGTCCAGCAGACCATTCCTGGAGGAAGCTTGCGCGGTATGGACACTGCCTTTCCATGACTCCGAAAGCGCCGCCGCGGTGCTGGGTCCGATCGCAAAGACGTCGGCGCCCTGGGGAATCGCGTAGCGCCTCAGGAAGTGTTTAACCCCCGAGGGGCTCAGAAACGCGAACAGGTCCGCCGGGTCAAAATGCAAATCGGGCATCGAATCCGGAGAAAGCGCTTCGGTGCGGTATAACACGAGTTGGCTGACATTGATTCCGGCGTCATGGAGCCGTTCGGCGAGATGGCTTCCCATCTTCTCGGGACGCGGCAGGAGCACGGAAACGGCTTCCTCGCCGTGTGCCTGGGCAAAGGCTTCGGCGAAGGCGTCTCCGCGATGCTCAGGCGAGATGAAGTCCACGCGGTATCCGAGAGCCTGTACGCGGGCGGCGGTATCCGGACCGACACAGGCGATTCTGGGGGAGAAGGCGGTAGGTGCGATATTCACAAGTTCGAAGAAGATGGTTGCGGCATTGGCGCTGCTGAGTAGCAGCCAGTCAAAGCGGGGCATCCGAGCGGCTGTCTCGGCCAGTTCTCGGCGGCAAGCACAGCGCACAATCCGGCTCACCGGCACGGGATGTATATCGAGGGGCAGGGTGGCGAGGGCGGCGTCGGTCTCGGCGGCGCCGTTTTCCACGACCGCCAGGAATAGCTTTCTTTGCATGGTTGGATCACCCCTTCGGGCGGATGCCGAGCGCGTCCAGCACGCGGGTTGCAGCTTCCAGCGGGGTGGCGCCGGACGCCGTTGCCCGGACGCACCTTGGCTCATCGTGCAGCTGCCACTCTTCGGGCCCCAGCACGGCCTGGACACGCAATCCCTGTTCAATGCACTCTGCATAGATGCCGAGCGGCGTGCCGCACCCCCCGCCCAGCAGCTCGAGCACGCAGCGTTCGGCCTCCACGGCGGTGGCGGTACTCGTATCATGCAGCGGGGCCAGCAGGCGCAGGAGTTCGCTGTCTTCGGCGCGGACTTGCAGCGCCAGCGCGCCTTGGCCGGGTGCGGGGAGCATCGCGTCGAAGTCGAGCGTGACGACCCGATAGCCCTGCGGGACTATGCCCAGGCGCCGGAAACCGGCGGCGGCGACCAGAATCGCATCATATTGTCCGTCCACGAGTTTGGCGATGCGCGTGGGCACGTTGCCGCGCAGTTCCTTGATGGATGTGCCGGGCTCCAGGGCCTTGACCTGCAATGCGCGGCGTTTGGAACTCGTGCCGATCACCGGATTGGGCGGCAGCAGATACGGATGCGTTTCGTTGACAGCTTCGTCCCGGACGAGGAGGAGGTCGTTGGCCATTTCCCGGGCCGGGATAACCGCCACCACGAGCCCTTCGGGACTCTCCGTAGGCAGGTCCTTGAGGCTGTGGACGGCCAAATCGATGCGGCAGCTGAGGAGGGCTTCCTCGAGTTCCTTCGTGAAGAATCCCTTGCCTTCCACGAGGTGCAGGGGCACGTCCTGAATGCGGTCGCCCTGGGTCTTGATGATGAGCATCCTGACCGGGAGGCCCGTCAACTTCGTTACAGCTTCGGCCACCTGGCCCGATTGCGTTCGGGCTAGTTCGCTTCCGCGTGTGCCCAGGATGATTTCTTCATGTGTCATGCGCCTGCCCGTTCCACGCCCACGCCGTCGAGATAGGTTGAGACGGCCTTCATGCAGCACTGCCGTGCCACCTGCTTGATGCCGGACGCATGCATTACGGCCCAATGCTTCGCCATGTTTCTGGTCCACTGCGACAGCACTTCTTTCTCTCTATACTCCAAATTGGGCAGGTCTTTTTCAAGCAGTTTGTTGAGCAGGTCGAGGCTCTCGCGTTCGTAGCGTTCCCGGATCGCCCCGATGGCGGGGTTTACAGTGCGCACTTTCCAGCGGTCCACGATGCCCGCGGCGCCGGTGGCCAGGATCTTCTGGGCCTCGTCGACGGCTTCGGTCCGCTTCTTCTGATGCGTGCGCGATTCGCGGCGAAGCGTATCCATGTTGACGAGCGTGATACCGGTCAAGTCGGCGACGGCGGGGTCCACATCGGGGGGGATGGCCAGGTCGATCACCAGCCGTGCGCCGTGATGGCGTTCCGGATCGAAGAAGGAGGTGCCGAAGAGATAGTGCGGCGCGGAAGTGGACGTGGCCAGCACGTCGAAATGAACCTTGTCGGACAGGAAGGATTCGAGTGACAGGGAGGAGCCGCCAAAGCGCGCCACCAACGCATCACTCTTTTCCTTCGTGCGGTTTACGAAAATCAGTCTCACGTGCGGGACCTTGGAGAGAAAGGCGCCCACCTGCTCGATCATCTTGCCCACGCCCACGAGCACTGCCGTCACGTGCTTATGCTTCGCGCAATATTCGGAGAGCTGGCTTTCTGCCAGCGAGGCCACGGAAGTTTTGCCTTCACTGAGCGAGGTGTTCGTATAGACGCGCTTGGCAATTGTGATGACTTGCTCGTGGAGGAAGTGCATCTTGGGGCCCGAAATCTTCTGGGTCTTGGCCCGCTCGAAGGCCTGCTTGAACTGGCCGAGGATCTGGCGTTCGCCCACAACCATCGAGTCCAGCGAACTGGCGACCAGCAGGAGGTGATCCAGCGCCCGGCGGCCTTGGAGCACGACCCATTGATCGGCGGGCGGCACCTCCACCTGGGTGTTCTTGGCGATGAACCAGGAACGCAGGACTTTCAGGAGGACCGACGGTTCGCGCCGGGCGATGATGATGAAGCTTACGCGGTTGCAGGTCGAGACGTAGACGAGTTCGTCCGCGGCCAGCACTTCTTTCAGTTCTGTCAACTGTGCTTCCTGCTCGGCTTCGGGAATGACCAGGGTGGAGAGCTGGTCCATCGTGTTCGCACTCTTGTGCGTCACGCCGAGGATGACCAGTTCGTCCATGCCGCTGTTGGCCGAGAGGCACTCCGCCGTTTTCAGATGGGTTGCGAGCGTCGATGCGCTTACCAGGCTGTTCATGAGAAATCCTTCAGAAACCCTGTTGCTCTCGTTACTTGACTGTGGTGAGGGAGGAGTAACGTCCGCTCCGCGGCATGCAGGGGCTTTCCCGTGGGGGAGGATTCAGCCCTGATTCGATCCCCTTGTTTCGGAAGGCAGTGGCTTCCTGTGCGGAGGCTGCCCATTCCGGCGCTGGGGGGAGCGATGCATCCCTCTAGAGGGCCGGGCTCTCAGGCGCAGGGGGACCGCGCAATGTCCAATCGCGGACAAAGCCCGGCTCAACATGCACCTCTAAGGCCCGATCCGGCGGGCGGAAATGAAGCTGCCGCAATAACGGCAAGAGGACAGGGAAGGAAAGAATGAGGAAGGTAAAGAGCAGGACCCGGAACGGTCCGTCGCCATTGGCATCCTCGACTTGGTGTTTCCAGATGGCCGGTATCGCGCCGTGCAGGACCGCGATGAGGAAATAGGCGATCAGTGCCCACTGAAAGATGCGGACAATCGCCTTCTTCCTCTTACGCGCTCTTGCACTCATGGATTGTTCCCGGTTCTGGTCTAACGATGATAATCTTAACACACAAAGTGGACTTCGTAATCCGTGATTCCTACGGAATCCCATGTCAAGAAGAGATTCCATCCGCTTCGGCTCATTTTGCAGGGCAAGAGGGTGTGCGGGAGGTACTTCAGCATCCAATAAGTCATTATGGTTTAGTGCTTTATGAACGAATAGCTCCCTTTGCGTTCAAGGTTCTCTTGTCTGGAATGGATGCCGCCGGGGCACTCCCCCCGCGGCCATCCGGGCGCCCTCCACGCGCGCGCAACGTTCCGGAACTCTTCGAGATGGAGCGCTTCTCTTGCGTTGACCCCCGGTGATGCGCCGGGTAGAATTCCAGTGGTGAGTGGCGCAATGCACGCGATGCCGAGAAACGGTTGAGTGCGTTTGCAGTGCGGTTCAGTTTCGTGGCGGCGAGTCTGGGCGGGGGCAGAGGAAGGCGCTGTCCCCCGATGTTCCCGAGGTGAATCGACGGTTCCACGGCTCGGTATCTGAGCATCCGGAGGCAATATGGCCCAAGTCAACGCACCGCAGCACATCCCCCACGCATGGGTTTCCACGATCCTTTTCGGAACCGCATTGCTGTTGCTGTCGGCGGCGGCACTGGCGATGCCGGCCAACCGGAAACTCTGGACATTCCGCCAGCCGGACGGGACGCCCTTCCAGGCCGTGCTGACGGGCGATGAGTTCTTCGCGTATCACCAGACGCCCGGCGGGGCGATCGTCGTCCAGGATGCCGCAACCGGCTACTGGTTCTACGCCGAGCCGAAAGCCGACGGAACGATCGAGCGCACCGCGCATGTGGCGGGGAAATCTGACCCGCAGGCGGCTTCTTTGAACAAGGAACTCGTTTCCTGGCTGAAGGCGGCGGAGCGCGCCGCGGATGCACGCGCCAGGGAAATGCTTGAGGACTTCGGCAGGAACGAGAAAGTCCCCCCGAACGGACTCGTCCGGGGGGTGCTGCTGCTGGCCGATTTTTCGGATACGACGGCCACGTTCTCTCCGGCGGATTTCGACGGTTTGATGAACACGCCGGGCTACAATCTGAACTCCGCGTTGGGCAGCGTGCGTGACTTTTACTATGAGGCCTCTTACGGCGCGATCACGCTCCAGATCACAGTTTACGGCTGGTTCAAACTCCCGCAGCCCCGTTATTTCTACGGGCACAATACCGGAGGAGTTCCGGGCATCGACCAGAATCCGGGGCAGATGGTCCTGGATGCCGTCAGCGCCTCGGATGCGACGGTCGATTACGCGGAATTCGATGCGGACGGCGATGGTTGGGTGGATCTCTTTGGGGTGGTGCATCAGGGCCAGGGGGAAGAACAGAGCGGGGCGCCGGAGGACTGCATCTGGTCGCATCGCGCCAGTCTGTTCGCGCCGGTGGTGGCGGATGGCAAGAAGGTCAAGGATTATCACACGGAGCCGGAACTCCTCTATGCAAACCTAGGCACGATCGGGGTGTTCTGCCATGAGTTGGGCCACATCTTCGAACTGCCGGATCTTTACGACACCGTGGGCAGTTCGCAGGGGCTTGGCCTGTGGAGCGTGATGGCGAGCGGTGGCTGGTGCGGCCCCGGGTCGAACGGGTCAAAGCCGTGCCACTTCGACCCGTGGTGCAAGATGGCCCTCGGCTGGGTCACGCCGACGCCGATCCTCAGTTTTCAAGCGGGGATTCCTTTGCTGAACTACGATCAGAACGCTTCGGTGCTGCGGGTGCCCGTGGACCCGTATCAGGACGGCGAGTACTTCCTGATCTGCAATCGCTTTCAGCGCAATGGCGGCGCGGGGGCGGGATTTGATCAGTATCTGCCGGGGAGCGGCGCACAGATTTTTCATGTGGACGACTACGTTCCGGACAACGACGTGGTGGTCCGCAAGAAAGTGGATGTCGAGGAAGCGGATGGATTGGGCCAACTCGACAGCGGCGCAAATTCGGGTGACTCGGGCGATCTCTATCCGAACGGCGCGGGCGCATTCACGGATGCGACGGTGCCGAACACCCGGGAGAACAACGGCGCGAGCACGGGGATTGTCGTGGACAGCTTCACGGGGGGCGGCACGGCGAACATGACTTGCGCGGTGACTTCGCGCCTCCTCAGCGGGGGATGCATCGCGTATGACGGCTTCGGAGCGAGTGGCGTGGGGGTGGGTTACGACGGCGTCGACTACGGCTGTGTGCGCTTCACTACAAGTTCCGGGGGGATCCTTGAGCGGGTGACAAGCTACCTGACGTACACGGGAACGACGAACTACGTCGTCTCCGTATACAGCGGGTGGGCCGGTGGCCACCCCAGTGGCCTGTTGACGTCGCAGACAGGATCCCGCACAGGAAGAGGGAGCATCGAAATCGCCCTGGACGAGCCCCAAAGCTTTGGCGCTGGTTCGGACTTCTATGTGGAGATTCTCTACGATTCGGGGTATCTCTATCGATTCGTGGTGCCCTTGGTGCAGGACTGGAATTGCAGTGGCCGGAGTTGGATCAGCAACGACGGCATCTCGTACACGAACTTATCGCCTGCGACGGCATCTCCTTACGATCTGAACATTCGTGCCGATCTACAGTTGCCGAGCGAAGGCGAAGGAGAAGGGGAAGGCGAGGGAGAAGGCGAAAGTGAGGGAGAAGGGGAA
>CAILVY010000292.1 GCA_903837785.1 Candidatus Hydrogenedentota bacterium
CGCTCCGCGCCTCACCCGTTCCTCGTGACGAGGTCACAGTTACCACCAAGGTGTGGCGCGCCGACTTCGGCTACGAGCGCACTCTTGCAGCCGTCGCTGCGTCGCAGGAGCGGCTGGGCGTGGGTCGCATCGACCTGGTACTGCTGCACTGGCCGGTACCCGGTCTGAGGCTGGACTCCTGGCGAGCCCTCGAGCGATTGCAGGCCGATGGTGTGGTGCGCTCGATCGGCGTGAGCAACTTCACGGCTGCCATGATGCGGGAGTGCCTGAAGTCAGGGGCCATCGACAGCGATCAGCCCAAGTACAACGCGCTGGAACGCACTGTCGAGCGTGAGATCCTGCCTTTCTGCCGCGAGAACGGCATCTCCCTGCTCGCGTACAGCCCCATCGCCCAAGGCATGCTCACGGGCAAGATCACCCTGGACCGCGAATTCCCCGCGGGCGACCTTCGGCGCGATCGCCCGCTCTACGCGCGCGCGAACCGCGTCAAGGTCCTGGCAATGCTCGACAAGGTCAAGCCGATCGCCGAGGCGCATGGCGCCACCCTTTCCCAGGTCTTCATCGCGTGGCTCGTCGCGCAACCCGGCGTCACTTCGGCGCTCGTGGGCGCGCGTAACGAACGCCAGGTTGAGGAAAACGCCCAGGCGGGCGAGCTTCGCCTCGAATCCGGGGAAATCCAGGGCATCCGGAATCTCGTTGAAGAACTGGGTGCGCTCGTTTGACCTCCTCTACCGGCCCCGGGTATCGTGGTGCGCGGTAACAGCAGGAGAACGGTATGGCATGCGAAGCCACTGTATACGCACGGGCCGGCTTGATCGGCAATCCCTCGGACGGCTACTACGGCAAGTGCATCAGCTTCATCTTCCGCAACTTTGCCGCAAAGGTGAGCCTCTACGAGAGCCCGGAAGTCGAAGTCGTGCCCAGCGTTCAGGACCGCTCGAAATACGCCTCGATCGCCGACCTCAGCGAGGACGTGGACAAGAATGGCTACTACGGCGGCATTCGCCTGATGAAAGCGGCCATCAAGAAGTTTGCGGACTATTGCCAGGCCAATAAGATCAAGCTGCCGAAGCGAAATTTCTCCATCCGTTATCGTTCGACGATTCCGCGGCGCCTGGGCCTCGCCGGTTCGAGCGCCCTGGTCACCGCCACAATCCGCTGCCTGATGGAATACTACGACGTCGAAATTCCGCACACGATTCTGCCCAACCTGATTCTCAGCGTCGAGACGGAGGAACTCGGCATCTCGGCGGGACTCCAGGATCGGGTCATCCAGGTCTACGGCGGATGCGTGTTCATGGACTTCGACAAGAGCGTCATGGAACATCAGGGGTACGGCCGCTACGAAGAGATTGACGTGCGCCTTCTGCCCAACCTCTTCATCGCGTACCGCGAGGACCTGGGAGAAGGTTCCGAAACCTTCCACAACAACGTCCGTGAGCGTTGGCTCCAGGGCGATCCGGCCGTCATCAACGCCATGAAGACCTTCGCTCAACTGGCCCAGGACGCCCGCGACATGATCCTCGACGGCCGCGGCCGCGAGATCGGGCCGCTCATGGACCGGAATTTCGATACGCGGCGCTCGATCTACACGCTGGATCCGCGCAACGTCGACATGGTCGAACGAGCCCGTTCCGTGGGAGCCCACGGCAAGTTCGCGGGTTCGGGCGGTTCCATCGTGGGCGTCTATGACGACGAGGCCATGTATCAGCGCTTGCTGCAGGTGATGGAGGAAGGCGGAATAACCGTGATCAAGCCGCAACTCGATTGACCCGGTCCGGCCCTCGCCTGGGCCGGTGGAGCGTTTCATGGGAACCCTGTTCGTCATCGCCACCCCGATTGGCAATCTCGAAGACCTCACGTACCGCGCTGCCCGCGTGCTGGGCGAGCTGGATGCGCTCGCCTGTGAGGACACCCGGGTCACCCGGCGCATCTTCGAGCGCTACAGCATTCCCAGCCCCCGCACGATTTTCGCGTATCACGATCACAATGAGGAATCGGCAGGCAAGCGCATGCTTGGGCTTCTCGCCGAGGGATTGAAAGTCGGGCTCTGCACGGACGGCGGCTACCCCGGTATCAGCGACCCGGGCTATCGCGTGATCGCCGCGTGCCATGAGGCCGGACACCGCATCGAGATCGTTCCCGGCGCCGGCGCCGTTCCCACCGCCCTCCTGGCCTCGGGACTCTCGACGTCCAGCTACACGTTCAAGGGTTTCCCGCCGCGCAAGCCGGGCGCACGCAAGCGATTCCTCGAGATGGACCGCGATCTCCCGCACACGCTCGTCCTTTTCGAATCGCCCTACCGGGTGGAACGCCTGCTTGGCGAAGCGCTGGAAGTTCTGGGCGACCGTCTCGCCGCGGTCTGCGTCGAACTCACGAAGAAATTCGAACAGATCCACCGGGGGCACTTGTCCGAACTTCGCGAACAATTCCAGGGCAGGAACGTCAAAGGGGAAATCACCATGGTCATCGCGGGGAACAACCCCCGTTTCTGCCGCGATACGGACGAACCCGACGCAGACGATGACGACGAAGAAGACGCTTGGGAACAGGACGTCGACGACGAATAGGGGCCCTGATGTCGCGATGCCCGCAGGTTGAATTTGAAAAAACCATTTCATTTATGTAAAATATACATACGCTGTTACTGCGGCAGCTAAAGCGGGCGACGCAGCATATACAGGCATGAATCTAGGTGGTGTCCGGCTGGGTAGGGACGCCGAGTATGGCGGCTCGGGCAGCGGACAGGTAAGAGGGGGTTGACCCATAGGAGAAAACCACATGGGCAAGAGCGAGGTGAAGTACTGCGTTGATTTCGGGGGTCCCATTGCGGTCTTTGTGCAAATTGAGAACCAGGTGCAGTTTGCCATTGCCTCGGGAAAGTACAAGACAGGCGACACCCTCCCCTCCGTCCGGGAAATGTCGTCCATGCTGAACGTTAATCCAAACACGATCACGAAGGCGTATCGCGACCTCGAGGTAATGAAGATTCTCTATACCCGGCGCGGTGTCGGCGTCATGGTTGCAGACCGAGCCGACAAGATCTGCCGGGCGAGCATCTTGGGCATGGTCAAACGGCATTTGCGCGACGCCGTTGCGGAATGCATTGCCTCCGGGATCAGTGCGGAGGAATTGCAGAAACTCGTCGCCGGCACTATTGGCGCCGGTTGTCTGCCCTATCAGCCGGATTAATCCGGGTCCGGCGGCCACGCCGCTTCGCCGATCAGCGGAACAAAAACGCAGGCGATACTCTCGGAACTGCTGTAGTGGTCGCCGTCGCGCACCACCCGGATCAGTTGCTGGGTATGGCGGTCCCCGGCCGGACACACCAGGCGGCCGCCTTGTGCCAATTGCGCTTTCAGCGCCGGCGGAACACAGGGACTTCCCGCGGTCACGAGTATCGCGTCGTAGGGCGCGCGATCCGGCCAGCCGAGGGTGCCGTCCCCGCAAATCACCGTGACATTTCCGTAGCCCATGTCTGCCAGGCGCGTCCGGGCGCTCGCCACGAGTTCCGCGTGACGCTCCACAGTCACTACTGCTCGTGCGAGTCCCGCCAGGATCGCGGCTTGATACCCCGAGCCCGTGCCGATCTCCAGCACGCGATCCTCGGGCCTCAAGGCCAGGGCATCGGTCATGTACGCAACCATGTAGGGCTGGGAAATCGTCTGGCCGCAGCCGATGGGCACGGGATGATCCTCATAGGCTTGCTCCTGACCCGCCACGGGGATGAAACAATGCCGCGGCACGTTCCGCATGGCCTCCACTACGCGCGGATTGTAGATGCCGCGGGCGATGATCTGGCGATCCACCATCGCATCTCGTTCGGACTGGCGTTCGAAATTCTGCATCGTGCTCCAACTCCGAGTCCATTCTGCGTCAAGTGCCCGCCCCAATTCCATGGACGGCCGGAGCGCCCAGCCACCGCGCGCGCTCCTGCTCTGTTTAACACTTGATTTACCTGTCCCCCCTCCCGCATGATCCTCGCGATATGCTCCCATACATCCGGAAAAACGCGCTGTATCTTTGCGCCCCGTGCTCAGGAATCCTCCTCGCGTGGTGTTTTCCCACGTTTCACCTCTACCCACTCGCGTGGGGGGCGCTCGTGCCCCTTTTCGTCGCCGGCGCGCGCAGCCGTTCCCCCTGGAGTTGCGCGGGACATTTCCTCTTGGCGGGTTGGGTCTTCCACAGCATCCTGCTCCAATGGCTCATGAGCAACATCTTCTGGGCGGGCGGCTGGGCAGTCATCGGGTATCAACTGCTCTGCCTCGCGCTCGCCCTCTGCTGGGGCCTCCTCGGCTTCGCCTGGCGATGGGCGCGCGGCCGCACCCCGCTTGTGGCCGCCCTGGCATTGGCCCTGGTTTGGGTGGGAATGGAGTACGCCCAGGCCAATCTCTTCTCCGGATTCGGATGGAGCGCCTTGGGTTACAGCCAGGGGCCCGACCTCGCCCTCGCGCAGTGCGCCGCGCTGGGCAGCGTCCACGTGATCTCGTTCGTGCTCGTGTTGTGCAATGCCTTGATTGCCCTGGCGTGGACAAGTCCGCGCCTCCGCTGGCTTCGTTTGGTCCTTGCGGCGGCGGTCGCGGCGGCGGCGCATGGCTTGGGCGGCGCTTTGATCGCTCCCCCGGATTACACGTCCCAGCCCTTCACGGCCGGCATCCTGCAATCGAATTTCCCCCAGGAAATGAAGTGGGACCGCGAATACACCGTGGACATGGTGAAGAAGGCCGCGGCCTACTCCGCCGCGCTCTTCGAGGCGGAGCGGGTGGACGCCTTCTTCTGGCCCGAAGCGCTCGTCATGGAGGACTACAATAAGCCCGAACTGCTCGGGCCAATGGCCGAACTCGCCCGGAAGACCGGCGTGCCCTTGTTCACCGGCGCGGTCCGGGATGAGCAGGGGGCCAGCTTCAACTCGAGCGCCCTCCTCATGCCCGACGGCCGTGTCGCTGATTTCTACGACAAGGTGCACCTGGCCCCCTTCGGCGAGTACATGCCGTTCACGGGCCTCTTCCCGTTTCTCAGGCACATCACCCCCATTGACGTTGATTCCGGCCACCAGCAGAAGGTGCTCGCCCTGGGCGAACACCGCCTCGGGCCGCTCATCTGTTTTGAAGTGCTCTTTGCTCCGCTCGTCGAACAGCTTCGCAGGCAGGGGGCGGACATGATCGCCGTGGTCACGAACCTCGGATGGTTCGGCCAGAGCAATGCCGTGCCGCAGGAACTGGAACTCGCCCGCTTCCGCGCCATCGAGTCCCGGCTGCCCATTATCCACGCATCGAATACCGGCATCTCGGGCGTCATGGATCCCTGGGGCCGCTTCAATGGGGTGTTTGGAGTGGTTTTTGACGGGAAATACTATCAGCTCGATGCCGCCAAGTATGCGCCCGAGGAGTTCATCATGCAGCGCATCATTGGCGCGGTACCGGTCCCGCGGCCTGGACATCGGCCGATTCCCGCAGGCCCGGTCCTCTTTCCTTGGTTCGCCATAGCCATGGGAACCCTCTTCCTCCTCGCAGGCGCCTTCCGGTTGCATCCGGTTCCCGCCGGAGAGATTGTTCAGGGCACCGCCAAACCAGTGAAGCCCACCTCGAGTATCCGATGAAAACGGATAAAAAGAAACCAAAAGAAACTAAAGTCCAGGTATCGAGATACACCGCCATCTTCGCCTCAGGCACGCTGGTCAGCCGCGCCTTGGGGATGCTTCGTGACCAGCTCTCTGGAATCCTCGTCCCCACGGCTTCACGCGACGCCTTCATCTTTGCCTTCAGTCTCACCAACATGTTGCGAGACATGCTGGGCGAAGGTGCCGCCAATGCCGCCTTTGTCCCGGTTTTCGCCGAAAGCAAGGACAAGGACAGTCCAGAGGAGTACCGGCGCCTGGTGAGTGCCGCCCTTTCGGGAATGTTGGTTATTTTTGGTGTTTTGACGATACTTGGATTGGTTCTTATACCATTTATCCCCACCCTCCTCGAGTGGGTGCGTCCGATAACGAAGGCCGCCCCGAAGAGCCCGGAGCACCTGCAATTCACGCTTCAGATGATCGAGTGGACCTGGCCGTATCTGTTTCTCATCGGCATGGCCGTTTTCGCGATGGGGCCCCTGTTCGTGGCGCGGCAGTACACGGCGCCCTCCTGGTCGCCCACCCTGCTGAATATTGCCCTCATCGTTGCCTGTCTGGCGCTGTTTAAGATCACGCCGGACCCCGCGTGGTCGCTCGTGGTCGGTGTGTGGATTGGCGGGGTCGCGCAACTCGTGGTGATGTGGCGGGCCATGAAGCGGCATGTCGGCGTGGGCTGGCCCAACTTCCACTTGAGGCATCCCGGACTCCAGAAGATCATGTGGCTGCTGATCCCCGTGATTCTCGGCCAGGCCACGGGCGAGGTGAACAAGCTCGTGGACCGCTTCTTCGCCTATTCCCTCCAGGACGGCGTCGTCTCGGCGATGTTCTACGCCAACCGACTGATTCAGTTGCCTCTTGCCACTTTCGGCATCTCGGTCTCCGTGGCCATCCTGCCCACGATGGCCAGCGCGGCCCTGCGCAAAGACGACAAACACGTCCGCGACATGCTGACCCACGGCCTGCGGCAGAGTCTGTTGCTCATGGCCCCCTCGATGCTCGGCATGATCGTTCTTGGCCGCCCCATTATCCGCCTGCTCTTCCAATACGGCAACTTCGGTTCGGACATGACCGAAATGACGGCCACCGCCCTCGTCTATTTCGCCACCGGATTGATCCCGTTTGCCTGGATTAAGGTTTGCCTTCAAGGCTTTTACGCGCGGCAGCGTACAGTGCTCCCCATGATCATCGCCTCGGCCAGCATGTTCCTGAACATCCTGCTTTGCATCGCGCTCGTGCGCCCGTTGGGTTACCGCGGCCTCGCGCTGGCCACCACCCTCTCTTACACGATGAATTTCGTGTTGCTCTACGTCGTGCTCTGCGAAACCTACGGCCGGCTCTGGGACCGTGAATTCTGGATCACATGCCTGCGCATCGCGCTGGCCAGCGTGATCATGGCGGCCGTTGCCTATGGCGTGTGTTTCCGTTGCGAGCGTCTGCTGGGAGTAGATGGCATCGTGCCCCGTTTCTTCTCCGTCAGCGCCGCCCTCGCC
>CAILVY010000293.1 GCA_903837785.1 Candidatus Hydrogenedentota bacterium
AAAAGGCCGCCTTTTCCCTCTGTCGCTCGTCCGTCGCCGCTCACAAGTGAGCGACGGACGGCTCCGACGGAAAAAGGCTACTGACCCCCTCCGCAACAAACCGTTGCACTTAGAATATGAATCCGGGGGCCGGGTCGGGCAGCCTCCGGGCGCACGCGAGGGCTGTGATATGATGGAGATTGCGCGCGAGGCTGTTAAGGAGAAATGCGATGAGCGATGTGCCGGTGAAACCGAAGAGGATGCAGTGGGTCAGCCCCTATCTCGTTGTCCGAGACGTTTGCGGCGCGCTGGAATTCTACGAACGCGCCTTCGGGCTCAGCCCCGGCATGATCTATCCGGAGTCCGGAACCGAAGCAATCTATGCCGAACTTTCGTATGAGGATGCTGTCATCCTGATAGGCGTGCCGCGCGGCCGGAGCACGCGTCCGCAGGGCGCGGCGCGGCGCGAAGGATCGAGCCTCTATTGCTTCACGCCGGATGTCGATGCGCTTTGTGCGCGTGCGCGCGCCGCGGGTGCGCGTGTGGCGATGGAACCCGCGGAGCAGTTCTGGGGTGACCGGACCTGCCTCCTGGTGGATCCGGACGGGCACGCCTGGATGTGGGCGACGCACGTCCGCGACTATGATGCGCCGGCCGGGTGAACGCGAGGGGAAACGGATGTACTCGACGCACCCACCGCAGGCGCTGGCCGTGTCCGGCTTCGGCGGCGAACTGTTGAATGTCTGGGACTACGGCGGCGATGGCCCGCCGTTGCTGCTGCTGCACTGTACGGGCACGCATGGGCGCGTGTGGGATCCAGTGGCGCATCGGCTCAGCTCCCGATTCCGTGTGTTGGCGCCGGATGCGCGCGGTCATGGCGATTCCGCCAAACCGCAGGATCGGGACGCATATCGCTGGGAGTGGTCGGGACGCGACGTGCTGGCGGTGGTGGACGCGCTGGCCTTGGGGCCGGACCGGCTCGCAGTTGGCCATTCCGGCGGGGGGGCTCAGGTCGCCTATGCGGAGATGCTGCGGCCGGGCGTCTTCCCTCGCGTGGCGCTCATCGATGCCATCATCGCGCCAAGCGTGGCCTTCTCGGGGGAAAGTTATCTGGCAAAGACCGCACGGCAACGGCGCACGCACTTCGAGAGCCGGGCCGAGGCGCGTGATCGCTTCGCGTCCAAGCTTCCCATGCGCGCATGGCATCCTGACGCGCTGGAGGCCTACGTGGAATATGGCCTTGCCGATGATCCGAGCGGCGGCGTGAACTTGAAATGCCCGAGTCATGTGGAAGCGTGGATCTATGAATTGGGCGGCGCGAGCGACGTGTTCGAGCGTCTGGAGGAATTGCAGTTTGACGCGTTGCTGCTGACGGGCGGCCGCAGCAATATCAAGCCGTTCGTGGAGCTGCAGCACGCACGCCTGCCGCATTCGACGTTTCACTGCATGGAGGAAGCGGGGCATTTCATCCCGCAGGAGCTCCCCGAGACGCTGGCCGCCGTGCTCGCCGACTGGCTCACCCGGAGCGCCTAGTCTCTCGGATATAGCCGCCGAACCGTCATTGCGGTCAGCTGGCTCCCCTGATGTGTCTTGGGGAACAGTTCGGAGAATCCCGATTTCTCAAAGGCGCGCGGATTGAGGTCTTCATCCGTCAACAAGACAATGGGCAGCCTTGCGGGGACCTCCGGATCTTCGCGCAGCATGGAACACGTCTCGAAGGCATCGAAGATCGGCAGGCTGAGATCCAGCAGAACGAGTTCCGGCTGCTGCGCGAGCGTGAGTTCATACGCTTCCTGGCCGTCCGCGGCCCACAGGACCTCGTGGCCGTCCCCGTTCAGTTCTGCGGAGAAGACCGCATGCGTTGCCGCGTCGCCCGTGGCCAATAGAATCATTGCCATGTTGCATGACCCTCCGGTGGACGTGATCGTAACAGCCTCCACCTGCACCCCGCAACACTTGACATCCCCCGGCACCCCCCCTAGAATGAATTCAACCGTAGGGAGAATGCGACATGCTCAAGCGGGTGACTGCAGCAATCTGTCTTGTGGCTTTTCTGTGCGCAAATGCCGTCTGGGCGCAGCCGGGTACGGCGGGCGCCGCCAAATCCGCCGCCGATGATGAGCGCGGGGGCAGTACCGGAAAGGCCAAGCGGCTGGCAGCTCCCCGCGCCGGAGCGGAGAAGGATTCAGACGAAGGCGCGCCGGCCAAACCCGGAAAGCCGAAGATAAAGGCCAAGAAGGGCGGCAAGGCCGGCGAAGGCGACAAGTCCGAGGAAGAGGAAACCGCGCCCTCGGCGGAGAAGGCTGAGAAGAAAGACCGGCCGCTCGAAGGCGACATCATCAAGCTGAAGAGCGGTTCCGTCTTGTCGAGCGTTCAGATCATGAAGCAGACGCCCATGAGTGTGTTCGTTCAGACCGGGCCGGGCGTTCCGCTGCTCGAAATTCCGCGGCGCCAAATCGCCGAGATAAAGTTGGACGCAATCGATCCGAACAATCCGCCGAAAGCCCCTGCCGCGCAGAGTGACGTGTTCGTGGCGGAAAAGCTCTCGCCGGAATTCAATCAGAAGATCACCGCTCCGCTCTCGGCGGACAAGCCGCTGTCGTTTCAGAACGCGGATTTCGTCGAGGTGCTCACGAAGCTGGGACAGCAAGCGGGCGTAACGATTGAAATCGCCGACGTCGTGAATCAGATTCCGAAAGAGAACCGCGTCAAGAGCTTCGAGATCAAGGAAGGCTCTTCCTTTCTTTCATTTCTGACGGACACGTTCCAAGGAGCATGTCCGGATCTGAAGTTGCTCTATCCCTATGACAAAGTGGTGGTTACCACCAAAGCTGCTGCGGAAGCGCAAGCGGCGGCCACCCCGGCCCCTGCGCCAGGTCCTCCGCCGGCACCCGGTCCTCCGCCGGCGCCGGGCGCTCCGCCGGCGCCGGGTGCGCCACCTGTACCGGGTCCTCCGCCTGTACCGGGCGCGCCACCCGTGCCCCCGGCCGCTGCGGCAGCCCCCGGGCCAGGCGAGCCGCCGATGCCCGTGCCGGAGATAAAGCCGAACGCCGGAGCTGCCGCCCCGGCGTCCGCCCCATCTAAATAGTAGTTGAGTAACGTCTAGCGTTCCTCTTCGAAATCCTCCGGCGTCTCGCCCAGATCAAGCGCGGCTTCATCGTCGAAGACCAGTTCTTCGCCCAGTTCGCCCACAGGGGAATCCGCACCTTCGATGGCGGCTTCTCCGCTTTGCGCCTCTTCGTCCAACGGCATTTCTTCGCCGACGGTTTCGACTTCTTCGTCGATGACCACGTGGTCCACGCCGAATTCGAGTTCGGTGATGCCGCCTTCGTCCACCACCTCCTCCTCTTCGACCACGTCCATGTCCGCGAAATCCAGCTCGGCCTCTACCGGGGCTTTGCCGACTTTGGCCGGACGCCGTTTCAACCGCGGGGGTTGCAGGGCGTGACCTTCCGCACTGCCTACCCGCAACAGCTCCTGACCGGCGCAATTCGGGCATTTGAAATTCAGCTTCTGCGCACCCCACTCCACAAAACGCCGTTCGCACTTGGGACATTGAAACTTCACCGGCATCGACACGTTTCCTTTCGCTGTTCGCTAACTGGCAGACTTCCCCATGCCTGAGAGCGCCAGATTATAGCAGAACCTATCGTACAAGAAAAGACCTCTTCCTCGCCCTTTCCAAACCCTTGGCGCACGCTTCATGGCCGCCCGGGACACCTTCACGTTCGCGGAAGCCCCACCTGCAATCGTTGGACTCTTGCCGTCGATAACACCCGGAAGCGGGGGCGTATTCGCGCGAAACGGAAGGCTTGACAATTCGACGGTGCTGCGATAAACTGTTTACAAGATGGATGAATTTTCGTTTTCCGCGTTACCAGAGTCCCGCGAGATATGCGCAACCGGAGGTAGCCGACTTTGAAGCACGTTGTTTGTCTCAGCCGACGTTCGCCGCGTGACGCCAATGCGTGGCAGGAGTTTGCCTGCACCCTTGCCGTGACCGTCAACGCATTACTGACGGCGTTGGGGGGTACTGCACCCGTATTCCAATTTGTAGAAGAGAAGTGCAACATACCTCAGCCGAATCCGAGCAGCGGCACGGGGGCGTGAAGGCCCGGTCCGGCAGCCGGAACTCCCCCGGGGTGCGCAGAGCCGCGGGGGGCGGACTCCGTGTCGGGCGAGGAAAACTCTTGACAAGTTGCCGTGGCTGAAGCATACTATATAAGGTTAAGAAGTTGACTCATGGAAGGGGTCGTGCGCAGCCGCGTATCGAGTTCCTGCAAGGGTGCGAGTGCCCTCGTAACAAAGGTGGATACCATGAATACGAACCTTCTTCGGCGTGTGGGACTGCTTGGGTTGGCCGTGTGCCTGATGCTGGGATTGAGCGGCTGCCCCTTCGGGGTGGTGTTTTTCGGCGACAAGGCCCTGGAATCGGCGGTGCGCGCGGAGCTGGGCAAGCCCTTCGGCTTGTTGACGCAGGCGGATCTGCTTGGGGTGACGGAGATCCAGGCGGCCAATCTGGGCATTACGCGTTTGGACGGGATAGAATTCTGTTCCAACCTTACGGTGCTCAATCTTCGCGGGAACAAGCTGACCTCGATTGGTCGCTTGGCGGGCTTGGGTAATCTCACTTTCCTCGATCTTGGCGGGAACCAGGTTACAAACATAGAACCGCTCTCCGGGCTATTCTTTCTGCATGAAGTACGCTTGTGGGGAGCCAGCATGGACATAGTGGATTGGTCGGCTCTCGTGGCGAACGCCCAGGCGGGCGGCTTGGGGAGCGGCGACGTGGTGACGCTTGGCACCGAATGGACCGTCAAGACGGACGGCACCCTGTTTGACGACTTTCAGGAGCCGTATCAGGCCATGCTGGACGCCGGGGTGACGGTCATTTTCGCCAAGGAAGACGGCTCGATTGTCACAAAGTAGTCCGGGGCGCCCGTGCGAGGACCGGGTCTTTGGAGCCATCCCGCGGCGCTTCGGCCAACAAACGCGGTAGTTGAGGTGGGTATGATGACTCGTGTGGCGCCGCATTCTCTGTTTGTGATTCTGCCACTCGTTCTAGCGCTGCTGGCCGGGTGCCCCTTCGCACCCCAACTCGAGGTTGCCCCTCGGGCCGTGAGCCTGGGCAGCGGCGGGACCGAGGCGGCACTCAGCGTAAGCAATACGGGCGCGGGGCGCTTGAACTGGAGCGTGGAGGAGGTGGGCCGGGTCAACTCGGACGCGCCCTGGACCGCGCAGAACATTTCCTGGCTCTTCCTGGACTCGGCGCCCACCGGCCAGACGGCCACGGAACTGGACCACGTGCTCCTGCACGTTTCCCGCGCCGGTCAGCAAGTGGGCTTGTACAACAATGCCGGGCTGCGGATCACCTCCAATGGCGGCGATCTCGTGATCCCGGTTTCGATGGAAGTGGTTCCCACGTTGACGGCGAGCCCCGCCGAACTTTCGCTCTCGGCCACGGCGACAAGCGCCTCGTTCAGCGTGATCAATTCCGGCGGCGCCGCCGGCGCTTGGGAAGTGCTTTTCCTGGAAGACGCCAATCATCCCGAGTCCCCCTCCCCCTTGCCGGGCGATCTGCTCGTGACGCCCAATCCGGGCAACACGCTTCCGGGTGAACCGACGCTGGTGCAAGTCAGTTGGCAGGCTGGGCGCACGGATTTCGCCCTGCTGGTGCAATCGGACGCGGGATCCACCGTGGTAAAGTTCCGCTTTGGCTCGGCCCTGGAGGGACTGGTTGTCACTCCCGACGTGCTCACGCTGTATATGGACCCGACGCCGGTGCCCGACGGGGGCACGCCGCTCGATCAGGCTGCTTCGATACTGCATATTGGCAATTCGACGGCGATCAGCCGGCAGTGGAGCATCGAGGCCATCGCGGTCAACGACCCGAGCCAGACCCCGGCGATCTCCGTGTCGCCCAGCACCGGTCAGACACAACCCGCGCTGGAAATCGAAGTCTCGGTGAAAGTAACCGATGCAAGCCAGATCCTTGCGGGCAGCGGGAACTACGCCCTTGTGGTGCATTCCGGCGAGAGTTTCCAGACTGTGCCCATTGTGATCGAGATCCTGCAACTGCCCCAAATTGCCCTGTCCGACCCTCCGCAAACCAACAGCAACCGCCCTGAAATCCACGAGATCAGCACGCTGGACTTCGGGCGCGAAGACGTGCAGAAGACCTTCTGGATTGCCAACGTCGGCCCGCTGGGCTCGAAGCTCTACTTCCGCATCGACAACGCGGACGCCGCTGTGAGCAGTCCCGTGGTCATTGACGTGAGTCCGCTGCAGGACGGCGCGAATGGCGAAGACGGCAGCGCGCAGGACTTCTTCCATCCGACCGACACGAACCGCCTGATTGACGGGCGCGAAATCACCGTCACGATCGACCGCAGCAATCTTCAGGAAGATGTCGAGTTCCACGAATTGACGATTTCGGCCGTGGACGCCGACTTTCAGAATCCTTTGGACGCGGTCGAGAGCAAGACCCTCCAGGTGCGCGTGGAACGCCAGCCCCTGACGCTGGAAGGCGCCATCAACCGAAGCCGTCCGCCCTATGTGATGCGCTTCGTCTTTCTCATCCGCGACACGCTTGGCTCCGTGGTTCCCATGCTGACTGCGGACGACCGCGACCGCATCTCTTTCACTGTGACGGAGAACGACGTTCCCCTGGACCTCACTGAGACGAATCTTTTCGTCACGGGCCCGGACAACCTCCGCGCGAACATTGCGATCATGCTGGATTATACGGGCAGCATGTACTACGCGGGCACGGACGACACGATAGCGCCGCTGGCGCCGGGAGAAGCGCTGCAACGGGTGAAAGACGCCACGAAGCGGTTCCTCGATGACCTCCCCCCCGGCTTCCGCGTTGCGCTCATGTACTACAATGATCGCCAGCAGTTGAACCGGCTGCTCCACCCCTTCTCGACGGATCATGCCGCGATCAAGGCGGCGTTGGATCAGTTCACGCTGCCCGTGGCGCAGTATGGCGTGTCGGACATCCGCGATGCGCTGATGGACGGCATTGCTCGGATTGCGGCGGAGGACGCGGCGGACACCCTGCCGTTTGATGAGGCCGACCTCCGCGCCATCATGTTCGTGACGGACGGGGAAGACAACGCATCGCTGGCCACGACGAGCGACTTGACGACGGCGGCCAAGGATGCCCGCGTACGCCTGTATCCCTTGGCGTACAGCCCCAACAGCGTGTCGAACACGAAGGATCTTATCGTGATGGCCAAGGAGAGCGGCGGCCATCTCTTCAATGCGGGGAACGTCCGGAACCTGACCTCGCTTCTGGCGAGTGAAAAGGCGCTGGCACTTTCGCCGTCCACGCTGACCGGGGACAATCTCGCCTACTTCAATTTGGAGAACGCGAGCGAGACATCGCTGAGTTGGAGCATCGTGCCCGAT
The DNA here is from genome assembly GCA_903837785.1 of Candidatus Hydrogenedentota bacterium. GTDB lineage: Bacteria > Hydrogenedentota > Hydrogenedentia > Hydrogenedentales > CAILVY01 > CAILVY01. Next base: position 7,393 of record CAILVY010000293.1, read on the forward strand.
GCTTCGGCGACGTGGATTGCCGAGGTCCTGCCCAACGGCGGCGTGACGCCGGCGGGCGGCAGCACTTCGATAGCGGTCCGGGTCGATCCCACGGTGGTGCCGCCGAACCGAACCGTCGCGGCCAACCTCGCGATAAGCTCCAACAACGGCGCGGGAAGCGTCAATGTGCGGATGGACGTGGGCGCGGCCAATCAGTTGGCGCAGGCGGTGACATTGGACCTTCACGACGAACCGGGCCGCATCTGGAACGAATTGCGCAACCAGGTCGTGCTGACGTATGTGACGCCGCAGCAACAGGGCGGCACGTACAATATTCGCGCGGAGTATCATCCTCCCAGCGGGGCGGACGTGGCGGGCAGCTTCGAGCGGGACGGCGTCTTCTTCGCGGGAGATGTCCTTGCCGGCCAGATCGCAATGAGCACGACGGGCATCTTCAACGACCCCACGGACCCGATTGCCCAGACAGCGACGCGCGCGGAAATCTTCGTGCGGACAGACTATGCGCCCCGGGGCGTGACCCGATTCAAAATGCGCTTCTTCCTCGCGGCTCCGGACGACATACCCCAGGCCGCGAAGGACGCGTTGCGGACGGACGCCCAGTTGGAGGTGGAACTGGCGCCGGACGGCCTGCTCGTGTCGAATGATCCGTTTGCGCCGTCGTGGCGCTTGTTGCGCGAAGCCGATGGCATCATCAATCTCCTCACGAGCCAGGACAACCCCCTTCCCTACGGCGCCTTCGGCAATCTGCTGAAGATTACCGTGACCGGGCTGGACAATTTCATGGCCGCCTTCTCCGGCCAGCCGCGCCAACCCGAGTTCTTCCTCGAGATGCGCCTGGACAACCAGATCTATGTGGCGCCGGCCACTCCCAGCCATCCCTCGGAGACGAAATACTTCCTGTATCCCGGCGGCCCGACGTTCACGGATCGCCCGCTTTCGGTCAGCCAGGTCTTCGACAATGCGCCGCCGGCGCGCACCGCGGCATTGCTGGCCCAACCCGGCATCAATCCGGAAGCCGCGAATGCCTGGGATTTCGATGAAGACGGATTGCCGGACTTCATGGATCCGGAGCAGGACGATGTGGAATTGCCCGGCCAGATTGCCGTGCCCAACCCGCTCGAAATTAACGCTGCCAGCAGCGAAGGCGTCCTGACTATCCGCAACAACCGGCTGGACACGTTCACTTGGTCCATCGTCCCAGCTTCCGTGCCCGCCTGGATTACGGCCATCACCTACGGCACCGGGCACGCGCCCGTCCCGAAGGCCACCTTGGCGCCGGGCGAAACGGAACAGATCAATTTCCAGGTGAGCCGGGCGGGCCTCGAACCCGGTTTCGAACAGGCCACAGTGAAGATTCAGTCGGACAAGTTCGCTCTGGAAGAAGTGCTCACGACCCTGATTGTGGTTTCGGAATAATTCCGCGCGCGAGACGCGCGCCGGTTATCGCATTCGCGCATGGCGCGGGCCGGTTCCGCCCTCATGCAAGTGAAGGAGTACCGTATGTCGCGTACGAAACATTGGTTCAGGCACCTGGGATGGGCGGCCGCCCTTCTCGCGCTCGCGGGATGCCCCTTCTCCCCCACGCTGGACGTCCAGCCGCTGGCTGTCTCGTTCGGCAGCGCGGATGCGGTCAAAGAGATCCGCGTCACGAACGGGGGCATGGGCACGCTGGCATGGCAGGCGTCGGAGAACCTCCCGTGGCTGGAACTGTCCCTGCCCGCGGCGGGCGCCAAGCAGGACACGGTCCAAGGCACCACGACCTCGGAGATCGACGTCATTCAACTCACCGTCAACCGAAGCGCGCTGCCCTTGGGCGTGTCCACGGGTGAGATCCTCATCACTTCCAACGGCGGCGAGCAATCCGTTGCCGTGAGCGCGGCCGCGCAGGGCGCGGCGCAACTCCAGCTTTCGACGGATTCCGTCGATTTCGGGGTAGACGGGGCGGAAGTGGCCGTGCAGATTGCCAACGCCGGCACCGAGGCGCTGACGTGGACCTTCACGGTTCCCGCGGAAGCGCCGTGGCTGAGTGCCACACCCGCCAACGGGGGTGTCGCGGTGGGCGGGGCGCCCCAGACGATCACACTGCGCGCCAGCCGGACCGGCCTGGCCGCCGGGGTCTATTTCGCCAACGTGGCGGTCGCCTCCAATGGCGGTGACACGACTATCCTCGCGCGCATGGAAGTCCCCCCCTTCAGCGTGCTTCCTCCGCAGATCAATTTTGGAAGTCCGGAAGCCTCGATCAGCCAGGTCATCACCGTGTCCAACGGCGGTTTTGTTCCGGTGCCATTGACGTTGAGTGCCGTGACGGACGATGGCGCGCCCTGGCTCTCGGTAAGTCCGACGACGCCGACACTGCCCGGGTCGGGCACGGCACAGGCGACGGTGACGGCCAATCCCGCTGGCCTTGCACCCGGAAGCTACGCGGGGCATGTGACCGTCGCGGCCAGTGGCTCGGGCTACAGCCGCGAGATTCCCGTGGCCATGATCGTCACGGGCTTCTCCGTAGCGCCCACCCTGATGGAGTTCGGCGCACTCTCCAGTTCGGACACCCGAAGCCTGACCCTGCAGAACCTGGGACCGCAGCCGATCCCCTGGAGCGTGTCGAAATCCGCCGGCAGCACCTGGCTGGACCTGAGCAAGACCTCGGGCACCCTGGCCGCGGGCGACGTCATCCAAGTGACGGCCAATCCGGCCGTGGTTCAGCCCGGGGCCTATGAAGCCGTGCTGACGTTCTCCTTCACCGGAGGCGAACGCGAGGTGACGGTTCGCATGACCCGTCCACGCCCGCCCGGGCTGCGCGTGGAGCCCAACAACCTCGATTTTGGCGCAACGCGTGTCGAGGACCTTGTGGGCCTCTGGAACGACGGCACAGGCACGGTTAACTGGCGCATCGATACCGCTGGATTCCCGGCATGGCTCGTGCTGACCCCGGTGGACGGCGGCGGGATTGCGTCCGGCTCCGTGAGCGGCGAGACCACCGACACCGTGACGATTCGGGTCGACCGGAGCCAGGCGCCGGCCGGACAGTTTGAGTTCGAGCATTCCTTCGTGGTGGAAGCCTCCGGCGACTCCACCGCCTTCGTAACCGTGACGGTCCACATGAGCATTGCCAAAGTGCCGGTGCTGACAGTCAAAGGGGATGAGCCCGAGGGTGCCGTGGCACATTTCGTGAACGTTGATGAAGACGAAGACGAGCGTCCGTTCTTCATTCGGAACGATGGCACGGGACCGCTGTTCTGGAGCATAGACATCACGCAGGTCCCCGCATGGATCACGTCGATTACGCCGGCCCAGGGCAGTCTGGACCCAGGCACGCAACAGACCGTGACTGTGGCAATCACCCGTGAAGGGCTCAATTATCTCGGGGCCCAATTCCCGGTGACGATCGTCTCGAACGATCCCGCCCGGGAAGCGGTGCCGTTGCTCATCGAAGTGCAGGTGCCGAAGAAGATCGTCATCGGCGCCACACCCGCAAGCCTCGCCTTCGGCCTCAACGACAACTCGGCCCTCATCGCAGTGGCGAACCTGGGCGACCCGGATACCCTCCTTAACTTCAAGGTTACGCCGAGCAAAGATTGGCTTTCCGCCTATCCTGACACCGGCGCGTCCCTGGGCGTAGTGGGCGAAATCAAGGACTGGCAGACAATTGGCGTGTCGGTCGATCGCACCCGGCTCGATGGCCGCGGCGCCTCGGCCAAGCTCGTGATCAGCGCCTTCGACATCGTGGGCGGCGTGGAAGTGCCGCGCGCCGACGTGACGCCCTTCGAGATCAATGTCTCCGTGCAAGCGGCCGGCCTCACGATCGAAACCGCCCTGCCCCGTCTGCGGGTCCCCTCTCTCGTCCGATTCGTCCTGCTCATGCGCAACGTCCGCTACGAGGCGCTGCCGATTCCCGAATCCTTCCTGGACACGGTGGGCGGCCTCTTTGCGGTCTACGAGAAGAATGTGCCGTTGGAGCTTTCCGAGACGAATCAGTTCCTCACGAGTCCGAACCGCATTCGCGGGAACGCCTTGATTCTGCTCGACTACTCGGGCAGTATGCAGGAGGCCGCGCATCAACTGACCGACGACAGCATCGTGTCCGCGCCGGATCGCCTTCAGGCGGTCTATCAGCAGTCGATCAATCACCTCATTGAGGAGATCCCCTCGAACTACCGCATAGGCATTGCCCTCTTCAACGAACGCGGCGGAGAGGCCATCCGGGTGATTCGCGAGAGCGCGGCGGACCCGGTGTTCACGGATGACCGCACCCTGCTCCTGAATCGCCTCAACACGATTCAGGTGGCGGACAACGGCGCCACCCAACTCCTGCCCGCGATCAATGCCGGCGCGCTGGAACTGGCCAATGCGGACTGGGATCAGAATCTGATCCCGTTCGATGACGCGGATGTTCGCGCGTTGATTTGCGTGACGGACGGCCGCCTCACGACGCCGCCCGGCAATCTGACCGACACCGTAACCACGCTGCAGGCCCTGAATACCCGCTTGTTCTGCGTTGGGTGGGGCGACAAAGTGCTTGCCGACCCGCTCATCCGGCTGACGACGGGATCGGGCGGACACTTCTACTCGACGCGGAACGAGCCGACGGGTGAATTGGATCCCTTTGGCTCGCCCATCCGGGTTCCGGTCTTCTCGGAACTGGACAACTGGTGCGCCACGAATCTCGCCGATGCGTGCGATCAGTCCATATCCCGGGATCTCGCCTCCCAGACGGTCTTCAGCTACACGACGCTGAGCGAGGAAGCCAACGTGGGCGTGGAAGGCCGAATCACCTTTAACGACCCGAACGATCAGGCCAGTTCGTGCCTTCTGGAGCAAGGCGATATCACTGGGCGCTTCGCGGTTTCGCAGTTGGACTTCCTCGGGATTGCCGGCGATCCTCGCCTGGGCCAGATCTCGCTGCGCTCGAGCGGCATCCAGCCGGATGGCACGGCGACCTTGATGCTGCACGCGGATTATATGCCGCGCAACGTCTCGCGGCTCTCCTTCCGCATTGAGACCGTGTCGGCCGACCCGCTTGTCGTGACAGTGCGCCAGCCGGCGACGACGGAAGGCGGCATCATTTCGCAGTGGGTCTTGAGCGGGGCCGCGCCTGTCTACACGTTCACCTCGCCTGACGCGCCGTTGCGCTACGGGGAATTCGGCGATCTGGCCGAAATCCGCTTCCAGGGCGCCACCGCTCCCTTCCGGGTGAACTTCACCGTGCTGGACCCGGTCTACTCGGCCGATCCGAACTCGAAGTACTTCACGTGCCCCGACACGATTACTGTCACCTCGGAACCGTTCCTGGGCACTTCGTTCCCGTCGGCGTTTCTCTCCACGAGCCCGGCCCCCGTCAGCACGGACCCGATCACGCTGGACTTGGGGACCACGTTCAACTCGGCGCAAGTTCGCGTGTACAACCTGGGCGGGCATCACAGTCCAAGCGGCGCTTGGCTGAACTGGCAAGCCTCCACCTCTTCCGACGCCCGCTTCCTCTCGCTGGACCCGTTGGAAGGGGGGGTCAGCGTCGATACGCTGACGCCCAGCCTGCTGAACATTATCGTGGACCGCAGCATCGAGACGGGCGACTATGAGGGTTCCGTGACCTTCGAGTACTCCTATGGCTCCCTGGGATTGACATTCACGAGCAATCCCATCATCGTTCGCTACCACGTATTGGGGCCTGAACTGACGCTGTCCGCGACAACGTTCAATTTTGACGCCACCACGAACGAACTGCCGCTCACCGTGACAAACACGGGACAAGGCACCATGGGCTGGGCGGTCAATACGGCGGCATTGCCGGCCTGGCTGTCGCTGACGTCCAGCGGCGGGACCCTTGGACCGGGCGAAGGAGAGGACTTCCTGGTACGGATCAACCGGGCGAACCTGCCGGGCTCCGGCATCCATTCGTTCTCCTTCGCGGTGAACGCGGAACCCGCGGGTAACCAAGTCGTGAATGTGACCGTGCTTCAGCCCTGACAGACAACTTCAACGTTCCCTTGTGCCGCGGATTCCAGCCAAATCCGCGGCGCGGTCTTTCGGGCGGAGGAAGGGTCCACAAAAAACTGGTGACGCGCAGCCTATGGCTGACTGCGCGCCACCCTTGGGCATTGGGGAGAAGCGTGCATACACACGCTTCCTGGCGGGAAAAAACAGAGTCTCTTGTTTTCAACCAGTCCTTGTCTCTGTGACGACACCAGAACTACCTATCCTGATAAGCAAAATGCGTGCCGTCTTGGGCGAAAAGAGCAGCACCAATGCTAACCCATTGTGGGGAAAGAACCTGACACAACAAGTGCTTGGGGGCGCGGGGACTTGATGGGCTTCGGCGGCAAAGGAAAGCTACCGATGTGTAGGACTTGGCAGGGTGTTCGTACGAAAAGGTAGTCCGAATCAGACGCGGTACTGCTTCGGCTCGATGTCGTGCGCACGGACCCGGAGGCCCATGAGGCGTTCGCTGATGCCAAGTTCTCGGGCCGCCTTGGCCTTGTTGCCCTTGGAGTTCTTCAGGGCTTCGATGAGCATTTCGCGCTCGACGCGCCGGAGGGTCTCCTCGAGTTTGCCTTCCATGTACGTGTTCGAGGCCTCGGCCGTCTGCAGGGTCGGCGGCAGATGATGGCCGTGGACCACATCATCGGTTGTCAGCAGGACGGCGCGTTCGATGACGTTTTCGAGTTCGCGGACATTGCCGGGCCAGTGGTAGCTCATGAGCATGTCGATGGCCGGCGTGGAGATGCGCCGAACATACTTGTGATTGTCCTTGCTGTACTTCTCGACGAAGTAGTTGGCCAATTCGAGGATGTCCGTGCGGCGTTCGCGCAGCGGCGGAATGTGGATGGGGAAGACATTGAGCCGGTAGTAGAGGTCCTGGCGGAAGGCTCCTTCTTTCATGGCCTGTTCGAGGTCACGATTCGTCGCCGTGATGACCCGAACGTTCACTTTGACGGTTTCCGACCCGCCGACCCGCTCAAATTCGCGTTCCTGGAGGACGCGCAGCATGCGCACCTGCATGGGCTGGGTAATGTCGCCGATCTCATCCAGGAAGATCGTGCCGCCGTTGGCCAGTTCGAAGCGGCCTTTGCGTTGCTGTGTGGCGCCGGTGAAGGCGCCCTTCTCGTGCCCGAAAAGCTCGCTTTCAATGACAGATTCCGGAAGGGCGGCGCAATTCACCCGGATAAACGGCTTGTTGGCGCGGAGGCTGTTGTAGTGAATGGCGTTGGCCACGAGTTCCTTGCCGACGCCGCTCTCGCCCCGGATCAGCACCGTGGCATCGCTCTTGGCCACCTGGGCAATCAGGTCGAAGACCCCTTGGGTCGCGCTGGAACGCCCGATCATGTTGGTTGGCCGGAACTTCTGCTTCAGTTCGCTTTGGAGGCGCAAGTTTTCTGCCAGCAACTGCTTGCGCTCTTCCACGCTCTGCTGGCGCAACCAGACCGCACGGGCAATCATGGAAGCGATGATGGACAGGACCCGGAGGTCTTCATCCAGCGAGATGTCTCCGGAGAAGAGACGGTCGGCGCTGAGGGTGCCCAAGACCGCGTTCTCCATCTTGATGGGCACGCAGATGTAGGCGACCTCTTCCTTGTTCAAGTCCTTGCGCGAATTGGTCCTATTGAGGAAGCGCGGCTCCTGCGACACCCTCGGAATGACCATCGGACGGCCGGTTTGGGCAACGCGGCCGACGATGCCCTCGCCGGGCTTGTAGCGTCCCCGCTCCAACTGCGGCCCGGACAGCCCGTGCGCCGCCTCGATGAACAGTTCGCCGGTTTCCCGGTCAAAAAGGGTAATCGTGCCGCGGAGCATGCCGGTGTGCTTGACGATGGCCTTGAGGAGGGGGCCCAACTCATCCCGCAGATCCAGGCTCCGGTCGAGGATCTGACTGATCTCCAGGAGCAGGGAAAGCTCCGCAACTTCACGCTTGACTTTCGGTTCTGTATCCGGCATGGTCCCGCCAATCTCTAAAAATGGGCAAGTTGATACGGTTTGACTCGCCTAAACCTACCGCATTGTAGGTTGAAGCCCATCAAGAAGTCAAACCGGAACTTGCGGCGTGCGGGCCGGAGCTCAGCGCGCTTCGGGGAAGTAGTGGGCCTCGATCAGGGCGCAGGCCGTGTGCCACAGGACGGCATGGGCCTCCTGGACGACCTTGGTTGAGTCCCCGGGAGCCTTCACGGCGATATCGGCGAACTGGGCCATCTTTCCCCCTTTGGGGCCGGTGAGCGACACGGCGAGCCCGCCCTTGGCCTTGGCGACGCTCATGGCCATCTGACAGTTGCCCGCGTTGCCGGAGGTGGAAATGGCCATCAGCACATCGCCAGGCCTCATGAGGGCGTTGAGTTCCTGGGCAAAGGCCATGTCGCGCAGGGGGGAATCGTTCTCGACGGCCGTCTTGAGCGCCCCGTTGAAGCCGAGGGCCACGGCAGGCAAGCCCGCTTCGAGATTGCGGCTCAACTCCTCGCCAAAGGGCAAGGCCTGGAGGCACACCGAGAACGCCTCCGGCAAGGGCCGCTTCCGCTCGAAGCTCTTGCACAGTTCGCCCACGATATGCATTGCGTCCGCGTTCGATCCGCCATTGCCGCACGTGAAGAAAGTGCCGCCGCCGTCATAGCAGCGCACGAGGGCCGCATGGGCTTCAAGCAGCGCCGGGACGCACGGATCGAGGTCCGGGCGGCGTGCGAGCATTTCATCGAGGATAGCTTGTTCAACAGCGGACAGGGGGATCATAAGCTCGGTCCTTGTCGTTGCGGCTCTCGCCGGACAGTATTCCTCCGCGGTCATTGCGGGTTGCAGGGGATTATAGCGCATCCGAAGCGCCGGCTGCCTGTTGCGGGATTTCACACGGACGGCGGCGTCTCCATGGCACCGCCGTGGCGGATGCGTCCAATTGCCTCGGCGCTATCCCGGCGGTTAGGATAGGCGGATGCCAGAAGACCTCTTTGAAATCGCGGCGGCGGAACGGTTGCGGCGGGAAGCGCCGCTGGCGCGCCGCGTCGCGCCGCGCTCCATCGATGAACTCGTCGGCCAGGATCATATCCTGGGGCCGGGCAAGATTCTGCGCCGGGCCATCGAAGCGGATCGCGTGACCTCGGTGATCTTCTACGGCCCGCCGGGCTCGGGAAAGACCGCGCTCGCCCGGATCATCGCGATGCGGACGAAGGCCGCCTTCGAACCGCTGAACGCCGTGCGCTCCGGCGTAAAGGAATTGCGCGAACTGATCGCCGCGGCCAAGCAGCGCCGCATCCACGAGAACCGGCGCACGATTGTCTTCGTGGACGAAATCCACCGCTTCAACCGCGCGCAGCAGGACGCGCTCCTGCCGGACGTGGAGAACGGCAACATCATTCTCATCGGGGCCACGACGGAGAACCCTTTCTTCTCCGTGGTCGCCCCGCTGCTCTCGCGCTCCCAGATCTTCGAGTTCAAGCGGCTCGAGGACGAGCATATCATCACGCTGCTGGAACGGGCGCTCGCGCATCCCTCGCTGGGGCTCGAAGACCTCGGCATCGCGGCGGAACCGGAGGCGCTGGCGCATATCGCGCGCTATGCCGAAGGCGATGTCCGCCGCGCGCTGAACGCGCTCGAGATCGCCCTGCTCACGACCGCGCCCGAAGAGGGCCGGATTCACGTGACACTCGACGCGGCGCGCGAGTCCATCCAGCGGAAGATGTATCACTACGACGGCGCGGGCGATGAACATTACGACGCCGCCTCCGCCTTCATCAAGAGCATGCGCGGCAGCAACCCGGACGCGGCGGTCTACTGGATGGCGCGGATGCTCGAAGCGGGCGAGACGCCGCGCTTCGTGGCGCGCCGCATCTGCATCGCCGCCTCGGAAGACGTGGGCAATGCCGATCCTATGGCGCTCGTGCTGGCCACGGCGGCGTGGCAGGCGTGCGAGTTCATCGGCCTGCCGGAGGCGCGGATCATCCTCTCGCAAGCGGCAACCTACGTGGCGTGCGCGCCCAAAAGCAACGCGGCTTATCTCGCCATCGACGCCGCGACTGCTGATGTGCGCGAGCAGAAGACAGCCGACGTGCCGGCCCATCTCCAGGACACGCACTATCAGGGCGCGAAACGCCTGGGCCGGGGAATGGACTATCAGTACGCGCATGATTTCGAGGAGGGGTATGTCCCGCAGGACTACGGCGTGCCGCGCGGAGCGTATTATCACCCCACAGACCGGGGCAAGGAAGCGGAGTTCCGCGAGCGCCTAAGCCGATTCGACGCGCGCGACCGGCAGCGAGAAGACGGGCCCGAATCGCCGCCCAAGGAGTGAGGAAGTGACATGCTGAAGCCGAGCCGTCCCTTCGTATTCGGTTGTCTGAGCGGCGCCGTGCTGACCCTGGTCCTCGTTGTCGTGGGGACGGTCGGCGGAACCTTCCTCATGAAAGACTGGATGGTTCGCTACTTGTCGAAAGGGCTCAAGCCCCCCCCCATCACCTCGGGCATGAAGGCCGACTACGACTGGCAGGTCACCGGCTCGGACGGCCAGGCGCTCAACATGGCCGAAACAAAGAACAAAGTCGTGTTCCTGAGCTTCTGGCAACCGGATTGTCCGCACTGCCTCGCGGAGATCCCCGCACTGAATCAGCTTTTTCAGATGGTTCAGGCGGATGGAATCGTCTTTGCCGGCGTCGCCTTTGACGATAAAGAAGGACCAAGCATCGAGAACCTCGCCACAGTCCGCGAACACGAGGGCATTCAATTTCCTATTTACAGCCTCAAAGGAAAGCGTCCCGAGGTGTATCAGACTCCGAGCACCCCGGCGGCCTTCGTCATCGCCCCCAACGGCGACATCGTGTTTAAACACATCGGCGCCGCGAAATGGGACGACGAACGCGTGATCTCCTTTCTGCGCGTACTCGCGCAGAAACCGCCTGAGAACAACTGAAACCGCTCCCCTCCACTTCACGCTGATTCTGGTTGTGCAGAGGCGGACAAGCCCGCCAGAGGCGGACAAGCCCACCGGTTGCGCGGCGGTGGGCCGTTTTCCCGGAATTACGCCTGCGGGGGCCGGCCGATGCCGGCTTCGACGAAGACGTCGATGAGCGCGGGATCGAAATGCTTGCCGCGTTCGGCGAGGAGATGCATGATGCCTTCCTGGGTGGAACTCTGCGTGTCGCGGTAGTGGCGGGGGCTGGTCATCGCGCAGTAGACGTCGAGGATCTTGACGATGCGGGCGAGGTAGGGAATGGCTTCGCCCTCGAGATGATCGGGGTATCCGTCGCCGTCGTGGCATTCGTGATGATAGTGGACGATGTCGATGATGTCCTTGAGGACGCCGCGCTCTTCGAGCAGGGCGGCGCCCAGCGCGCTGTGGCCCTGGAGGAGAACCCACTCGTCGTAGTCGAGGATCCCCTGCTTGAGCAGGACGGCGTTCGGGATTTGGATCTTTCCGATGTCCCGCAGGAGGGCGCCGCGTTCGAGGGAGGCCTGGTCGCCGGGGGAGAGCCCGAGGGCTTTCCCGAAGCGTTCGGCATGCTCGCGTACGCGCTCGGAGGCGCCCAGGGGGAGCCCCTCGCGGCAGCCAATGGCATCGGCCAGGAGGCCCAGAATCCGATCGTCTCTGCTCAGGTCAGCGCGTGCGTCCATGGCTCCTCCCGGTCACTATTGCATGTACGTGGACTTGACCCGTTTGGACTTGACGAGATAGAGATAGCAGGTGGTGAAGAAGATCAGTGATTCGCCCACCTCGATGGCGATTTCCCGAACCAGGTCTTCCATCTTGTCTTCCGGCCACTCGACCATGAGGAAGGCGAGGGCTACGCCGACAATGAGGCAAACGAGAAAGGACCACAGATAGCGCTTTGCGGTGCGGACGGCGCGGGGCCGTTCGGTCCACAGGCAGATGCCGGCGTGCATGCTGAAGATAACCAGGAAAAGCCGCATGCCCGAAACCAGGACAAGGTACTGTTCCAGGCCGCGGGTATAGGCGAAGTCGGAACTGGCCTGCTGGAAATGGGAAAGGAGATTGTGGGCGGCGACCAGGGGCGTGGCCACGACCCAAACGACGCAGAGGACCAGCAGCCACCCCCCCACTCCCTCGCCGGGGGCGCTGACAGTCCTGTCTTGCGACTCAATATCTTCTGGCATGACTCACTCTCCCCCGGCGGTCAAGACACCGGCGAGTGTGTTCACTGGTTTTCAGAGCTGTTAACCATAACCTATACCCGGAACGGGGTGTGCGTCAAATCCTGTTGCACAACCGATCCGTGAGGCGGCTGTTGCGCCGGGCAATGTTGCTGTTGCGGACGGCCATGCCCACCGCCTTTGGGTCTCCGACGACGACGACAAGCTTCTTGCCGCGGGTGATCGCGGTATAAAACACATTTCTTTGAAGCATCATGTAGTGCTGTGGGAGGAACAACAGGACCACGGCGGGGTACTCGCTGCCCTGCGCCTTGTGGACCGTGGCCGCATAGGCCAGCGCGAGATTGTCCAGGTCCTCGAATCGATAGAGCACGGCGCGGTCGTCGAAGGCGACCTCGATTTCCCTGGCCGCTTCGTCGACGAGAGTAATGATGCCCACGTCGCCATTGTAGACATCCAGCTCGTAGTTGTTGCGGAGCTGCATCACTTTGTCGCCGTTCCGGAAGGCGCGCCGGGGAACGGGGACGCCGTTGGGATTGAGGGCGGCCTGGAGTTCCTCGTTGAGGCGCGTCACGCCGGCATCGCCGCGCCGCAAGGGCGCGAGCACCTGGACGTCGCGGACGGGATCAAAGCCGAACTTCGCGGGGATGCGGTGGGTCACGAGTTCGATGACGGTTTCCAGGGCGGCGGCGGCGTCCGATCGCTTGATCAGGAAGAAGTCCACGTCGTTGAAGAGGGGATACGTGCCTTGGTTGATCAAGTGCGCATTGCTGATGATCCCGCTCTGCGCGGCCTGTCGAAAGACGGTTTTGAGCCGGACGACGGGCACGACCTGGCTGGAGAGGATGTCAAAGAGGACATTTCCCGCGCCGACCGAAGGGAGTTGATCCACGTCTCCCACGAGGATGAGCCGGCAGAAGGGCGGGATGGCCAAGAGAAGGCTGTGCATGAGCTGTTGATCAACCATGGAGGTTTCGTCGATGACGACGAGGTCGGTTTCGAGGGGGTTGTTGTCGTCACGGCTGAAGCCCCCCTTTTTCGGGCTGTATTCGAGGAGGCGATGGATCGTGCGCGCATCGTAGCCCGAGGCCGCCTCCATACGTTTTGCCGCCCGGCCAGTGGGCGCGGCCAGGAGAAACGAAAGCCCCTTGCGTTCGAGAATCGCCAGCAGGCTCTTGATCACCGTGGTCTTGCCGGTGCCGGGCCCGCCGGTGATCACCATGACTTTGGCCGTGACGCCGATGCGGATGGCGTCGCGCTGTTCTTCGGAGAGCGTGATGCCCTGCGACTTCTCGACCCACCGCAGCGCATTGTCCACCTGGATGGGGACGGGATCGCACGGCGTGGCAATGAGGCGGTGGAGCATGGCGGCGCAACCGCGCTCGGCCGCGTAAAGAGATGGGAGATACAGGACCTCGCCCTCGCGGACGAGTTCCTTCCTGGCCACGAGGTCCACAAGCGGCTGTGCCAAGCTCTCCGCGGGGACTTCCAGCAGTTCCGCGGCGAAATTCTGCAACTCCTCGCCGGGGAGATAGACATGGCCGTCGCCGGCCGCCTCTCCGAGCACGTGCAGCAGCCCGGCGCGCATCCGGTCGGGCGAATCCTTGGCCACGCCGAGGCGGGCCGCAATCTTGTCCGCGCCGCGGAAGGAAATGCCGGCTATGTCCTGCGCGAGGCGGTAGGGGTTCTCGCGGAGCACGGCCACGGCGCTGTCGCCGTAGTGCTGATAGATCTTGACGGCTTGTCCCGTCGAGATGCCGTGGCCCTGGAGAAAAACCATGATGGACTGAATCGCGCGGCGCGAGGCCCAGGCGTCGCGGATTTGTTCGGCGCGCTTCTTGCCGATGCCGGGCACACTGCGCAGGCGCTTGGGCTGTTCGTCGATCACGCGGAGGGTTTCGAGGCCGAAGGCCTGCACCAGCCGTTTGGCGAAGACGGGGCCGATGCCCTCGATCAGCCCGGAGCCCAAGTAACGTTCGATGCCTTCGGCCGTGTTGGGGACGAGGGTTTCATAGGCTTCCACGCGCAATTGGCGCCCGAAACGCTTGTCGTCGATCCAGCGTCCGCGGAGACGAACCGTCTCCCCTTCCGAGACGGCCATGAGCGTGCCGACGAACGTGACAAGTTCTTCGCCCCTGCGCAGCCTGGCGACAAAGAAGGCCGTCTCCTCATTCTCATAGACAATGCGCTCGACCACGCCCTCGATGGTCACGAGGGGTTCCACGTCGAGCTGCTGGGACGTAGGCTTTCCGGAGCTGTCATTCACGGGGCCGATGTCTCCCCCACGCCGTGTTCAGCCGCCCAGGGGCACGCTGCCGAAGCGGCGGAGATAGATGATGTCCGTTGTTGCGCGCGCGCTCATCGAGGCCAGGTAAAGCGCCGTGTGGGCCACGTCCTCAGGGGTCATCCAGTCTGACTTGTCGCGGCCCGGCATGGCTTCCTCGGAGAGCCGGGTGCTGACGCCGCCCGGACAAATCGCGTTGACGCGAATGTTGTGCGGCTTCAACTCCATGGCGAGCGTCGCGGTGAGGCCGTTGATGCCGTGCTTGGAGGCGCAATAGACGCTCTGGTTCATGATGGGGCGCAGTCCGGAGACGCTGGAGATGTTGATGATGTGGCCGGCGCGGCGGGCGATCATGTCCGGGAGCACGGCGCGCGTCACGAGGAAGGCGCCCGTGAGGTTTACGTCCAGGGTGCGGCGCCACTCCTCCAGTGTCAGCTCCATGAAGGGCTTAAAACAGGCGTATCCCGCGTTGTTGACCAGGAGGTCGATCTTCCCGAGGAATTTCGCCGCGGCCCGCGCCATCCCGGCCACGTGATCGGGCTCGCTTATGTCACAGGTCAGTGAGATGATCCGCCGGCCCAGACCGCGCACCTGGGCGGCGGTTTCGTCCAGTTCGGACGCGGTGCGCGCGACCGCAGCGATGTCGCAGCCCTGTTCAGCAAACGCGAGCGCGATGGCCCGGCCGATACCCCGGCCCGCGCCGGTGATGAGGGCCGTCTTTCCTTCCAACAGCATGTACGCTCCTTCATGGCTGATTGTTTCGAGGAGAGGCCGGAACGGCTCCCCCGCCGGGCCTATTTCCGCCCCGTCACACCCTGAATCAGCACGCGGTACGAATCCTCGAGCATGGACTGGATCTTCGGCCAGTCCGCGTTCTGCCCGCCTCCGTCGCGCAAGGCAGCGGCCTCGGCGCGCAGGCGCCCCGCCTCCTCGATATCGGGATTTGTCCGGCCGTACAGCAGGGCGTATTCGCCGGCGATGATCCTGCCCACGTTTTCGGCGGAATCCTGGCCGGGCGTCCTGCGCGCCACCCACCAGTCGAGTTCCGCGCGGGCCACCGCCTTCGGATTCCAGTCGCCGCCGGCTGCGTCGTGGATGCGGCCGTAGGCGGATTCGAGGATGGGCAGCACACTCTGATCATAGCCTTCGCGGCTTCGCGCGAAGACGGCGGCGGCTTTCGCCAGTTCCTCGCCCGCCAGCGCGGCGGTGACGTAGGACAGGCCGAATTGCTCGCGGAGAATGGACACGAGCTGCAGGCCGAGGGTCTGCATGTCGCGCGTGTAGTATGCCTGCCACATGCGGGTTTCGGCCTCGGCGATCCTGGCGGCGTCGAGTTCCAGGTTCATGCCCCGGTTGTGAAAGCCGAAATACCACACGGCCGTGCCGCCGCACAGGAGCAGCAAGAGGAACGCGGCGAGCAGCGCCAAGGCCACGCTTGTCCAGAAGCGGCGGCGCGGGGTCATCGCGGAGGGCTTTCTGGCGATCGGCTTGGGCATGGTTCACTGATCCTCGATGGGTTCGCCGGCGGCGTCAGGAGGCGCCGCGTCTCCGTCATCGATCGTGGGCGGGTTCCCCGAGTCGAGATGTCCGGCCAGCGATGCGACTGTTGATTCGAGATAGCGGGTTTCCGCCCGGTCCAGGGCGTCATAGAGTGGACGATAGGCGGTGTCCTCGCGCAAAAGCGACGGATCCCGGCCCTCTTCCCGGACGGCGCGCACCACATCGATGATCCGGGTGGTCTGCGGGGCGCGCGCGGGGTGGTACGTGACGGGCTGCGTCGCGCACTCCACCGCCAGCTTCGCGTTCGTCAGGCAATCGAACGTGTCGTTGAGCAAGCGGGTGGGCACGTTCCAGGCTTCCGCCGCCTCTCTCACGGACAGTCCCGGCAGGCCGTGCTGGAAGCGGCGCGCCATCTCGACAACTGTCCGGACGGCGAGCGCCTCGCGATAGGCGTAGGTTGCCTCATCGGAGAGGCGCTCCATCGCAAAGGTCTTTTCGTTTTGATAGGCGAACGTGAGCAGCGCGCCGAAAAGCAGGATGAGCCAGCTCGCGTAGATCCACATGAGCAGCAGGGGAAACAAGGCGAAGGTTGAGAAGAAGAGCATGTAACGCGCGAGGCCGAACTGGAACTTCACGTAGGCCCAGGAGCAGAGAATCCACAGGACACCGGCCACAACGCCGCCCAGCACGGCGTAGGGAATCCGCACCCGCGTGTTGGGGACACCCCAATAGAGCAGGCTGAACGTCAGGCAGATCATGAGGAACTGCGCCCCCCGAATGCCCATGGCGAAGGGGCCGAGCAGCCCGCGGATGAAGGTGCTCTCGAGCGCGGCGCTGATGCCCAGCACGGCCGCCGCGACAAAGGGCAGCAACAACGTGATCATCAGATAATCACTGAGCGTGCGCAGGTGGCTGCGGGTGCGATGGACGCCCCAGATCCGGTTGAAGGCCGATTCGACATTGCGCATGAAGCCGAAGACCGTGCTGAGGATGAACAGCAAGCCGGCCATGCTGATCGCACGCGGATTCGTGGCCCCCCGCTGCGCCAGGTCCATGACGATCTTGACCGGATTCTCGGCCAGGGCCGCGCTTTCGGGGTGGCTGTCGGGAGACAGGACCGGAAACAGCAGCACGAGTATCTGCTTTTGCAGGCGCAGGTTGTTCTTGTCTCTCTCCGCGGCGGACGGAGGCGCCTGTGCGGCCTCGCCTGGGGGTTCCGCGGCGCCCTTCTCCTTCTCGAGATCCGGGTTCACGGGCACATGATCTTCCCCGCGCACGAGGGTGATGACCTGGGTAAGCTGGTCTTCCATCTTCACCCAGACGGAATGATAGACCTGTTCGCCGAGGTCAAAGGTCTGAATGCAGAAGAACATCAACGCGAGAAAGGGCACGATGAAGAGCATGGTTGCGAAAGTCAGCGCGGACGCGCGCAGCAGCAGCGTCTCGTCGGTTACACCGCGCAGCAACAAAATCGCCACGCGGACCTGCTTCGTGAAGAAGCCGTGCGGAATGCGCTCGCCCGGCAGACCGATACGCCAGACGTCATGCGTGACAAAGTCCCGGCCCCGCTCCAAAGAGTCCATGATCCGCTGTAACAGGTTCGCCATGCCGCCTATACTACACGACTCGCCGAGCTTGGTTCACGCGGGCGGCCTGCCGACATGGCCGTGCATCATGGAAGTATGCTGACGGGGGTGCCGACGGGGCACCACGCGAAAACCTGTTCGGCATCCTTGCTGAGCATGCGCACACAACCGCGGCTTTGGTTCTTGCCGATGGAACCGGCATCGGGCGTCGAGTGAATGCCGTAAGGCGTCGGTCCGCGCGGGTTGCCAAGACCCATCCAGCGCGAACCCAGCGGGTTTTTCGGGTCGCCCGACTTGACGACCTCGCCGTGGTTGAACCAGTCGGGGTTCACAATCTTGTTCGCAACCACGAAGGCGCCCCGCGGGGTGGAATTGTCCATGCCCAACCCGACGGGAAACACCCCGAGCGGGGTGTTGTCACGAAACACCGTGAGCAGATATTCCCGCGTATCCACCGCGATCCGGAACTCAGAGGACGCGCCCGGAAGAGCCGTGCTGCCGCCCAGCTCCAGGCAGGTCCCAAAGAAGCGTTGCACGGGCCGCGCCTCACGCGCGGGAGTGGCTGCGGCCGCCACATCGCCCGGCGACTTCATTCCGGACAAGGCGGCTGCTTCGGAACCGGCCGATGCCGGCGCGGCCAGGGCAGCGCGATACTGGGCGGCCGCTTCGCGCCAAGGCCTTGAGATGCCCTCTGCCGCATCGTCCCCCCTATCGAGCGTCTCAAGGGCCTCGGCACGCTGATTAAGGACCGCGAGTGCCTCGGCCCGGCCGATTCTGGCCATGAAACGTTCCACGGGAAGGCTTCGAGCGTCCTTCATCGCGGCGGCAAAGAGGTCCTGGGCCAATTCCGGCTTGCCGGCCTCGAGCCAGTCTTGGGCGCGCTGCAACGCTTGCGAGGGCCCTTGCTCGGCTTCCTCGGCGGGTTCTGGCGAAGTTTTCGCGTGCCCGCCCAGCCCAAAAAGAACAGGGATGCCGCAGCCACGCAGCGAAAGCAGTATGAGGAGCACGCCGACGATCATTCCCAGCCAGAAGAGGGTCCAGAGCACCCGGCGGCGCTTCTTCCGGGCGTTTGGTTCCGCCGTGGGGTGAAGGGTGACCTCTGCGCCCTCTTCGATGAGGTCCTCGCCAATCGTCAGCGCCGGGGTCTGTCCGGACGGCGGGGCCTTGAGCAACGCCGAGACGTCGGCCACGAGACTGCGTGCTTCCTCGTGCGTGCTCACGCGGGGACGGCCGACGCTGCCCGGCGCCTCGAACTGAACCATGAGTCGAACGCCCAGCGCGAATTCGCCGTTGTCCAGGCGTTCCACCCGGACGATACGGCCGCGCACAAGCAGGGTGCCCGGGCGCGGGCTGCCGGCTTTCGGGTGAAGCTCAATCTCCACAAATCGCCCCACGGGTTCCGGGGTACGGGTACGGAGTTGCAGGCCGTTCGGGCTGAGGTCCACGACGATGCCCCGGTGCAGAATAGCGTCGGCGTCCACCGCGCTGAACTCCGCGGGACGCTGGGTGGCCGCGCGCGGCATGGAACGCCGCTCCGCACGCGTTTGCGGGGGATTGCCTTCGTTACTGCTCACCTTGTTCGACCTCCCCGGGAGTATAGCACGCCCGGGCCTTGACCGCCTCCGCGTTCGCTCCTATAATCGAGATATTTGGAGATTGGGGCATGTCGTCTCCCGAAAGCGAATTGATGGAGCGGTTATACACCGCGATTGACGCGTGGAATGACGAGATCACCGGCTCGTACGGCCAGTTGGCCGCGCAACTCGCGGCGGCGCAATCCCGCCTCGATACGCTCTTGGCCGAAGCCGCCTCCTCGCTCGCCCCCGCCGAGGCGGAGGCCCTGCGCGAAGCGCTCCAGGAACGCGAAGCGCAGGCCGCGGAACGGGAGGCGCGCCTGGCCGAGCAGGGGGAACTCCTGGATCGGTTACGGCAGGAGAACGCGGCGCTCCGGATGCATCTCGTTGAACAGCAGGAAGCTTACGCGGCGCTGGAGGCGGAACTCGTCACCGTGCGCAGCCAGACCCCGCCGGAAGACCCACGTATGGCGCTGCTGGAACAGGAAGCCGTCGAGGCACGCGAACGCGCCGATCACCTCTCGCAATCTCTCGAGGAAGCTGCGGCACTCCAGCGTCAACTCGAGCAGTCTCAACGCGAACTGGGCGCAGCCCAGTCGGAAATCGAAGCCCTGAACGCGGCCCTTGCCGCCGTCCGCACGGCCCCGCCCAGCTCCGTGCCCCGCATCATTGACTTGTCGCGCATCAGCGCCTTCGACGCCCAAGGCCACAAGAAACGCATGGGCGAGATTCTCCTGGAATTGGGCATCCTGAGTTCCGATCAGCTTCAGGCCATCCTGGGCGAGCAAAACGCCCATCCGCCCCGGCGCCTCGGCAAGATCGTCGTCGAGCGCGGCTTCACGAACGACATCGTGATCGCCAAGATCCTCGCGGCGCAATTGCGCCTGGCGTTTGTGGAATTGAGGGAAGGCGATATCGATCCCGAGGCGCCGCGCATGATCAGCGTCCACCTCGCCAACCTGCACCACTGCGTCCCCATCCGGCGCGACGGCGAAGTCCTCACCCTGGCCATGACGAATCCGCTCGACCTCATCGCGATCGAAGACGTCGAACTCGCCACTCAATGCCGCGTCGAACCTGTCGTCGCCACCCCCGCCAGCATCGACTTCACGATCGCGCGCTACTGTGCCGACGCATAAGGCAGCACCTTCTCGGTGATCGCCGCGGCGGCCGGACGGCTGCGTGCGACGATTGGGTCGCGCGGGATGCCCCGGACGGGTGCGGCGCAGCGGAAGCACCGCAGCCGGACAGACTCAGCGCTGAAACGCCCAAAACGAAGCCGCCCCGGAGCTGCGGAGCAGGCAGTCCGGGGCGTCATATCACCGGTGCGAACGGTGAGCAATCGCGGGATTATTTGGCGGCGGCCTCGAGGTTGGCCTGAACTTGTTCCCAGTTCACCACGTTCCACCACGCGGTGATGTAATCCGGCCGCTTGTTCTGATACTTCAGGTAGTAGGCGTGTTCCCACACGTCGAGGACGAGCAGCGGAGTCACACCCCAGGGGGTGAGTTTCTGATGATTCTCGATCTGGAGCACGAGCAGGCGCCCGTCTTCCTTGCGGTAGTGCAAGGCGGCCCAGCCGGCGGCTTCCACTGAGGCGGCCGCGGCGGAGAATTGGGCCTTGAACGCGTCAAAGCTGCCGAAGTCCTGAGTAATCTTCTCGAGGAGCTTGCCCGCGGGCTGCCCGCCGCCGCCCTTGCCGTTCGGGGCCATGATCGTCCAGAAAAGGTTGTGGAGGCTTACGCCGGCCCCGTTGAATGCGACCTGCTTGGACCAGTGCTGGACGAGGGCGAAGTCGTTGGCCGCGCGGGCTTTCTCGAGGGCCGCTTCCGCGGCGTTGAGGTTCTTCACATAGCCCGCGTGATGCTTGTCGTGGTGCAGGGTCATGGTTTGCGCGTCGATGTAGGGTTCGAGCGCATCGTAGGCATAGGGCAGTTCGGGCAGTTTGTGCTCGACGGCGGCCGCCGGGGCATCCGCGGCCTGCGCCGAAAGCGTGGATCCGAGCACACCCCCGGCAATGGCAATGCCGCCCGCGGTCATCAGGAAATCTCTTCTGCTTGTATCCATCGTGGAAGGCTCCTTTGTTTGTTTTGGTCGGTTCGTCCGGGAGCCGGCGTTCCAGGGGAATCGCGGCCACATCCAGGCGTTTCTCCCAAGGTCTGGGTTTCACCCCATTCAAAAATGAAAACGCCCCGCACGGACAGGATATTCCTAGGAATAGCCTATTAGCGTAGCGGGGCGACGCGCATCAGGTGTGCCGGACGATGAACGGGCCGTTTCTGCGGGTTTCCGGTTACGGCATCAGGCCGCTAGTGGAACCACTCGTTCAGATCCAGCTTGACGTAGGGGCAGCGTGTTGCCGTCACCGGCGGATTGTTGCCGGCAATCGAGACATAGGCGAGGTTGTTCTTCGGGTCAAAGACCCACGAATGCAGCGTGGCATCGCCGAAGACCGGGCCGTTGGCGAGCAATTCCAGCGATTCCCTGATGTCGATGCCCTTGGGATGCTCCTGAATCTGCTTGCCGAGCCACTCGTAGCGCTGATAGCTGTTCTGTTGCGTCAGCAGCGGGAGAATCAGCTTGAGCTGCTCCCAGTTCTCGACCTTGATGTTGTATTCCGAGCCGAAGGCCATCGCCAGGTCCAGGAGCCCGTCCTTCCCCACCGGGTGATTCGTCCGGCGGACGCAATCTTCCATCGCCCAGTGCAGCGTCTCTTGCGACTCCTTGGGGTCGTTCGGCTTGTATACTTCGCATCGTTTCGCGTCGACTTCCAGGGCCCGGCCGTCCGGCGCCTTGCCATCCCCCAGCAGGAAATTCCAACCCGAAGTCCGGGGACCTTTCTGAATGATGTCCACCGCCTCCTCGAGCGTGGACGACTTCTCGAGCACCCGCCGCATCGTGAGGAAGAGCGGAAGCCCGTCGAAAGTCGCATTGGGCGACGGCAGGGTCATCTCGCCAATCGTGATGCCGCGCGCGTTCATTCCGCTGACACTGCCGATGCCGCCCGCCCAGCCAACCATCATGAAAGGAGAGCCGCCTTTGGGGCGCCACACGAGCGTAACGGCATCGTCCTGGGCATCGCCCTTGACGTTCCAGTCGAGATTGCGGCCGTGCAGCAGGCGCCCGTCGGGGGTCCACTTGCCCCAGCAGGCGAAATTCGAGCATTGGGGCGCGGCATCCGGTTCGAAGTGAAGGATTTCGGCCTGGGTGATCCCGAGCCGGACGTCCTCATACGCGATGTCCTTGATCCCCGCGGCTTCGAGCCCCTTCACGATACCCTTCATTTCTTCGATGTATTCGGGCGGGAAATGTTTCTCCATCCGCGCGGATTGCGCCATTACATATTCGCGCGTATAGCCCCGGCTCCACAAGGCCTTCAGCATGTAGCCTTGTTTGATGATGTGTTCCGCCTGTTTCGCCAGGAGGCGCCCGTGCTGGAAGCCCATCTCCGCGGGGGTGCCTTCCATGACGCAGAGCAATTGCTTCTCCACTTGGAAGAGTTTCCCCGGGCCTTCCTGATCCAGCAACTTGATTGCCGGCTTGTCCACAATCTCGGGCACATACGGCGCGGCCGCGGCGGGGGCCGCCGGGGCCGGGGTCTGCGCCATGGCCGTCGAAGCCATGGCCACTATCATCGCCAGCACGCACAGCACCCGGGATATTCTCAGCATGATCTTCTCTCCTCCCGCCTGAGATGCTTTCCCTTCCGGGGAAGACGGGCGGGTCGTACATTCCAGTAAGTGTGGACTCCCCACTTGGGCGTCACCGGCGAATAGACCACCCGAGAACGCCGTTTGGATTCAGCGAAGGGCGGAAACCCACTGCCCTGCCGCGGAGTCGATAGAGGGAAGAACCATGGCGCCATGCGTCACCGAAAGGAACCTCCATGCTCCGCCTTGCCTGCCCTTCCCTCCCTTGTCTGCTGGCCCTGCTGGCGTCCGCCCTGTCCGTACCGGCGCAGCCCCCCGAATGGAAGCCCATCAAAGACGAAGTCTACCTGCAGGAAGTGGGCTATCAGATCAGGACTGAATCACCCGTCTTGTCCGTGGCCGCCTTTGAAGGCCAGGTCTATGCGGGGTTTTCCGATGGAATACGGCGGTTAAACGGAACGGAGTCGCTGGAACCGCTCGCGGGAAGCCCGGAAGGGCCGATTCTGCGGATGAAGTGCGCCGGAAATGCACTCTGGGTGATGAGCGGCAACGGATTGCATCGTTATGCGGGGGGCGCCTGGACCGCCCTTGCGGACGGGGACTTCGTGGACGTCTGTGAGCATCTCGGGATGGTCCTGGCGGCGACGAAACACGCGGTGCGACGGGTCGAGGGCGATGCCCTGGCGCCGTGGCTGCCAGAGACGCCGGGGCCGCTGCTGGCGATGGCGTCGCACGCCGAAACCTTCTACGGGCTGCTCTCGGACCATCTCTTCACGTACGACGGCCAGAAGATCGAAGAGGAGCAGGTGATCGAGCTGGGCAAACTCCCGGAAAAGGAGCTGCACGGCCTGATGTCCTTCGGCAGCCGCCTTCTCGTTTCGTCTCATCATGGGCTCGGCGTGATCCGAGGCACGGCCGCAACGCAGATTCTCGGCGCCAACGGCCTCCCCTGGGAAGAACTGGAGTGCCTCGCCAAAGGGTTTGCCGGGGATTACTGGATTGGCACGCCGAAGGGCGCCATCCGCGCGGTGGACGGCGAGTTTCAGTACTTCCTCGGGGCGCGCTGGCTGCCCAGCGACACCGTCAACGGCATCGCCTGCGGCCCGCGCAGCGCGTACATCGCCACGCAGGCCGGGCTGGCCATTATCGATTACGAGCCGTACACGCTACTGAAGAAGGCGGCGTATTACGAACGCCATCTGGAGGAATGGGGGCAGAAGCGGGGTCCCTTTGTGCACATCCTGTTCAAGCACGGCGCGAACAAGGGCTGGCAGCGCGAAGTGAGCGACAACGACGTGGGCTGGAGCACGCATTACTGGGCAGCCCAGGCGTTCAAGTATGGCGCGACGAAAGACGAGCAGGCCCGGCAGAATGCCGTGGCCGGTTTCAATGCCATGAAGTGGTCCGAAGAGGTCACCGGCATTCCGGGTTTTCCCGCCCGCTCCGTGTGGGCCGTGGGCGAAACGGGAATCAAGGCGCAGGGCGGGTCGGGCGGCTATGCGGCCGAATGGCATCCGACGGCCGACGGACTGTGGGAGTGGAAAGGGGATACGTCGAGCGACGAGACGGACGCCCAGTTCTACTATGCAGGCATCTTCTATGACCTCGTGGCAAACGAGCAGGAGAAAGCGCTCGTGGCGGAACACGTGGGCCGCATCTCCTCGCACATCCTGGATCACGGGTGGACCTTGTGCGACGTGGACGGGCAACCCACTGTGTGGGCGCGTTGGGATCCCGAGTATCTCCGGGGAAAAGGGCGCTATGCGATGGGCCTGAACGGCATGGAAGCCCTGGTGTACATGCGGACGACGCACGCATTGACGGGGATCGACAAGTATGACGCCGCGGTGCGGCAACTGGTCGAAATGAACTACACGGAAGAAGTGATTCGACAGAAGCACGTGTCGCCGAAGTGGTTTCTGAACCACTCGGACGATCGCATGGCCTTCTACTGCTACTACACGGTGCTGAAGTACGAGAAGGACCCGGCGTTGCGCTCGATGTACCTGCAGAGCCTCGAACGCAGTTTTGAAATCGAGCGCATCGAGCAGGTCCCGTGGTTCAACCTCATCTACGGGGCGCGCACGGGCCACGACTGCGAATTGGCGCAGGCGGCCAAACATTTGCGCGAATGGCCGCTGGACCTCGTGGTCTATGGCTACGACATGACCGGCCGCCGCGACATGGCCACCCCGCAAGGCTACATTCCGTACACGGACGTGGAACGCCCCATCTCTCCGCGCGAGCGCAATGCGATGCGCTGGAGCCACGCCGCGCCCAAACTCAAGGGCGTTGGCGGGGGCGGGGCCGTGGAAGACCCTTCGGGCTGGCTGGATGCCTACTGGATGGCCCGGTATCACGGGATGATTCTGCCGCCGGAAACCACCGATCCCGCGCTCACATCGGTTCCGGAGCGAGGCCTGCAACTGGGCGCCACCCCCTATGACGGCCCCCCCATGCCCAACGTGCTCGCGGACTAGCACCGCTTACTGATAGTCGTCTTCCGGGTCGCCGTCATCTTCCGGCTCGAACCATTCCGGATCCCGGTGCAGACGGCGGCGGTACTGCGTGTCCGCATCCTCCTCGCCGGAATCCGCGGCGTCGAGTTCAGGATCGCGCGGCAAGCGGCTTCGCTGCGCCGTGCGCCTCAGGCGGCGGGCACGGACCGAGGCGCGGTCGGGCGTGGCGTGATCTTCGGACATGATCGGAGTCTTCCTTGCGTCCTTTGCTTAGGCCCATGCGTTGTGCGCGCACACGTAGCTCAACAGCGTATACACGAGTTTGGCGGCCAGAAATTCCGACGGGGCATGGCCCATCGGGCACAATTCCACGACGTCGAAGCCCGCGATGCGATGCGCCCGGCAAACCGCGAACAACAGCGCGGTGACCGCGTACCAGTCCAAGCCGCCGGGCTCGGGGGTCCCTGTGGCGGGAAGCACCGAGGGATCAAAGACATCCACGTCGATGGAAATGTAAACCGGGCCGTTCAGACGCGCGACCACCTCCTCGATCCAGGCGGGAGAGCGCCGGATCTGATGCGCGTAAAACGTCTTGTCCGGATCGAGATTCTTCTGCTCGGCCGCGTCGATGCTCCGGATCCCGACGGCCACCACGTTGGAGACATGTTCCCTGGCCCGGGCCATGACGCAGGCGTGGCTGTAGCGGTCGCCCTCGTATTCTTCCCGGGTGTCGCCATGGGCATCGAGATGGAGCACGCTCAGCGCGGGGTATTCTTCGGCGAGCGCGCGAATGGGGCCAAGCGATATGGAATGTTCCCCGCCCAACGCGACCACGAATTTACCGTCGCGCCGAAGCTGCCGAACACGCGCCGCCGTGGCCTCCGCAATGTGTTCCGCCGTATCCGCATCCACGGGATCCGCGGTGTAGATGCCTTCCCGGAATGCCTCGACGCCGGTCTCGATATCGTACCACTCGAGATGGGGCGAGGCTTCCAGAATGGCGTCGGGGCCCTTGTCCGCGCCCTTGATCCAGGAACTGGTCTTGTCAAAGGGCACGGGCAGCAAGGCCACACGCGCGTTTTCGTAGACGCAGTACGTTTCGGGGAAGTCGCCGAATCGCATGGCCCGTGCTTTTCAGGGAACGAAGACCGCGGCGGAGATCACCGTGGTCCAGAGCCCGCGGGGATCGCCCTCGGCGGCTTCGCCATAGGCGCGGGTCTTGATGATCTGTCCGCTGGCTTCGTAGATCTGCTTGCGTTCGTCCCAGGCCACGTCGGGATCGAATTCGATGCCCAGGGTGGTCGCGAGCATCGTGGCCGCGAGGTCTTCCGCGAGTTCCCCGGCCTGCTCGGCGGTCAAGCCGTAGCCGTGGTGCTCGGAGATGTAGCCGTAGCGGTCGCTCTCGTTCGGCACGGCCACGCCGACCGCGGCCGTAATCAGGCGGCTCGGTTCATCGGTTTCGGTGCGGGCCATGACGCAATACACGATCTGGCCCGCGTTCAGGGACTTCAATCCTTCGTCCCGGCTGACCACTTCGCAACGGGGAGGAAGAATGCTGGATACATAGACAAGGTTGAAGTGGGCGATGCCGGCGGAGCGCAATGCCGCCTCAAAGGAGGCCAGCTTGTGCCGGTGGATTCCGAGGCCCTTTACGAAAAAAACCTTGCTAGGTACGACGCTGAAGGACATCTTGTGACCCTTTCAAAGGCGCACCCTGGCGCATTAAAGTTCAATGGTTGAGGCGCCCCAACGCGCCACCAATCCGCCCGTGGCCCCGGACCCCGTGGTTTGTTCGGGCGGTCAGCTTTTGGGGGCCAAATTATCCAAGAATACGGAGGGCAATATCAAGCAAAATCTTCACGAAGTGTTTTGCGGGCCGCGTAAGGCGGTCAGGAAGGGGGCCGCATTGGTTTCCTGCCCGGAAAATGAGGTAAGATCACGCTTCCTGAAACGGGCAAAATGCGGAACAAAACACAGGAGATGGGCCGTTGAGCAAAGTACTCATCATTGGCGCGGGCGGCGTGGGCAGCGTCGTGGCGCACAAATGCGCGCAGGTTCCCGAGGTCTTCAGCGAGATTTGTCTGGCGAGCCGGACGGTCGAGAAGTGCGATCGCATCGCGGCGGACATCGGCCGGCCCATGGCGACGGCCCAGGTGGACGCGGACGACGCAGACGAGGTGGCCGCCCTCATCGACCGCGTGAAACCGGAACTTGTCATCAACGTGGCCCTTCCCTATCAGGATTTGCCCATCATGGACGCCTGCCTGAAGACGGGCGTCCACTATCTGGATACGGCGAACTACGAGCCGCCCGACGTGGCGAAGTTCGAGTACAAGTGGCAGTGGGACTATCAGGATCGATTCAAAGATGCCGGCATCATGGCCGTGCTCGGCTGCGGCTTCGATCCGGGCGTCA
>CAILVY010000294.1 GCA_903837785.1 Candidatus Hydrogenedentota bacterium
ATCATGGACAGGGTTCTCCTAGAACTTTCTGGACCACTCTTTGGGCCAGCGCTCGACGACGACCTTGGTTTCCGTGAAGAATTCGACGGCCTGCATGCCCTGGCCGTGGAGATCGCCGAAGAAACTCTCGCGCCAGCCGCTGAACGGGAAGTAGGCCATCGGCGCGGCCACGCCGATGTTGATGCCGATGTTCCCGGCGATTGCTTCCTGACGGAACTTGCGCGCGGCGGCGCCGCTGCTCGTGAAGATGCAGGCCATGTTTCCATACGCGCGATCATTCACCATCGCGATGGCGTCTTCGAGCGCGTCCGCATGCATCAGGCTGAAGACCGGCCCGAAAATCTCCGTGTGCGCGATTTCGCCCTGCGGCGGCACGCCGTCAAGCAGCGTGGGGAAGACGAACGACCCGTCTTCATAGCCCGGCGCCTTCCGATCCCGGCCGTCCACGATGACCTTGGCGCCCTCCTGTTCGCCCTTCGCGATGAGGCCGAGCACCCGTTCCCTGCTGGCGGCGGAAATGACCGGACCCGTTTCGACGCCCTCGTCCAGGCCATAGCCGACCTTGCGCTTGCGGGCGGCCTCGCTGAAGTGCTCGATGAACACCTCGCGCGCGGAACCCACCGTGACGCCGACGGACAAGGCCAGGCAGCGTTGCCCCGCGCAGCCAAACGCGGAATCGGAGAGGATCCGCGTGGCGCTGTCCATGTCCGCATCCGGCATGATGACGACCGGATTCTTCGCGCCGGCCTGGCACTGCGCGCGCTTGCCGTTTGCCGCGGCGCGGGCGTAAATATAGCGGGCGGCGGGCGTCGAACCCACCATGCTGATCGCGCGAATCGCCGGATGATCCAGGATCGCGTCCACGGTTTCCTTGCCGCCGTTCACCATCTGCATCACGCCCGCGGGGAGTTTCAACTGCTCGATGAGGCGGAAGATCTTCTGCTGCGTCACCGGGCACTTCTCGCTCGGCTTCACGATGACACTGTTGCCCGTGGCGAGGGCGTAGGGCAGGAACCAGAAGGGGATCATCGCGGGGAAGTTGAACGGCGCAATGATCGCCGCCACGCCGACCGGCTGCCGGAACATGTGCTCGTCGATTCCGCGCGCAATATCCTCGTTGTTCCAGCCCTGCATCATGAGCGGGATGCCGCAGGCGACTTCCACGTTCTCGATGGCGCGCCGGAGTTCGCCCACGCTCTCGACATACGTCTTGCCGCATTCGTTTGTGCAGGCCCTCGCGAGGTCGTCGAGGTTCTCCTCCAGCAGCGCCTTCAATTTGAAGAGGTACTGGATGCGATCGCCGGCCGGCACGCGCGCCCATTCGCGGGCCGCCTTGGCCGCGGCCGTCGCGGCCTCGTCGACCTCGGACGCGGGCGACATCGGCACTTGTGCCAGGGTTTCCGTCGTGGCGGGGTTGATGACGGGCAGGACATCCCCGGCCTTCGAGGCTTGCCACGACCCGTTAATGAAGTTCAGAAGCCGTTCACTGCTCATGCTCAATTCCTCTAGCGTCCATAGGGTCGATATCGTCCATACAGTCCATTTAAACGATGGCTGTTAAAAGAAATAACGTTCCTTCGCGCGCATGACCTCCCATTCCTTTCGGGCCTGCTGCACGGATTCCATCTCACTGACTTCGGCCACCGCGACGTCCCACCAGCTCTCGTAGCCGGGCACGCCCTCGTAGCGGTCGTTCACGATGTAGATCATCGTCGTGCGGTCGGTCTTCTGCGCGGCCTTCAGGGCGGCGGAGAATTCGTCCCGGGTGCTGCACTTGATCACATGCGCGCCGAGGCTTGCCGCGTTTGCGGCGAGGTCGACCGGCACGGGATCCAGCGGGCCGTCGCCGTCGCTGGGCAGCGCGCCGTCTTTCGGATAGACATACCGCGTGGCGAAGCCGTCCTGGCCAAGCGAGCGGCTCAGCGCGCCGATGCTCTTGTACCCGAAGTTCTCGAAGAGCACGATGATCAGCTTGTAGCCTTCCTGCACCGACGTCACGATCTCGTGATTGAGCATGAGATAGCCGGCATCGCCCTGCATCACGTACACGTCGCGGCTCGGATCGGCCATCTTGACGCCGAGCGCCCCGGCGATCTCGTAGCCCATGCAACTGTAGCCGTATTCCATGTGGAACTGCTTGGGGTGCCGCGTGCGCCAGAGTTTGTGCAGGTCGCCCGGAAGGCTGCCCGCCGCGCAAACCATGATGCTCCGCGGATCACTCTCTTCATTGACCACGCCCACGAGTTCGCCCTGGCTCGGCAGCGGCGTGTGGCGAATCGCGTAGATCCGATCCACTTCCTGTTCCCAGGCATCGTGGAGCGAACGCGCTTCCCGCTCGTACTCGGCGCTCGTGCGGAATCCGCCGAGCAATGCGGCCAGTTCCCCGAGGGTTGCCTTGGCGTCGCCGAGCACCGGGAGGGCGGCGTGTTTGAATGCGTCGAATTCGCCGACGTTAATGTTGACGAACCGCAGGTCCGGGCTCTGGAAGGCGGTCTTGCTTGACGTGGTGAAATCCGTGTAGCGCGTGCCGATGCCGATCACCAGGTCCGCTTCCTTGGCAATGATGTTGGCCGCGAGCGTGCCGGTGGCGCCGATCGCCCCGAGATTCAGCGGGTGATCATAACTCAGGCTGCCCTTGCCCGCCATCGTTTCGCCCACGGGAATGCCGGTCTGATCGACAAACGCCTTCAGCGTGTCCGTTGCGCCGCTGTAGAGGACGCCGCCGCCCGCCACGATCATCGGGCGCCTGGCCGCGCGAATCCAGCCGGCGGCCCGGGCGAGCGTGTCCAGGTCCGCGCGGTTGCGCGGGACATGCCACACCCGTTTCCGGAAGAACTCCTCCGGATACTCCCACGCCTCGGTCTGCACGTCCTGCGGCAGGGCGAGCGTGACCGCGCCCGTATCCACGGGGCTCGTCAGCACGCGCATCGCCTCCGGCAGGGCGAGGAGAATCTGGTCCGGGCGATTGATGCGATCCCAATAGCGGCTGACCGGCTTGAAACAATCGTTGACCGAGATGTCCTGGCTTTGCCCGGATTCGAGCTGTTGCAGCACCGGCGCCACGTTGCGCCGCGCGAAGATGTCGCCCGGCAGGAGCAGCACCGGAATGCGGTTGATCGTCGCCGTGGCCGCGCCGGTAACCATGTTCGTGGCGCCCGGTCCGATCGAGGACAGGCAGGCGAAAGTCTGGAGCCGGTTCTTCATCTTCGCGTAGGCGATCGCCGTGTGGACCATCGCCTGTTCGTTCCGCGTCTGATAGTAGCGGAAGTCCCTGTTCTGCATCAGGGCCTGGCCGATGCCCGCCACGCAGCCGTGGCCGAAGATGCCGAACATGCCCGCGAAGAGCGGTTGCTCGACGCCGTCGCGCTCCGTGTACTGGTTCTTCAGGAAGGCAACCACCGCCTGGGCCATCGTCAATCGCCGCATCGCTCGTCCTCCAAAAAGTTTCACCTCGCGGAGAGGTGCTCTTACTGCATCCGGCGTGGATGCCATTACGATCTAGAAACCGCCCCGCTCCTCGATAAAGGCCATGGCCTCGTCCCACGTGGGCATGAAATTCGCGCAGCCGTGCTTTGTGACGACAATGGCGCCGCAGGCCGTGCCGAGCCGGCCCGCATTGTACCAGCCCATGCCCTTCAAATACCCGCTGAGGAAGCCCGCGGCGAACGCGTCGCCCGCGCC
>CAILVY010000295.1 GCA_903837785.1 Candidatus Hydrogenedentota bacterium
GATGGCGGTGCGGGTGAACGGGCCATTGCCGGAGGGGGTGACGGCGAAGGACCTGGCGCTGGCGGTGATTGGGAAGATCGGGACGGCGGGCGGCACGGGGTACGTGATCGAGTACGTGGGCGAAGCGGTGCGCGGCCTGAGCATGGAAGGCCGGATGACGCTGTGCAATCTGACGATCGAGGCGGGTGCGCGGGCGGGCCTGATTTCGCCGGACGAGACGACGTTCGCCTATCTGAAGGGCCGGGCGTGTTTGCCGAAGGATGTGCCGTGGGAAACGCTGGTGGCGTCGTGGGGGCAGTGGTCCTCGGATGCGGGTTGCGTGTACGACGCCGTGGTGGAACTGAACGCCGCGGAGATCGAACCGCAGGTGACGTGGGGCACTTCTCCGGGGATGGTGACCGGGATCGGCGGGCGGACGCCGGTGCTGGCGGACCTGAGCGATGCGAATGCGCGGCTGTCGGCCGAGAAGGCTTTGCAGTACATGGGACTCGGGGAGGGCGTTCCGATCTGCGAAATCCCGATCAACAAGATGTTCATCGGTTCGTGCACGAACGGGCGCATCGAGGATCTCCGGGCGGCGGCGAAGGTGGCGAAGGGGCACAAGGTTCATCCGTGCATCGAGCAGGCGCTCGTGGTTCCGGGATCGAGCCGGGTGAAGAAGCAGGCGGAGGCGGAGGGCCTGGACGCGATTTTCAAGGCGGCGGGCTTCGAGTGGCGGGAAGCGGGCTGCTCGATGTGCCTCGCAATGAACGAAGATCGCCTGAATCCGGGCGATCGTTGCGCCTCGACGTCGAACCGCAATTTCGAGGGACGCCAGGGCAAGGGCGGACGCACGCACCTGGTGAGCCCCGCGATGGCGGCGGCGGCGGCGATTCGCGGGCATTTCGTGGATGTGCGGACGTGGGAATTCCGGTAGGAGCGTCCGGGGCAACAGGCCGAGACGCAGGAAAACATCAGCGCCCAATCGGGTTTGAAAGGTGAATGACATGGAAGCCCTGAAGAAGATACGCGGTGTGGTGGCGCCGCTGGACGCGCAGAATGTGGACACGGACCAGATCATCCCGAAGCAGTTCCTGAAGCGGATTGAGCGGACGGGATACGGCGATGTGTTGTTTTATGACTGGCGGTATCTGGGGGACGGCCAGACGCCGAATCCGTCCTTTGAGTTGAATGCGGCGCGGTATGCCGGCGCGAGCATTTTGCTGGCCCGGGACAATTTTGGCTGCGGGTCGTCGCGGGAGCATGCGCCGTGGGCCTTGCATGACTACGGTTTCCGGGTGATTCTGGCGCCGTCGTTTGCGGACATATTCTTCAACAACTGTTTCAACAACGGGATGCTGCCGATCGCGCTGCCGGGCGATACGATCGAGGAGCTGTTCGGCGCGGTGCGCGCGCAGGCGGGCTATGCGTTGAGCGTGGACGTGGCGGCGCAGACGATCACGGGTCCGGACGGCGCGGTGATCGCGTTCGAACTGCATCCGTTCCTGAAGGAGCGCTTGTTGAACGGGTGGGATCAGATCGGGCTGACGCTGCGGCACGAGGACAAGATCGCGGCGTATGAGTCCACGCACGAGACCTGTCCGGTGGCGTAAGCAGGAGGAGCACAAGGCGATGGCACGATACACGTATCAGGTGATTCACGAGGACGGCAGCGAGGGCGCCCTTTTCGAGGTGGAGCACGGCATGAACGAGCCGGCGCTGACCACGCACCCGGAGACGGGGGAGAAGGTGGTGCGGGTGTTTCAGGCGCCGCACATTGCGGGGTGGAGTCACGAACGGCAGGGCAAGCAACTGACGAGCGACAAGAACCTGGACCGCCTGGGCTTCACGAAGTACGTCCGGACGGGTCACGGTCAGTACGAGAAGCGCGTGGGTTCGGGGCCGGAGAACATCTCGGCGTAACCATTCGGGGCGTCCGGGTCCTGCGGGGGGCGCGCGTCTTCCGGGGGCTGCAAGTGTTGTTTTTTCAAAGATTTCGCCGCCCGGCCGATGGACTGGCATCGTTTTTATGTGCTGTGGTATGATGCGCGGCAAGCGGAAGGGCAGGACCTTTCGAACAGGCGAGGAGAGGCCATGTATCGGTTGATCGTACTCACAATGCTTGCGGGCATGCTTGTGGCCGGGTGTCAATCGTTGAATTCCGATTCTTCGGAGCCTCAATTGCTGGGGCCGCCGGCGGATGACGAGGGGATGAGCGCGCCTGCCCCGGAGATTTCCGTGGACAACTCGGTGGCCGCGCCGTCGTCGCAATCGGACGCGACGGGGGTGACGGCGCCGCCGGCGCAGACGCCGGGGCTGGCGTTGTCGAGCCAGCAGCGCTTCAGCGACGTTCCGCTGCCGATGCGTCTGAAAGAGGATCCTGAGCACAGCTATATATTTGAATCAGACACGCTCCAGGTGGGGAAGGTGGTCTATAAGACGCGGGCGACCGTGGCGGAACTGAGCAATTTCTACCTGCGCGAGTGCCCGGCGGGCGATTGGAAGCTCGACAGCAAGCTCGAGAGCGACAGCGTTTACATGGTCTTTTTGAAGCCGGGGAAACGGCTCGTGGTGACGATCGTGCGGAAGCACGGGTTGAATCCGCATCGGGTGTTGACGTTGAACCTGACGCCGGATTCGGGAGCGAAAGCGGCGATATGAAGCTGCGTTGGGTCCTGGTTGCCGGTCTGCTGGCCCTATGGACGGCGGGTTGCGCGAAGGACATGTCGTCCTTGAAGGCCCAGTTGCCGCGGGTCGGGGCCTCGGACGAAGAGCGGGTGGCGGCGGTGCTGGACGAGGTGGCGGCGGGGATGGAGTCGCGGCGCATTTATCAGATCCTGGCGCATGTTTCTTCAAGCTACCTGGATCAGGAAGGCCGGGACTACGAGGCGATCCGGGAATACTTGTCGTACATTTTAAGGTCGTATGTTGAGATCAAGGTCACGCGTACGCGGCCGAAGATCCTGGTGCTGGGCGATCGGGCACGGGCGGTGGAAACGTTCGGTACGATAGCGCAGCCCCGGGACGGGCGCAAGGACCCGCCGATCAACCTTCAGGGCCAAGTGGCGGTATATCTGGAGCGGGCGGACAATACGTGGCAGATAGTGGAATGGGGACCGTTGCGTTGACAGCGTCCCTCGGGCAATGAACCTGGAAAGTGATGGAGCTAGCATGGCGGAGAAGAAAAGCAAGTCGCGGAAGCTGACGGTATCGGACGTTGGCGTGACGATTGTCGAACGGGATACGCTGCAGAAGGTGACGGCGCACCTGCGGGAGAATCCGGTGTTGTACGCGGCCGTGGCCGGATTTGTGGTGTTGTGCCTGGCGGCGGGGTTCTTGTACCGGCTGGGGGCGCAGGTGGAAGACCGGAAGGTCATGACGCAGTTTGCGAAGGCGCTGGAGTCGGAAGACCCCAAGGAGCAGATGGAGAAGCTGTCGGCGGTGGCCGGGCTCAAGAGCCGCTGGACAGCGGAGTCGCTGTACATGCAGGGTGAGGCCGCCATTCGCGCCGAGGAATACGGGAAGGCGGAGGAGGCGTTCAAGCGGATAGTCTCTGAATTTCCCTCGTCGGAATATGCGGCGCGGGCGACCGCGGGCCTGGCCTTTCTTGCGGAAAACAAGGGCGACCTTGACGCAGCGTTGGCCGGCTATCAGGATGTGCTCAAGAAGTGGCCGGAGAGTTTTGTGGGGCGGTGCCAGCCGCTGAACATCGGGCGGGTACAGGAAGGCAAGGGCGATTTGAAGGCGGCGATAGAGTCCTATCAGTCGCAAATAGATAGATTCAAAGGATCGAACGTTGCGAAGAAGGCGCAGGCGGCGCTGGACCGGCTGCAGGAATCACATCCGGACTTGTTCCCGGCGAAGGAGGCGGCGAAAGCGGAGGAAGGCGAGAAAGCCGTGAAAGAGGGCGAGGCCGCGGCGCCTGCGGCGCCGGCAGCGGCGGGCAGCGATGCGCCGAAACAGCCGTGACGAGAAGTGTTCATGAAGTTTAATGGAGCGAGTACCCAAGGAGGGGTTGCGTGAAAGGAGACAGGAGACGAAAGACGTTGCATCAAAAGGATTTGTTTGTTATAGTGGCGTTATTGAGCGGTCTACGGAAGGAGAAGATCTGGAGTCTTTTTCCTGTGTGGACAGAGCGCTGGGTTGAGGCAGTTTTTTGTGCTTGACGAATAGGGAGGTTCTTCCTATAATCAGGTGTCAATTGCGTTTAGGGTGACGAGGGGATTTCCTTGCGCAAACAACGAGAAGGAAGAGGTTCATGAGAAAGTGTGCTGTATTGTTAGCTTTGGCGGTCGTCGTGTCAGCCGGCGCGTTTGGCCAAACCACGATGACGATGACTCGTTCGGTGGCGGGTCTCAGTCCTGACGGGTGGTTCGTACCAGGGACGACCCAGTTGGATGTCACCGTTTCACTCGAATTGGGTGGCGCCATGGAGAATGTGACGGCGCTTGCGGTGGAGGAGACGCTTCCGGCGGGCTTCTCGTTTAAGGGAGGGAGCCTCGTAGGCAGCCCGGCCCCGAATCTGGCCCCGAATCCGGGCGCCACGGGGTTGCTGCAGTTCGTGTGGTTCCTGCCCATCCCCACCTTCCCCTATACCTTCAGCTACTCCATCAATGTCCCGGTGAGCCCGACGCTGCCGGCCGACCTGTCCGGCATCACGAAGTTCCGGACGTCGGGTCCGGAGATTCTGTCCAACGGCGGCACGCCCCTTGTGGACACGTTCCAGCTGGAGCCGGACGGCATGACGATCGCGCGGACGCTTGCGGGCACCGTGGGCGCGGGCGGCGCGTTCTATCAGCCGGGCTCGACGCTGGATGTGACGGTCGACTGCACGCGGACCGGCACGGGCGGAACCACGGCGTTTGCGCTGGAAGACACCCTTCCGGCGGGCTGGACCTATGTGGGCGGCAGTCTCGTGGGCAGTCCTGCTCCGAACCTGGCCCCGGCGAATGGTGCGACGGGCACCCTTCAGTTCGTATGGTTCCTGCCGGTTCCCACGTTCCCCTTCACCTTCTCGTATCAGATAGCGATTCCTGTTTCCGCCACCGGCGCGGCCTGCGTGGACGCGGTGGCGAAGTTCCGTACGGGTGGTCCTGAGCTTCAGTCGAATCATGCGCAGAACTGCCTGAGTGAGATTCCCTGCCTGCAGATGAGCCGCAGCCTTCCGGTGGCGTGCTACGCGGCGGGCAACAATTTCACTGTAAACGTGAATCTTGCGAGCACCTGCACGGACGCGGTAACGGCCCTGGCAGTGGAAGAAGTGCTTCCGGCGGGCTGGACCTTTGTGAGCGTGAGCGGCAGCCCGGCTCCGAACCTGGCTCCGTCCGCGGGCGCCTCGGGCACGATTCAGTTCGTGTGGTTCCTGCCGATTCCGGCGTTCCCGTACACCTTCTCGTACGTGGTGAATGTTCCTGGCGGGCAGACGGGCGATGTCACGCTGTCGGGACAGACGAAGTACCGGCTTGCGGGTCCCGAACAGACCTCGGGTATTGTTGACACGCTGATTTGCGGCGCGGACCTTGTTCCGCCTGTGATTACGGTTCTGGGCGTGGATCCGGTGACGGTCGAGTGCGGCGCGGTCTATGTTGACGCGGGCGCCACGGCCCTGGACAACATTGATGGCGACATTACGGATCAGATTGTCTCTGTCAATCCGGTGAACACGGCGATTCCGGGCACCTATACAGTAACCTACAACGTCCAGGATGCCGCCGGTAACGCAGCGGATGAAAAGACGCGCACGGTGAATGTGGTTGACACGACGGACCCGGTCATCACCCTGCTCGGCAATGCGACGATGACGGTCGAGTGCGGCACCGCCTTCACGGATCCGGGTGCTACAGCGGCGGATTCCTGCGCCGGGAACATCACGGGCGACATCGTGAAGTCGGGTTCCGTCAACACGGCGGTGCCGGGCGACTACACCCTTACCTACAACGTGAGCGACCCCGACGGCAACGCGGCCGCGGCGGTCACGCGGACCGTAACGGTTGCGGACACGACGGAGCCGGTGATTACGCTGCTGGGCAGCGCCTCGCTGCAAGTGCAATGCGGCACAATCTATGTCGATGCCGGCGCCACGGCGAATGACGTCTGCGCGGGCGACCTGACGGGCGCGATGGTCGTGGTGGACTCGGTCAACACGGCGGTTCCCGGCGCGTACAGCGTGACCTATGACGTGCAGGACGTTGCGGGGAATGCCGCGGCGACGGTCACGCGGACGGTTACGGTGGTGGACACGACGGATCCGGTGGTGACGCTGAACGGCAACTCGGTGGTAACGATCGAATGCAAGACGGCGTACACGGAAGCGGGCGCGACGGTTGCCGACAGTTGCGACACGGCGCTGGCGACGGTGGATATCACCGGCGTCGTGAACGTGGACGTTCCTGGCACCTATGAAGTGACGTACAGTGCGACGGACGCCTCGGGCAACACCGGGACGGCGGTCCGGACCGTGAACGTTGAAGACACGATTGACCCGGTTATCACGCTCCTGGGCGATGCGGCAGTGTCGCTGGAATGCGGCGATGCCTATAGCGACGCGGGTGCGACGGTTGCCGACAGTTGCGACGCGGCGGTTGCCGTCCAGGCCACGGGCGCGGTGAACAACACGGTGCCGGGCGTGTACAACATCACCTACAACGCGACGGACGCTTCGGGCAATGCCGCGGCGCCGGTCACGCGGACGGTGACGGTCAGCGACACGACCGACCCGGTCATCACGCTGCTGGGCAGCGCCTCGGTCACGGTCGAATGCAGCGCGGTCTATACGGACGCGGGCGCGACGGCGGCC
Source organism: Candidatus Hydrogenedentota bacterium (assembly GCA_903837785.1). Classification (GTDB taxonomy): domain Bacteria; phylum Hydrogenedentota; class Hydrogenedentia; order Hydrogenedentales; family CAILVY01; genus CAILVY01. The sequence goes on from CAILVY010000295.1 coordinate 6,776, forward strand.
GATTCCTGCGAAGGCAACCTGACGGGCTCCATCCTGACGGCCAACACGGTCAATACGGCGGTGCCGGGCGATTACACGGTAACGTACGACGTTACGGATGCTTCCGGCAACAGCGCGGCGCAAGTCGTTCGGACGGTGACGGTCAGCGACACGACGGCGCCGGTGATCACGCTGGTGGGCGGCGCAGCGCTGACGATCGAATGCGGCGGTGCGTTCACGGATCCGGGCGCGAGCGCTTCGGACGCGTGCGCGGGCGACCTGAGCTCGAGCATCGTTGCGGGCGGCACGGTGGACGCGTCCAGCGTGGGCGACTACACCCTTACGTACAACGTCAGCGACACGGCCGGCAACAATGCGGCCGAAGTTACGCGGACGGTGACGGTCCAAGACACGACCGATCCGGTGGTTACGCTGGTCGGTGACGCGACGGTTACGCTGAATTGCAACGACACGTACACCGAGCTTGGCGCGACGGCGACCGATGCGTGCGCGGGCGACCTGACGGTCACGGTTGACGGCGCGGTTGTCACCAGCGTGCCGGGCGATTACCTCCTTACCTACACTGCGCAGGATCCGCAGGGCAACGATGCCAGCGCGACCCGTACCGTGGTCGTTCTGGACAACTGCCCGACGGAAGGCGAGGGTGAAGGCGAAGGTGAAGGCGAAGGCGAAGGCGAGAACGTGTGCGACCTGGCGAGTGTCGAGGTGACCTCGATGATCGACGGGCAGGTGTACGTGGTGCCCGCGGCCGCGAACACGCTGGTCTTCCTGAATGCGGCGGTGGCGTTCGTGGATCCGGCGATCTGCGAGGGTGCCGTGGTTCAAGTCGCTTACGCGATTGACGGTGTGCCGGTGGGCTCGTCCACGGACGCCGCGGCTGGCTTCCCGGCCCAGGTCAACGAAACCATTGGCGTGCACACGCTGGTGGCGACGGCGACGGTCATCGAGACGGGCAAGACCGCCACGACGAGCCTGAGCTTCACGGTCAAGGCTGGCCTGGACAGCGACAACAACGGCTTGCTGGACAATCCGTTCGGCGACCTGACGCACGACGGCGACCGCTGGGACGCGGTGGTGCCGGGCGCTAACTGCGATCGCGCGGTCAGCATGATCACGTGGTTCGCGAGCACGGCGTCGAGCGATGCGGTGGAGTTGTCCGTGATTCGTCCGGACGATCCGTCGCAGGTGCTGACGGTGACCGTGCCGCGTGCGGTGCTGGGCGTTGGCGAGCAGGGCATCCTGATTCTGTCGATTGCCTGCGACCTGCCGAGCCTGCTGGGCGAAGACGAGGCGTCGAAGTTCCCGGCCGCGCCGGAGAATCTGACGCCTGGCGGCGCTCCGTTCGAGGTGAGCGTGATTGTGACGAACAACGGCGGCGCCACGTTCTCCGAACTGGACAACGCCCTGCTTGAGAGCAATCCGATCCAGATCTCGCTGAGCCACCTGGCGTTCTCGCCGGGCCTCGAGCCGAGCTTCTTCTCGCATCCGTCGCTGGTTGGCAGCGATGCGATCACGGGCCTGAAGCTGCTGTTCGAGACGGGTATCTGGAGCGACGCTTCGATTGAGAATCCGACGGCGCTGGGCGGCGTATTGAGCGCCAGCACGAACTCGCTGTCGGTCTTCGAGCCGCACGAGATCAGCCCGCTTGGGCCGACGACGTCCATCACGCCGAATCCGGCCTACGACTTCATCGTGGGCATCACGAAGGTGAACACGCCGGTAACCGCGACCGTTAAGGTCAAGAACATCGGCGGCGGCACACTGAACGGCACGGCGACGCTTGCACCGGCCACGGCCCCGTTCGCGGTGAGCGGCGGGACGTACGCGCTGGCGCACAACGGCACGGCCAATGTCACGGTGACGTTCACGCCGAAGGCGGTGGGCGATTTCACGGCGACGCTGACCTTCAGCGGCGGTGACAACGGCAATGTCGTGGTGAATCTGAAGGGAACAGGCACGGTTGCCAACAAGGCCTTCTCGATCTTCGGTTGCTCGCCGAGCACCGGGTCGGGCGGCTGGATGGGCGACGTGGCCGTGATGCTGATGGCCGCGATGAGCTTGGTGTTCGTCAGCCGGATGTATCGCCGGAGCCGTCAGAGCTAACGGTCCCTGACACGCAGTAGATGAGACGGCCCCGCAGGCTGCAAAGCTTGCGGGGCCTGCTAATTATGGGAAGCCTCTTCACCGTCGCGCGGCCTATTCCAGGGCGTGCGTGGAAGGGCGCCCGTGGATCATTCGAAAACAGTCGTAACGCGCGAAGGCATCGCGGGAGTAGATGAAGCATGGCCAAGGACCGGAAGACGATTCATGTAGTATCCAATTCGCACTGGGACCGGGAATGGGGGTATCCCTTCGAAGAGACGCGGCTCCTGCTGCTGGATTTCATGGATGAGTTACTCAACTTGCTCGATACCGACCCGGAGTTCCACTCGTTCACGTTCGACTCTCAGACAGTCGGGATCGAGGACTATCTGGAGTTGCGTCCCGAGAAGCGGGCGACGATCGAGAAGCACGTGCAGTCGGGCCGCCTGATCGTCGGGCCGTGGTATTCGCTTCCTGAAGAATATATCGTGAACGGCGAGTCCTTGCTGCGTAACCTCGTGGTGGGCCATCGCGTTGCGGGTTCGCTGGGGAAGGTTTCGAAAGTGGGCTATACGCCATTCGGCTATGGCCAGACCTCTCAGATGCCCCAAATCTACAATGGCTTCGGCATCGACAACATCATCTTCTACCGGGGCATCAACACGCCGAAGAGCGAGTTCATGATCGAGGGCCCGGACGGTTCTCGGCTGCTCGGGATGCGCTTTGGCTGCATGAGCCGCTTCAGTTACTACATTTATGTTTACCGCGTTCTGCGCTATGGTTCGGACAACGTGTTTGCGTTCTACGACTGGGACCGGGGTGCGGCGCCGTTCCGTCTGGCGAACGATTCGCGTCCGCGCGAGCATTATTACGTGCTGGACGATCAGAAGAAGCAGTGGAATTCGGGGCCGATCCGGGAGCAGTTGCTGAAGCTGGTTCGGGACGAGTCCGAGCACTTCACGACGAAGCATATCTGCTGCATGCAAGGCTTCGACACGTCCAATCCCGACCCGAAAGAGAGCGAGATCATCCGTTTGTGCCAGGAACTGCTGCCCGAGCACACGATCAAGCTGTCGAATCTCGAAGAATACATGAATGCGATGCGCAAGGAGGTGAAGAACCCGACGCTGCTGACGGGGGAAAGCCGGGATCCGGGATCGACGGGCAAGTGGACGCATCTGATGGGCGACGTTATTAGCGCGCGTCCACGCTTGAAACGGGCGAATCACCGCGCGGAAGTGGCCCTGCAACGACAGGCCGAACCCTGGAGTGCGATTGGCTCCATGCTGGGCGGGGAATACCTGAAGCCGGCGCTGGACCGCTGCTGGCGGCTACTTTTGCAGAACCACCCGCACGACACGATCACGGGGGCGGGAATCGATCAGATGGAAAAGGATTCGCTGTATCGGGCGGATCAGATTTGCATCGTGAGCGAGGGCCTGGCGCGGCGGGGCATGCAGGCGGTGCAGATCAGCATCGACAATTCGGACGTGGATGCGAAAGGGTCCGTGTTCACGGTCTTCAATCCCTGTCCGTTCCCACGTTCGGGGGTGGTTTCGTGCTACATCGACTTGCCGGACGGGATGGGGTATGACGCGTTCAGCATCACGAGCCCGGACGGGAAGAAGAAGTGCCGGCTTCAAATCAAGGAACAGTTTCCCGCGGGGGTGCTCGTGCGGAACCTGCAGGACATTTCGATCGAGCTGCGCACGAAGCGGGTGCTCTGCCACGTGGAAGTGGACGAGATTCCGGCGTACGGCTATCGCACGTATCACGTGGCGCGCGAGGAGCGGATGCAGTACGAATCGGGCAGCCTCGCCCCGGAAGCGAACGTGCTGGAGAACGAGCATCTTCGGGTGAGGTTCAACAGCGACGGCACGCTGGACCTGACGCACAAGGAGAGCGGCCGGACGTATGCCGGCCTGCATTACCTGGAAGACACGGGCGAGACGGGGCATTCGTGGATCCACATGGAGCCGGACAAGAACGAGACGATTCGCTCGCAGGGCTTCCCGTGCGCGATCACGCTGGAGCAGGCGGGCCCGCTCTTTGCACGGATGCGGGTGGATTATCATCTGCAGATTCCGGTGGGGATCGAGGACGAATTGACCGTGGAGTTCCGCGAGGCGGAGATGAACCACACGCAGCGCCGGAAAGAGCGGCGCGAGATGATCGTGACGAGCCGCTTCACGTTGCGGGCGGGCCAAAAGCGACTCGATGTAACCACGTCGTTCGAGAATCATTGCCGGAATCACCGCTTGCGTGCGGTGCTGCCGACGGGCTTGAAGTGCGACCGGACGGATTCCGAAGCATCCTTCGACGTCATCTCGCGGGACATCCATGTAAAGAAGGGCAACGCCTACTACGGGCGTCCGAATCCGCAGTATCCGATGCACCGCTTCGTGGATATGTCGGACGGGAAGGCGGGCTTTGCGGTGGTGAACAATTCCGGGCTGCGCGAGTACGAGGCGATGGACACGAAGGAACGGCCGTTGGCCATCACGCTCTTGCGCGCGTACACGTATCGGAACTGCCCGATCTTCGGGCGCTGGGAAGTGTATCCGGACATGGAGCTGGCGCAGTGCATCGGACCGCATGAATGTTCGTACTCGATCTATCCGCACAGCGGGGATTGGCGCAGCGGCGTGTTTGCGGAGGCGGAAGAGGTGAATCTGCCGCTGGAGGGGGCGCAGGCGGGTCCGCACGAGGGCACGCTGCCGAAGGCGATGAGTTTCCTCGAGATTCAAGGGGAGAACCTCCAGTTGACGGCGTTCAAGCGCGCGGAAGACCGCACGGAGACGTTTGTGGTTCGGGTGTTCAATCCGACGGAGAAGGCGGTGAGCGGGAAGCTGATCGCCTACAAGGCGGTGAAGGGCGCGTGGTTGACGAACATGAACGAGGAGCGGCTCGAGGCGGTGAAGCCTTCCGGGAAACAGATTCCCTTGAAAGTGGGCAAGAAGAAGATCGTTACGCTGGAGTTCCAACTGTAGGAAGGGGAGGAAGCACTATGCGAGGGTGGACCAGGATGCTGGGCGTGTGTGTGTCGATCGCGTGTTTTGGCGCAGGAGCCGAGAGCGCGCGTCCGGCGCCGTTGGCGCCCGTGCCCACGGCGAAGCAACTGGCGTGGCAGCGCATGGAGACGAATCTCTTCGTTCATTTCACCGTGAATGCGTTCACAAACCGGGAGTGGGGCGAGGGCACGGAGGATCCGAAGATCTTCAATCCGTCGAAGCTCGATGCGCGGCAATGGGTGCGCGCGGCGAAGGCCGGCGGATTCAAGATGGTGATCCTGACGGCGAAGCATCACGACGGGTTCTGCCTGTGGCCGAGCCAGTACACGGAGCACAGCGTGAAGAGCAGTCCGTGGAAGAACGGCCAGGGCGACATCGTGCGCGAGGTGTCCGAGGCCTGCAAAGAGGAAGGGCTGAAACTGGGGCTGTACTTGTCGCCGTGGGACCGGCACGAGAAGAGCTATGGCGATTCGCCGAAGTACAACGACTACTACATCAACCAGTTGACGGAGTTGTTGAGCAATTACGGCCCGATCACCGAAGTGTGGTTCGACGGGGCCTGCGGCGAGGGTCCGAACGGCAAGAAACAGGAATATGACTTCCCGCGGTATTACGCCACAGTCTATCGCCTGCAGCCGGAAGCCGTGATCTTCGGCGGGCCGGACATTCGTTGGATTGGGAATGAGTCCGGCGTGTCGGGGGACCCGTGCTGGGCGCCGTACGATCCGAAAACGACGGAGAAGTGGGAGACGGCGCTGCCGCACGGCCACGCCAATGGCACGGAGTGGAAGCCCGGGGAATCGGACGTCTCCATCCGCCCGGGCTGGTTCTGGCACGCGGCCGAAGACGCCAAAGTCCGAAGTGTGGACAATCTCGTTGATCTCTACTTCAAGTCCGTCGGGCGAAACAGCCTCCTGCTGCTGAATGTGCCCCCGAATACGGACGGCTTGTTCTGTGCCACGGACGTGGAACGATTGAAGGGTTTTCGGGAGCGCCTGGACAGCCTTTTCCGAGACGATCTGGCCCGGGGAAAGGAAGCCAGGGCGAGCAGTACGCGCGGCAATGATGCGCGTTTCGCCGCAGGGGCCGCCCTGGACGGGGACCCGGACACGTATTGGGCGACGGACGACGGCGTGAACTCCGGCTGGATTGAAGTGAATCTTGGCGAGAAACGCACTTTCAACGTGGCGTGCCTGCAGGAAGCGATTTCCTTGGGGCAGCGTGTCGAAGCGTATCGCCTGGAGTATTGGAAGGGCGGGAAGTGGCGTGCGCTGTGTGAAGGCACCACGATCGGGCACAAGAAGCTCGAGCGCTTCAAGCCGGTGACGAGCAAGAAGGTTCGGCTGGTGATTGACAAGGCGCGGGCGTGTCCCACGATTGCGGGTTTTGGGCTCTATAACGGAGACTCGGGGTTGTAAGTGATCAAACCCGGATATCGCGTATTCCAAGGAATTCTGTTTAGTGTGAAAGGGAAGAAAGTCCGCGAAAGGGACGGTTTGGCATGGGGAGCGCGGGATCCGGAGCGCCTGGGGCTGCACTGGGGAGACAAATTGAAACCGGGGAGAGACGTGTGCTAAAATTGCAGCGTGGCCTGAGTTGCCTTTACGCGGCAGGTTCGGAGTGGAATCGCAGTCGGAAGGCGGGCTTGGACCTAGGAACAAGAGCCATTAAGGAGAGCAAGACTCATGGCAGTGAATGTTGACGCGGACAAGTGCGGCGGGTGCAAGAGTTGCGTGGACGTTTGCCCGACGGAGGCGATCGCCATCAGCGATGACGGCAAAGCGGTGGTGGATTCGGATACTTGCGGTGAATGCGGTGCGTGCGTAGACGAATGTCCGAATGAGGCCTTGAGTCTCCCGGACTGAAGTCGTTCCTGCAGTATTGCTGAGGTTGAACCAGCGGCGGCGCGTGCGGTTAAGGCCGTAGTGTCCGCCGTTGTTCTTTTTGGGAACGGGGCGTATCCGGGAGATTGCGGGAGGGTGGAGAATGGCACGGGTGGACCTTTCCAGTTTGACGTGGCGCCTGGAGTGCTGGCGTCCGTTCTCGTGGCGGCTTGGGCGGGGGACGGTCTTTGAACCCGAGCTGGGGCCGATGGACGCGCCCGTGCCGGGGTCGGTGCAGGAGGCGCTGCGCCGGACCGGGATCCTGCCGGACTGGAACGTGGGGACACGATCGCGGGACTGCGAGTGGGTGGAGCATCGCCATTGGATCTATGAGGCGGTGATTCCCGCGGGAATGGTTGCGGACGGGGAGGAGGCTGCGCTGGTGGCGGAGGGCCTGGACTACTCGGGGTGGGTGTTGATCGATGACGAGGAGCTGGGGCGTTTCGAGGGCGCGCTGATTCCGCACCGCTTCGCGCTGGGCGCACGGTTGGGGGATGGCGCGGCGCATCGCCTGGCGCTGGTCTTCGAGGAGCCTCCCCGGGAGCAGGGCCAAATCGGCTATACGTCGCGCTCGCGCTACTTCAAGCCCCGCTACACGTATAGTTGGGACTGGTGCCCCCGGGTGGTGCCGGTGGGGGTGTGGGAGCCCCTCTATCTGGAGACGGGCGCTGCTGAGGCGTTGCGCCTCGTTTCGCTGCGGCCGGAACTCGGGCAGGACCTGAACACGGGGTGCGTGACGCTGCGTGTGGCGGCGTCCAAGGCCGTTGTCCTGCACGTGGAGCTGCTGGACGCGGGGAACTGTGTGCAGGCCCTGGAGACGGCGCTTTTGCCCGGGGATCACGTCGTGCGGCTCGAGGATATCCGGGTCGAGGCGTGGTGGCCGAACGGGATGGGGACGGCCAAGACGTATGGGCTGTCCGTTCGCGCGGCGGACGCGCAGGGCCGCATGTTGTGGCAGGAGGAGCGGCAGATTGGCTTCAGGCGCGTGGAATGGCGGGCTTGTGAAGGGGCGCCCGAGGGCGCGGAGCCGTGGTTGTGCGTGGTGAACGGGCAGGCGGTGTTCCTGCAGGGGGCCAATTGGGTTCCGCCCCGGATCTGCTATCACGACAGCACCGCAGAGGAGTACGGGCGGCTTCTGGAGCTGTATCGGGAGATGGGCTGCAACGTGCTGCGGGTGTGGGGCGGCGCGATCCTCGAGAAGAGTGTCTTCTACGACCTCTGTGACCGCAACGGCCTCCTCGTCTGGCAGGAATTTCCATTATCGTCGTCCGGTGTTGAGAATTATCCTCCTGAAGATCCGGAGTCCATTGCGAGGCTGTGCGAGATCGCAGTGTCGTACATTCGCAAGCGAGCGCATCATGCGTCGCTCTTGCTGTGGTGCGGCGGAAATGAGTTGACGGAGCGCGGGCCGGAGGCGCGGCCCATCGGCTATGCGCATCCGTGCATCACGGCGTTGAAGCGTGTGGTGGAAGCGGAGGACCCGGGCCGGCGTTTCCTTCCGACATCGCCGAGTGGTCCGGAGTTTTACGCGCATGCGAAGAACTACGGCACGGGGGTGCATCACGACACGCACGGGCCCTGGGGCCTGGGCTTCCTGAGTGCGGGCGGGTTTGCGGATCTCGAGGCCTGGCGCAAGTATTGGGACGGAGACGATTCGTTGTTCCGATCCGAGGTGGGGATGCCGGGAGCGTCGTCGAGAACGGTCTTTGAGGAGTTCCGCGGCGGACTGGCGGCGTTTCCGCCCGTGGGGGAGTATTGGCAGCACGGCTCGGCGTGGTGGACGCAGTGGGAGCGCTTCCAGGATGCGCTCGCGGGCTTGGATGCGGAAGCGGGGCTTGATGAATACATTCGCTTGACGCAGGCGCAGCAGGCCGAGGCGTACGCGTATGCGGCGGAGCGCTGCAAGGGGCGTTTTCCGCGCTGCGGCGGGTTCATTATCTGGATGGGTCACGACTGCTACCCGTGTCCCGCGAACAACTCGGTGATCGACTTTCAGCGGAATCCGAAGCCGGCGTATGAGGCGCTGCGCCGGGTCTTTCTGGGTCAACCTTGTGGGGCGGGCTTGCGTTGAGAGGGGGGGAACGCGTAGCGTAAAGAAGGTCTGAAGACGGAAGGAAACAACGACTGATGGATATGAAGGGGATTTCTCTTTACCTCGCCGTGACGTTTGGCTTGATGTATGCGGCCGTGGCGGTGCTGATGGGGCTCGGGATGCTTGCGCTCGGGGAAGAGAACCTGTTCAAGGACCTGCTGCTGGTCGCCCTCATGTGGATCCCGGCGATTGGCGGACTTGTCGCAGCGAAGCTGGCGCCGCATCCTGACTATGACCGGGGCCGGATCTGGCCCCTGCCGATGAAGCCGACACTGGTTGTGGCCGTGGGCGTTCCGCTCGTGTTCTTGTCCATGACAGTGCTCGTGGCGCTCGTGGGGTGGTCCGACGTGCAGTGGAGCCTTCCCGGGGTGCAGAGCCAATTGAACACGATGATGCAGCAGCCGTTGCCGGAGCAGGTGGCGGCGATCGCGCCGGCGATTGCGCTGGTCGGGATTACGCTGTTGAGCATGCTGCTGGGCGCGACGATCTTCGCCGGGCTGGCGCTGGGGAGCGAGTTGGGCTGGCGGGGGTATCTGCTGCCGCGCCTGATGCCGCTGGGTCCGTGGGCGGCCTTCGCCCTGTCGGCGCTGCTGTGGTTCCTGTGGGGGCTGCCGCTCGTCTTTGCGGCCTACTACGGGGCGGAGCGCCTGGGCGATGTCTGGGGCTTCCTGCCGAGGCTGGCGGCCATGGCGTTCCTCCTGAGCGTGATCCTCGGAACGATTCGCCTGCGTCATGAACACACCGGGCTGGCCGCGGTGTTCCTGGGCTGCTTCTTCGCGCAAGCCGAACAGGGGGTCTGGCAGTATTTGGCCCCCATCATGGCCGAGCCCTGGACAGGCGCGTACGGCGTGGTGTCGATTGCCCTGTGGGCGGTGGCCGCGGCGGTCGTCGTAGTATGGGGGAAACGGCCCCGGGCGAGCGCTGCGGAGAATGAAACGCAGATGACGCAGCCGGAGTAATCGGAGTCTCTACGGAGCCTGCTTTCTCTTCACGGGAAACGAAAGAAGCAAAGACAAACGATCTATGGGCGCCATTGCTCGACGGTTCGGGCCATGGCGCGAACGTTTTCGAGGGGGATATCGTAGAAGAGGTAGTCGGAGGCGGCGACGATGTGCTTGGTTCCGCGGGTGGCTTCGAGGACACGGCGGGTGTCGCGTTCGACGTCTTCGGGGGTTCCGGTGAGGAGGATGTCGAGTCCGACGTTGCCGCGGGTGCACATTTCCGGGGGGAGTGTGCGCCGGGCCTGGGCGAGGTCGGCGACGTTGCCGACGGGGGGCGCGGAGAGGGTTTCGAAGAGGTCAAATCCGAGGGCGTTGTAGTAGCCCATGGAGAGAAAGGGCTCGATGGGAGAGCAGACGTGGCTGTAGACGAGTCCGCCGGCGTCGTGGACGGCGCGGCTGAGCGCCTGGGAGTCGGGGATCAGGAAGTGCTCGATGATGAAGGGGGAGATGAGTTCGCGGGAGGCGCCGCCGATGAACACGAAGTCGGCGCCGGCCTTGACAACCTCTATAATCAGGGCGAGGTTCACGTCGCGGATCAGGTCGCAGAGGGCACGGTAAGCGTCGGGGTCCGTGGTGAGCATCATGACCCAATCGACGCCGGAGGCGAGGCCGA
>CAILVY010000296.1 GCA_903837785.1 Candidatus Hydrogenedentota bacterium
GCGGGCGGCGCGGGGACGGATGTCGATACGGATGGCGATGGACTGACCGACGTGCAGGAACACGACCTCGGAACCGACCCCTCCAATGAGGATACGGATGGGGATGGTTTGCTTGACGGCGCCGATTCGCATCCGTTGACCGCAGACAATGTGTTCACCGCATCCCTGAGTCAAACAGAAATCACCTGGAGGGAGGGGGACCCGGCGCCCGATCCCGTGCTGCTCACCCTGGACTCGAAGGATTTCCCTTTCTTTGACTGGACGATTGCGTCGGACTCGGGCTGGCTCTCGGCCGTGCCCGCAAGCGGAAACGGGGACGGGGCAGTGGAGGTCCGAGTCAATCCCGCCAACCTCAACGTGGACCACAGCCCTTACACGGGGACGCTGACAATTACTGCCCCCGGCATGAAGCCCGTTGCGCCGCTCGCGCTCACTGTGCGTGTCACGCCCAAGCCGGTGCATCTGAGCCTGTCCACGGCCGACATGAGCTTTGTCGCCGTAGAGGGCGCTCCCAATCCCCCGATGCAGGGCGTGGCCGTCTCGAGCACGGATGCCACGGAATTCTCCTGGGAAGCCGCGCCCGGCGCGTCCTGGGTGGCCGTGTCCCCCTCGTCAGGAAGCGGATTGAGCAATGTGTCCGTGGGGGTGAATGTGGGCACTCTGACGGCTGCGGGCTCCCCCTATCAGTCGCAGGTGACGTTTGCCGCCACCGCCCTGGGGTCCCCTCCGACACAACTGACCGTGCAATTGACAGTGCTGCCGAGACGGGAGCCCGGCACGGCCTTTGTGGTGGCCCCGTCCACACAGGGACAGAGCGATCCCTCGGTGGGTTTCTGCTCCTCCCGGCAACGCTATGTGATTGCCTGGACGGAGAACAGCGCTGTGTATGCCGAAGTCATGGATGCCTTCGGCGGGCCGCTGTTGGGAGCGGTTCAGCTTTCTTTGTCTGTTCAAGGGACGGCTGCTCATCCGGAGGTGGTGGTCGACGAAAGCTTGTCCATGGCCTGGGTGATCTGGCAACAGCACGTGTCCGCCGACTCGCCGGACTTCCTGCAGGGCCGGCGGATTCATCTGCAAACGATGGCCATCTCAAATGCGTTTGGCATTATGGGCGGGGTGGAAAGCCTCTTGAATCCCGCCGCGGCCTATTGTCCGGCCCTGAGTGAATTTGGGCTGACCTACGCGGCGCAGACTGACAGGGGCACGGCGATTCATTTCGCACGGGTGAATGCCGCCACCCAGGACACGAGTCCGGGGGTTGCGCTGACTGCCGGGACGAGCACGTGCTCAGACCCGCACATCGTCTGCGACCCCGATCATCAGCAATATCTTGTGGCCTGGTCCGAAGCCTATCTCAACGAGGCGGAGCAGCAGGAAGCGCGCGTCCGCGCCTTGCGTGTGGAGGGGGGGACGGGGAACGTGGTCGAGGAGGTTGTAGAGGTCGAGGAAGCGGGGCTGCCGGGGCCGCGGATCGAGTCGTTTCCGGCGGTGGCCTTCGACGGGGCAAGTGGGCGCTGGGCAGTACTTTGGCGGTCGGCGGAGACGGATGCGGCCACGGCGTTTACGCTGCGGGTCCTCTTGTTTCCGGTTTCGGGGGGGGACGTGGACTATCAGCGCCTGACGCTGGCCCCGGATGCCCTGGGGCGCGGGCATGCGCTGGCCTATGGGGGCACGGGGGAGCAGTATTGCCTCGCTTGGGGCGTCTCGGACGGGAGCGAGCATCTCTACGGGCGGCGGATGACGAGCGGGGGCTATTTCCTGGGGGCATCGTCCGGATTTCCGAACGCGGAGGGGGGGCAGCGGACGCCGGACCTGGTGTACAACGGGGCCATGAACGAGTTTTTCGGAGTTTGGCGGGAGGGCACGCTGAAGCCTCAGATTCGGGCGATTCGGCTGGCGGGGGGATCCCGGGACACGGACAATGACGGCCTGCCCAATGACTGGGAGCTTCGCTACGGGCTGGATGCGGCGGACGCCACGGACGACAACGGCCCGGCGGGCGACCCGGACGGGGATGGCGCGATAAACAGCGCGGAGATGGTGATGGGGACGAACCCGGTGCTTGCGGATACGGACGGGGACGGGTTGTGGGATTTGCAGGAGGACCCTAACGGCAATGGGACGCTGGATGCCGGCGAGACGCAGCCGACGTCGGCGGATACGGATGCCGATGGGGCGGACGATGGCGCGGAGTGGTTCCTGGGCACGGATGGCAATGACGCGCTGCAGCGGCCGGGCACGGCCCTGTACCGCCTGGAGTACGGGACGTGGCGCGAGGGGGAAAGCGGCGTTCTCAAGGTCCATGCCTATGTTCGGGACGCCGGCACGTACACGCTTTCCCTGAATTCCGCGGGGGGCGGCTGGACGCCGCCAGACGGTTGGAGCGCGGAGCTCAGCGATGGATTGCCCGCGCGCACGCTGGGCGCCGGCAGTCATTCGTTTTCCGTGGCGGCCACGCCGCCGGCGCCGGTCAGCCCGGCGACGGACCACGGCGTTTTCACGTTCCGCCTTGCGGGTCAGGGAGTGTCGCCGGGCGCGCTGAGCGCCGTGTGCGTGGTGGACCCGCGCGTGACGGGCACGGGGGGCCAGATGAATGCGGCGGCGCTGGCACAGGCGTATGCACCGGTGGTGAAACTGCACCGGGACGAATACTATCGGGTGGACCCGGTGGAACTGAGTTTCAGCAAGGCGGCCCTCGGGCTGGGGAACGGCCATGTGCTGCGGGGCACGGCGAGCGCCTTGGATCTGTGGCAGTCTCCGCAGCAGGAGGGCCGGCTTGACCTGCCCGGGGAAAGCGTGGAGGCGCTGCGTTCGCTCTATCCGGCTGCCACGGAGGCGCCGGAACCGGTGGCGTATTACACGGTTACGACGGTGGGCGGGCCTTCATCCGTGGACAGTCCGCCGGCCGACCACGTGGTGCTGCAGTACTATCTGCATTTCTTCGCGGACGAGTGGGGCTACTCGATGCTGGGGGGGCACCGGCACGAGGGCGATTGGGAGGTGGTGCAGATTCTCTTTGATGCCACGTTGTCTCCGTATCGCGTGACGGCCACGCAGCAATGGCAGTTGGCGCGAGACGGCGGCGCGGCGGGGAGCGCGAGCCGGAGCTGGAGCGGGGTCGAGCTGTTCGATGGAGCGCATCCGGTGTTGTACGCGGGGGGCGGCGGGCATTCACTGTATTTCCAGCCGGGGGCGACGCGATACGACAGCGGGGTGGAATACCGGGACGGCTTGGGCGAATGGCTCCTGCCGGGAACCGCGAAGGTTGTGCCGGCCACGGATTATCCCGAGGTCCGCCCGCTGCGCCTGGCGCCGCTGGGACGTCTTGGAGAGGCGGAAGCGCCGGGCTGGCTTCGTTACGCGGGGCTCTGGGGACAGGCCGATTTCCCGCAGGGAAGCGATGAGTTGAGCACCCCTTCGGTCCGTTCAGGACCGGTTGGTCCGGCATTTCTGGGCACGTCGGCCGACCTGAATTCGGAGACCGGAGTGCCCAGCGTATGGACGGACCCCTATGGCTGGGCGATGCGCACGCCGTTGGAGGCCGCCGAACAGATGACGCATCTTCGGGGCACGCTGCCGGGTGCGCTGGGCGGCAAGACGGTCGTGTTTGCGGACGCCCGGGGCCGTGTGTATCGGACGCAGAGCGGCTTTCTCACCGGGGTGTTCAGCCTTGATGCGCCGGCGCAGCATTACGTCATGACGGTGGTGGATACGGACGCGTACGGCCTCGAGACGCCGGTGGCGTCGGGGCGTTTCAACGGGAACACGGGGCAGACCGCGTTGTTTCCCACGCGGCCGGGGGGCAATACGCCGCTCTCAGAGTTGCAGCTGGACGGCAGTTTTCTTGTCGATTCGCCGGTCTACGGCCTGCTGGATTCGGATGGGGACGGGCTGATGGACGCGGACGACCCGGATCAGGACAACGACGGCATCACGAATGAAGGGATGCTGGATCCGGATGCGTTGGGGGATGGCTGGGACGATGCCTATCAGATGCAGGATCGGGATGGGGATGGCGTGTCGAACTACTTTGACGGAGATGATGACGGCGATGGCACGCCGGATGCCGAGGACGCGGACGCGAACGGCAATGGCACGCCGGACGCGGAGGAGCCTGCGGACACGGACGGAGACGGGTTTATCGATGCCGTGGACCTCGATTGGGATAACGATGGTTTCGCGAATAGCGATGAAAGCGCGGCGGGTTCCGACCCCAGGTTCTTCTTCGACACGCCGGTAAAGGCTGCCGGAGACCAGGATGAGGATGGCGACATTGACGCGGCGGACGCGCAACAGGTGCTGGCGCGAGCCTTGCGGCGGGCGCCCTTCGACCCCCGGGTGGATTTTGATCGGTCGGGGGACATCGGGGCGGCGGACCTGCAGGCGGTGATTCATCGGGCGCTTCAGGTGCGGTAGGGCGAGGCGGGGCCTGCGACACGATGCGGGGCGCAGCATCGGTTCTTATGTCTGAATGGGCATATGTGGCAGCGAATCGGGGGCGTGCGGGTCCTGCAGTGGGGAATGGGTCCGGGGAGGCGCTTTGTGTCGGTGTGTATGCGTATGAAGCGCCCGGTGTCGGACTGGGCCTGTCGGCAGAAACTGGGGTCTTGACAAGCGGGGGATAAAGCGCTAGGGTGACGATCGAGGATTAGGTGGCGGGGTCAGCGCCGGAAGGCGCACATCCCATTCCTCATGGCCCGGTGCGAAGTGCAGGGGCAAACAGCATAAAGGGGCGCCTTATGGAGACAGTCCATAGGACGGGTGAGGGTGTGTATGCGGATAATGCGCATCTCCGGCATTATCTCGCGGCCCTGGAGGAGCGGTTGCGCGAGAGCGAGCAGCGCAGCGCGGCGATGTTCGACGATGCGTATGATGGAATCTGCATCATCCAGGATGGGGTCTTCCGTGCGGTGAACCCGGAACTGGCGGCGATACTGGGCTGTTCGGTGGAGGGACTGGTCGGCCGCTTCTTCTCAGAGTTCATTCATCCGGATGTGCTGGGCGATGCGGTGGCGATGTTCGCGGATTACATGTCGGGCAAGAAACTGCCGGGCGCGTATGAGACGATGTTGCGGAAACAGGGCGGCGAGCGCGTGTATGTGGAGGTGAGCGGCAGTGTTGTGTGTTGGGACGGCCATGAAGCGAGCATGATCACCCTGCGGGACGTGACGGCCCGGAAACGGGCGGAAGCGTCGTTGCGGAAGACGGAAGAACGTTATCGGCGGCTCGTGGAGAATGCCAATGATCTGCTGTGGCAGGTGGATTTGTCGGGGAATTTCACGTTTGTCAGCCCCACGGTGTACCGGCTTGGAGGCTACGATCCGAAAGAGCTGGTTGGAAAGAGCTTGGAATCCGTCCTGACCGAGGAGAGCGCGGAACGCGCCCGTGCATCGCTGCAACAGCGATTGAGCGGTGCGCTGGGCCGCGAGGGGCTTTCGCTGGAACTGATGCATCGGCGCAAAGATGGTTCGGAGTTTCTCGGCGAGATTGTGACGACACCCTTGTATGACGGAGAGGGCCATCTGGTGGAGATCCAAGGGGTGACGCGGGACATCACGGCGCGGAAGGCGGCGGAGCATCGGTTGCGGGAGAGCGAGAGCGCGCTCCGTGCCCTGCTGAATTCGATCACGGAATCGATCGTGCTGATGCGGCCGGATGGGGTGGTCATCACGGCCAATGAGACGCTTTGCCGCCGGCTTGGGGTGTCCGCGGAGGGCCTTGTCGGGAGGAACGTCCTGGATTTCATGCCGGAACAGGTGGCGGCGGAGCGGCGGGTTCGGGCCGAGCAGGTGGTACGGGAGAAACGTCCGATCACGTTTGAGGAGCACCGAGGTGAGTATGTGTTCGAGGCGACGTACTATCCCGTGCTGAACGAGGAGGATGCGGTGGATTCGCTAGTGGTGGTGGGGGTGGACATTACGGAACGCAAGCGCATGGAATCCACGCTTCGGGAGAGCGAAGCGGAGCGGCTGCGCCTGGCGACGGCGATCGAGCAATCGGCGGAATCGGTGGTTGTGACGGATGCCGAGGGCACGATTCAGTATGTGAATCCCGCGTTTGAGCAAGTGACGGGGTATCGCCGTGAAGAGGTGACGGGGCGCAATCCGCGCATGCTGAAGAGCGGCCGGCACAATGTGGAGTTCTACCGGGCGCTGTGGCGGACGCTGTCGCACGGCAAGGTCTGGCATGGCCGCTTTATCAACCGGCGCAAGGACGGCAGCCTGTACGACGAGGACGCGACGATCTCGCCGGTGCGGGACGAGCAGGGCAGGATCATCCATTATGTGGCGCTGAAACGGGACATCACGCACGAGGTGAACTTGGAGCGGCAGTTGCGGCAGTCGCTGAAGATGGAGGCGATCGGGACGCTCGCGGGCGGCATCGCGCATGATCTCCGGAACATTCTCGCGTTGATCCTCGGGCACACGGAGATTTCGCTGCGCGCGCTTCCGGAGACGGAACCGGCCCGGGAGAACCTGCTGCACATCAACAAGGCGGGGAACCGCGCATCCGACCTTGTGAAGCGGATCCTGACGTTCAGCCGGCGCGAGGAACAGGAACGGAAGCCGTTGCGGATAGCGCATGTGATCAGCGAAACGCTGCGGCTGCTCCAGGGCATGATCCCGCCGACG
Source organism: Candidatus Hydrogenedentota bacterium (assembly GCA_903837785.1). Classification (GTDB taxonomy): domain Bacteria; phylum Hydrogenedentota; class Hydrogenedentia; order Hydrogenedentales; family CAILVY01; genus CAILVY01. The sequence continues at coordinate 6,633 of CAILVY010000296.1, forward strand.
GTGGAGATCCGGCAGACGGCGGAGGAGTGCGGGCTCGTCCTGGCCGATGCCGCCCAAATCCAGGAGGTGATCATCAACCTGTGCACGAACGCGTATCAGGCGATGGGCCCTGCCGGGGGGGTGCTGGAACTGGAGCTGGGGGAAGTGGTCGTGGAACAGGAAGAGATGGCGGACGCGGGCGTGCTGCATCCCGGTGCCTACGTGCGCCTTCGCGTGCGCGACACGGGCCCGGGCATTGACGCCATGCATCTTCCCTTCATCTTCGACCCGTTTTTTACGACGAAAGAGGCGGGGCAGGGCACGGGACTGGGCCTGTCAATGGTTCACGGAGTCGTGCTGGGCAGCGGCGGGGCCATCATGGTTTCGACGGAGGCTGGACGCGGCAGCGTGTTCGACGTCTACCTGCCGCAGATAGAGTTGTCGGACGAACCCGGATCGGCCGAGATGGAGCCGCCCACGCGAGGCAGCGAGCGCATCCTGTTGGTTGATGATGAAGAGGATCTGGTGTTCATGGAGACGCAGGTACTGGAGGGCTTGGGTTACACCGTGACGGCGGACACAGCCAGTCCGACCGCGCTGGA
>CAILVY010000297.1 GCA_903837785.1 Candidatus Hydrogenedentota bacterium
CGTCGAAGAAGTCCTTCATGCGGCTGTTCAATTCTCCGAGCTTCACCATGGCCTCGAATTTCTCAGCGATAGCGGTTTCCCGGTTATAAGCTTTGAGGCGCGGAGCCGGTTGACCCAGAATCGTTGGATAAGTAAGGTCGACCGGGGCCGGAGTAACGACATCGCTGAACCCCAAGTCGATCTGTATGGCGATTCGGGCGTTTCCCAAATAGCCTTTGAACTCGGCGCGCACTCCTTCGTACAGCGCATCTTCCGCAATACGTTCAGTAGTCACGGATTCGGCAGCGAAGATGAGTCCGTCGTCTTCACATTCCACACGGCACAGATCTGCGATCAACTGGCGAATTCCACCAAGATCATTCTGAACTCGGGCCAGCATATCGATATCGCGGGTCGGGCGCGTCACAGGCAAATCCCATGCGTTCAGCATCAGCGCTCCTTTGAGAATGAACCGCTCCCTGTGCTCGCTCTTCGAGAGGCGATAGAGCCAACGTTCCAGCGCATACCGATGAAGCACATCGTTGAATCTAACGCCTTCGTTCCTGGCGTGGTTGAGCAGGCGCTGGTGAATGGAGGCTGCGATATCCTTGCTCATGCCCTGGCCTCCAGGTAGGGACGAATCTTGGTTTCTACCCGATCCACCCTGGCATACTCCAGAATCTTCTGCATGGACGCGCCAGGCCGTTTGCAGTAGGCGTCCAGTGCCTCCAGAAAGACATCGAGGCCGATTTTGTTCCGGTATTTGAAACAATCCGCGAGCGTTTTCTCGGGGGCGTAAATTCTGATTCTTACCCCATCGACATCGCGCCGTGTCACGCCAGCCTGGTACGAGGCGATGGCGAATCGGTAAATCGTCATCGGCACGCCGGCGCAGACCGGATAGCGCGCGGTACGCGGGATTGCCAGGTCGATCCGGTGCGGGATCTGCGTGGTTAGTTCGTAAATCGCCAAGGAGGAGATCAGGCAAACCACCCCTTGCGGAATGCGTCCGGCAACAAGCGCCAGGTCAGGATCGCCCACGGGCGGAAGGCCGACAAGGCGGTAGAGCCCGCGTGCGACCAGTTCAAGCGCCCCGTTGTCTCGGAGCGCATACAGCGTGCGCGGGTGAATGCCGCGCGCGAGCGCCTCTCCGGTCCTGATCGTTCCGCCGTGGCCGGTGATGATCTTGATCGCCTCGTCAGTGGGTGATGCCATACAATCTTCTCCTTGGATAAAACCGCAACCAAATAATAACAAGTGGCTGCGTTATTATCCAGAAGAGTCTTGCCTACTTCGCGCTTGAATGGAATGAGGCGGGGCAGGTTACTTAACGTTCCGTTCCTGTTGAGGCCGCCATCGGCAACCCCGCTATTTACTAACTCGAAGTTGTTAAGCGCAAACTCTCTGGTTTCGTGAGAGTTTTCCGACTCAGCGGGGGGAACCTGCCGGGTTCCTCGTGGTTGCAGGTTCGCAACGGTCTCATAACGTGAGAGTACGGCAGATGTATATGCCGGTACAAGTCGCGTGGGGACGGGCAGATACGACGACGCCCCGGCCAGATTCTGACCGGGGCGCGCTGTAAAATAAAACCGAGGCCAATGGCCTCGGGAAAAGACTGGCTCCGCGACCAGGACTCGAACCTGGGACCTAGTGGTTAACAGCCACCCGCTCTACCGACTGAGCTATCGCGGAATTGGGCGAAAGAGTTCGGATATTGTGCCAAATGATCGCGGGGTCATGCAACTTTTTCACGAAGCGCGCGATTGAGAGAAGGTGTGGCGCACAGGGCGCGGCGCAAATTGTTCTTTGTCCCGGGTGATGGCTTATACTTAGCATGGAAGCTGAGTCGTAACCCAGGGGGCGCGAGATGCCGTTCGGCATCGGGTGTAAGGATGACGAAGGAATCGGAGATAAGCCCATTGTGGCCGGCCTATTATGGGCGGGTGGTATTGAACCTGCTGGATGAGATGGGCCGGATGGCGCTGTTCTGCGCGGGCGCGTTCGTGCGCCTGGCGACGCCGCCGTTTTCTTTCCGGCGCATCGCGCAGCAAATCCTGTTTATCGGCGCGAAGTCTTTGTCGATTGTCGCACTGACCGGTCTCTTCACGGGGATGGTGCTGGGCATCCAGTTGTATCACGTGCTGACGCGGCTGGGTTCGGAGACGGTGCTCGGGTTGGCGGTGGCCCTGTCGCTGATTCGCGAACTGGGGCCGGTGCTGACCGCGCTCATGATCACGGGCCGCGCGGGCTCGTCGATGGCGGCGGAATTGGGAATCATGCGGATCTCCGAGCAGATCGATGCGCTCGACACGATGTCGATTGATCCGGTCCGGTATCTGGTGGGGCCGCGCCTGGCGGCGGCGCTCGTGTGTTTTCCCCTGCTGACGGCCATCTTCGACGTGGTGGGGATCCTCGGCGGCTATCTCACGGGCGTGGTGATGCTGGGAACCAATTCCGGGACCTATCTCTGGCGGATGGAGGCCGGGGTCGAGGCGAAGGACGTCTACGGCGGATTTCTGAAGGCGGTGGTTTTCGCGGTGATTGTCTGCATTGTCTGCTGTTATCAGGGGTACATGACGCACCGGAACCGGGCGGGCCACGGCGCGCGCGGCGTGAGCCTCTCGACCACCACCGCGGTGGTGATGTCGAGTGTGCTGATCCTCGTGTCCGATTATGTCCTGACCTCGTTCCTGCTGTGACGGGCCGCGACTATGCCGTTGATTGAACTACAGGATGTCCACAAGGCCTTCGGCGCGCGACCGGTGCTGAAGGGCGTGAATCTCGCGCTCGAGCAGGGGAAGGTGACGACAATCATCGGGCGCAGCGGGATTGGCAAAAGTGTCCTGCTGAAGCATATCATCGGACTCCTGGAACCGGATCGGGGCGCTATCCTGCTGGAAGGCCGGGATCTGTTGAAGATGAGCCGGCGCGCCCGCGCACAGTTGAAATCGCGCTTCAGCTACATGTTTCAGCACATGGCGCTGCTGGACTCGCTGACGGTCTTCGAGAACATCGCCCTGCCCCTGCA
>CAILVY010000298.1 GCA_903837785.1 Candidatus Hydrogenedentota bacterium
AGCCACGAGATCCGGACGCCAATGAACGCGATCATTGGCTTTTCCGAAGTGCTCCAGGACCAATACTTCGGGCCGCTGAACGACAAGCAGAGCGAGTACCTCAACGACATCCTGGAAAGCGCGAAGCATCTGCTCAACCTCATCAACGACATTCTGGATCTCTCGAAGGTCGAAGCAGGCAAGGCAACGCTGGAGCCCTCACCCTTCCCCCTTGCGGACCTGCTGCGCGGCAGCCTCGTCATCATCAAGGAGAAGGCGCTGAAGCACGGCATCCGGCTCGAGACGCACTTCGCCGCGGAGATCGAGCCCTTGGAGCTTACCGCAGACGAGCGCAAAGTGAAGCAGATCATGTACAATCTGCTGTCCAACGCCGCCAAGTTCACGCCCGATCGCGGGTCGATCCACATTAACGCCGAGATGGTTGATGGCGAGGTGCGGATCACTGTAAAGGACACGGGGATTGGGATCGCTCCTGAAGATCAGGAACGGGTCTTTGACGCATTCTATCAGGTGAGCGGTGGACTCAGCGGGAAGACCCCGGGAACCGGCCTGGGGCTCTCGCTCGTGCGGCGTTTTGTGGAAATGCACGGCGGGCGGATTTGGCTGGAAAGCACGCTGGGCGCCGGCAGCTCGTTCATCTTCACCTTGCCGCTGGCCCCAATAGTCCCGGAGGACGAGAGGCATGAGTAGACGGGTGCTCACCGTTGACGACGACCCCCGGAATCTGAAGCTGGTCCGGGATCTGCTGGGCGTGATCGGGTATGAGACGCTGACGGCCGCGGACGGCCGGGAAGGGATCGCGGTCGCAAAAGCGGAACGCCCCGATCTCATCCTGATGGACATGCAGATGCCGGTCATGGACGGCTTCGAAGCGAGCCAGTGCCTCAAAAGCGATCCGGAGACCCGGGACATTCCGATCATCGCCCTCACCTCGCTGGCGATGCAGGGCGACCGGGAGCGCATCTTTGCGGCCGGCTGCGATGATTGCCTGACCAAGCCTCTGGACACCCGCGAATTCCTGCGCGTGATTGCGGCCCGGCTGAACGAGGGCGCCACATGAAAGAACCCGCGCGCATCCTGGCCGTCGATGACGAGCCCACCGGCCTGAGATTGCTCGAACGCTTGCTCGTGTCCTTCGGGTATGAAGTAATAACCGCACGCTGCGGGGAAGAATGCCTCGATCAGGTGCGCAACAACGATCCTGATCTTGTGCTGCTGGACGTCATGATGCCGGACCTGGACGGCTATGAGGTGGTCCGCCGCTTGAAGCAGGACAAAGCCACGCAGGACATCCCGGTCGTCATGGTTACGGCGCTCGGCTACGTGGAGGATCGCGTCCGTGCGCTGGAAGCCGGAGCGGACGACTTCCTCTCGAAGCCGGTGGATCGCATAGAAATGCGCGCCCGGGTCCAATCCCTGCTGAAGGTGAAGGCCTACTACGATCACCTGCGCCTGGAGCGCAGCAAACTGGAGCAGGAGGTGGCGCGGCGCACGGCCCAACTCGAGCGCGCGATGAAGACGGTGAAGGAAGTCTCCCTGGACACGATCTACCGGTTGGCGCGCGCCGCGGAATACAAGGACGAAGACACGGGCGCGCACATCCAGCGCATGAGCTACTACGCCGCGGCGATCGCGCGGAAGCTGGGCCTGCCGGAAGAAGAGGTGGAACACATTTTGTACGCCGCGCCGCTGCACGATGTAGGGAAGATCGGGATACCCGACAGCATTCTGCTCAAGCCCGCAAAGCTGGAGCGTGACGAATGGGATGTTATGCGACAGCACACCGTGATAGGCGCGGTGATACTCGAGGGTTCTCCGTCGCCCATCATCGATCTGGCGCGGATCATCTCGCTGACGCATCACGAGAAGTGGGATGGTTCGGGTTATCCCCGCGGCGTGAAGGGAGCCCAGATTCCACTCGCGGGGCGGATTGCCGCACTTGCCGATTTCTACGATGCGGTCACCAGCCGGCGTCCGTACAAGGAGCCGTTTACGCGTGAAAAGGCCGTCGAGATCATCCTCGAGGGCCGCGGCGTGCACTTCGACCCGGAGGTGGTCGATGCCTTCATGGCCATCCCCGAGGAAATAGAATCGCTGCAGCACAAGTACCGGGACCACACATGACGGGATATCAGAATCGTCTTCATGACTGGGGCGCCGCAACCGTGGATTAACGGGGCGGGGCAAGACACGGTGAGAAGTGATGAAATGAGAGTCTTGATTGTAGATGACGTCCAACAGAACTGCCGGGTGATGAAGGCGCTTCTCGCGAAGCACGGCGAGTGCGACATCGCGGCCACAGGACGCGACGCGGTGACCGCGTTTCAGGAAGCCTGGAAGGCGGGAAATCCGTATCAACTGATCTGTCTCGACATCATGCTTCCGGACCTCGACGGCATCAAGGTGCTGGCCGTCCTGCGAAAGATGGAAGAAGCCATGAACGTCGAGAAGGACAAGCGGGTCTGCGTCATCATGGTTACCTCGCTGGATGACAGCGAGTACAAGATGAAGTCCTACGACCTGGGCATCTCGGGATATCTCACGAAGCCCATTTTCAGCAATGCGCTGACGGAATGCCTGAAACGCGCGAAGCTCATCGAGTAGCGCGCCAGCGCAGCCGGCTCCAGCTGCGGGCCGGGCCTATTTTACGCTGAACCTGAATTTGGGGCCGAAGGCAACACGGCCCTCCGATTCCAGGGTCAGCACAACCTCGAGTTCGGCGCCGGGGCCGCTCTCCAGCACGCGCATGCCGTCCAGCAGGACGGTTTCGAACTTGCCCGCGTCTTTCGGCAGCGGCTGCTTCACGGCGCTATCACCCGCCTGCGCCACGATGCGCACCGCGCCCTGGCCTTCGGCCAGCCAACGGGCCTCGCCCAGGTTCGTGACTTCAAGGCGCACGGCGGTCGGCTCTCCGTGCGGCACGGCCACGGCATCGCCCCGCCGCACACGCACCCACTGTCCGGCAACGTTGCGGACTTCCACGCGGTCGAAGAATCCATCCAAGTACTTGGGCGGATTCTGGCCGGTGCACGGGGTGTTGCCCACGGCCACGAGCGGGCAATCGGCCGAAGACGTGCCGGTGCCGGCCGTCTTGAGTCCCGGCGTTTTCCCTTCGGCGATTCCGGCCCAATACGCGTCTTTGAGCGCGTCATAGATGCCGCCAATCCCGTCCGGGTCGGCGTCCCGGTCAAACTCGAGCCACTGATTCACGGGCCGGGCATCCGCGCCGGCGAAGATGTCCCGGGCATGTTCGCGGATCACGCGGGTGACCGGGCGATCGGAACCGTCCGGCTCGATGATCCCGTAGTCGCTGTTCTCGCCCACGCGAAAGCCGCCCGGGTACCACCAGAAGAAGACGCCGTCGGCGCCGCTTTCGTAAAGCATCCGGTAGAAGTGCGCGTAGTAGTCCGCCTGAAACGTCAGCCGGTCCGCGGGGGCTTCCATGCGGCTTTCGACCCAGGCGCTCACGCCCATCTCGGCCCAGAGCATCGGGCGATCCGGCGCAGCCCAGCGCGCGTATTCGAATTCGAAGCGGCCCGGCTTCACTTTCTCCCAATCGCCGATGCGGCCATAGGCCTCGGGCTCGAGGAGGTCCACCGCTCCGCCCAGATAGGCGAAGTCGTAGGGCATGGCCTTGTCCCAGTGGAACGTGGGGTTGCCCGCCTCGGCCATGCGGAAGCTCACGAGGTGATTGGGATCGAGTTCGCGAACCGCGCGGCGGGCCTCGCCATATTTCTCGTAGAGCAGCGTGTCCAGGAAGCGGCGATAGGCCGCGGTCATGCGGCGCCAGTCGCCGTCGTTGACGGTTTGATCGCCGAGCGGATTCGTCACTTCGCCCTTCTCGTCCCGCGGCGCAGCGAAGCCCCAGTCTTTCTCGGCGTTCTCGATGCTTCCGTAGCGTTCGACAATCCATGCGCGCCACGCGGGGTCATGAACCTTCCGCCCATCGTGATCGCGGAACATGGGCTCCCAATCGAGGTCGTAGGCGAAAATACAGTCGTGTTCGGCCAAGCGGCACGACTCGATCATCTCGCGGATGGGCACGAAATCATACTCGGCCATGGGGCTGCCCGGGCGCAGCGAGAGGTTCACTTTCAGGCCCAGGGCATCGGCGCGGCGCAGGAAGTCGAGCAGATTCTGCGCGTCCATGGATTCACGATAGAGAAAGATGCTGACCGCGTTCAGGCTCATGCTCTTGACCCGTTCGAGATCGCGCTGAATCACTGCCGGGTCGTAGGAGCGCGCGCCGAGCCACTGCTCGAAGTATTTCCCGTCTTCCGTTCCGATGCCGGAGGAGGGCATGTAGTTCACCCCGTGCACCCGCCAGCGCATCCCGTTGAGCAGGAGGTCGCCGTCCTTCCTCGTGATGTATGCCTTCTGCGCTTTTGGCCGCCAAACCTCCACGGGGCCCATCTGCCCGTCGATCACGCCTTCGACGTTCGACTGCAGGCTCACGGCCGCGAGGTACGGACTCGTCTTCTCGCCCGTCGGCATGCCGTCCAGGGCCTGCGCCGCTTCGAAGGTTTCGGCGAAACGGAGGATTTCCCCTGGCTTGAGGGGGAACGTGAAATTCTTCCGGCCGGCGGGATAGAACTCGTCGTCGCGCTTCCGGGAGAGGCTGACACTGGCCGAGAGGCCGATGCGCTCCTGCTTGCCCACGTTGACGACGCGCAGGCCCAGCGTAATGGGCTGGCCCTCGTTGTATGTGTAGAACGCCGGGCCGCCGTCCAGCAGGAAGACGCCGTAATGCATGGCCTGCAGGATATTCTGGAGCACCCCGCTCACGGCCTGTTCGCGGTACCACGCGGGGTCGCGCACGCCGAAAGAAACCCACACCCCGCCTTTCCAGGGGCCGGCCGCGTGGACGGTTGCGACGCCGGGAGCGCCGCGCCACGCGCCGGTGGCCGAGAATGCCTCGACGAGGGGCGCCCAGCGCCAATCCCGGCCCTTGTCGAAGCCGTAGGCCCCGGGGCGCGGATGGGGCGCGAAGACCTGCCCGGCGACCGGAATCGGCGTGCCGCCCGTGGTCATCTTCCTGACTTCGCGGCACTCGTAGAACTTGTACGACGGCGACAGCGTGTCGAGCAGCGGCGCCTTGAAGGAGGTCAGCAGTTTTTCATGTTCGGGCGTGCGCGCGGCCGAGCCAAAGGGCCCCAACCAGTACTCGTGCTTGTCGCCCGAGAGCCGGTTGTGCGAGAGGGCCAGCCCGATGCTCACTTTCACCGCATGTTCCGGCTGAAAGATCGTGTTGGCCCGGGCCGGATTGCTCTCCCAGTAGCGGAAGTCCTTGGGTTCCATCACGTAGAGCTGCCACTCGCCCGTCAGGGGGGCCGTCCCGATCCAGCGCGAGCCGTCCTGCTCCACCCATTCCACGGCCAGTTCGGTGGTCTGCGGACCGCCCCTGGCCCAGAAGACCGTCAAAGTCTGCCCTTCGGGAAAGGGCTGTTCGAGCGGGGGCGATACAAAGGTTTCCCAATTGTCGAGCAGTCCGATTGAAACGTGCAGCGCGTTGTTCGCGGGTTCGCCGAGGCCCGTCTGCAGCTCGTACGCCGCGGGATGCGCCAGGTCATTCGAATTGCGGTGCCAGGCGTCGATCGAGCCCGGGGCGAAATCGAAGAGGGTCCGGGACATGAGAGCCCCCCGGTGCTTCTCGCGGTAGGCTTCCCGGGTCACCCACTCCGCCCCGTCCTGGATCAGCGGCGTGCGCCACATGGGCGCGTTCAGGGCCACGATATCGCCCCCGGCCTTCAGGTAGGCTTCTATCGGGCCGGCCGCGGCCGCGGGCAGTGCGGAAGAGTCCGGCAGCACGAGCACATCCACCGCCTCCGCCGAAAGCCGCGCCGCATCGCAGAGCTCCGGAAAGCCGAGTTCCGTCACCGTGTAATCCGCGGCCTTCAACTGCGCCGACAGGAGATTCTCCAGTGGGGCGTCCGCATTCGGCAGCCCCGACCGCAGCAATGCGGCCGTTTCCGCGTTTGCCCCAAGCATGCCGCACAGGGCCGCCATCACGCACCCGGCCAAGGCCATCCGACGATACATCGTTTCACCCTCCAAAAAGTCACGGGGCAGAGTAGCATGCGGCCCACCCCCAAGCAACCCTGGGCCGCGTTGCGCGCTTGGGGCAGCCCTGCCCGGTGGGGACAAGGGAGTCTCACGGGAATCCGCCAGAGGCGGACAAGTCCGTCAGAGGCGGACAAACCAAGCCAAAGGCGGACAAGTGCACGAAGCCGCGAAGGGCATCAGGCCCACGCGTGCAGGGGCACTCCGTGCCCGTGGCCTCCGTGCTGAATCTCATCACCCCCACGCGTGCGGGGGGGCAGGGGGGGTGTCTTCTCCCCCCCCACGCCACGCTCTCACGGCGGCCCGGCCGTCGCGGTTGCACCGCAACGGCCGGGCACCGGCGCCCTGTTCCCCGAGCGCCAGGCCACGGCCTAGTGGATTCCGTCTTTCGGCTGTGGTGAGAAGGCAATCCCCGCTCAGGTATACTTCTCCGCGGCGTAGGTGACGAATTCGTCGCGCTGTGG